>NZ_JBXWIV010000001.1:154462-499947 GCF_058197955.1 Janibacter sp. CoH_79_TC_3
TCCGTTGCGCTGTCTCCCGCTAACACACCGCTGATCTTCTTGTTGCCAGCATTGATGCCAGTCGTCGTGACGCTTGGACCGCCTGTGATGCTCAAGCCATTGGCGCCATAAGTGCTGCTGTTGATACCGTCAGTGACATTGGTGCCAGCACTGCTGACAGTGGTGGTTTTGGTGCCATCAGTAATGGTAACGCCTGCGCTGTTTAAGGTGCTATTGCCCGCTTTGATGCGATCGACCGTCAAGTCTTTGGCAGTAGCAACTTGATAGTTGGTTGAACCATCTGTATTGGTCGATGAGGTGACTTCAATGTTGTCACCTTTAGTCACTGTGGTTTTGGCTTTGATGATGTTGCCAGTGTTGATGCCTATGTTATCTGTGTTGGTGCTGATACGACCATCAAGGTTGGTTAGCGCACCGCCCACGTTGGTTGCGGTCACGGTGCCTTTGTCCAACTGATAACTTGGGGCTGTGATGGCGCCAGTCGTCGCGTTGTAAGTTGCGCCGCCACCTAAGTGGCTTGCGCTGTTGCCGCCGCCGTATTCAGCTGACCACCATTAATGGCGTCTTTACTGCCACTCATGGTCGCACCATTAGCCACATTCACAATCTTCTGACTGTTTGCATCAAAGCCATTGGCTTTTACTTGACCTGTAAACGTCGGGGCATCAACAATCTGAATATCAACCTTGCCATCAGTGATCACTGTTTTAATGTTGGCATTGCTTGAAGTCGCTGTAGTAGCAGCGCCACCACTGATGTTCAGCGTGCTGCCAAGTTTTTGCTGACTACCATTTGTACCGGTGTCGCTAAGCACATTACCTGTAAAGGTTAACTCTTTGTTCGCTTGGGTATTCGCAGCTGAAATAGCACCGTCAATGGTGCTCGCACCTGTACCGCCAATGTTGGTAGACGTCACAACACCATTCACATCAACAGCCGCTGCGCCGCCAAGTAATGTCCTGTTGCCTTGTGCGATATTATTAAGCTGACTACCATTGATGGCTTCCGTGCTGTTTGTAGCAATACTGCCAGCAGCAACGTTACGAAGTTTAGTAGTTCTAGTGGTGCTGCCATCGGCACTGCGGATACTAGTGATGATATCTAAATTCGCAACTGCTGTACCTGTACCAGCAGCGTTGTCAAAGAACGCGTTACCAACTTTATAAACTTGTGTACCGTCCGCTTTGCTATATACCACAGGAGCAGTATTGGTCACGCCATTAGTCGCAGCTTGTAATTGTCCGACGTTTGCAGCATCTGTAAGTTCGGTACCAATAGCTAAACCACTAATTTTATTATTATTTAAATTAGCGCCACCGTTTAATGTGGCAATACCAGCGACAGTTAGAGCCCCCCCAGTATTTAAAGAACCCGCACTCATAGCTCCAGTAGAAGTTACCGTAGTGAAGCTTGGATTACTTGAGGTAGCGATAGTAATATCATTACCACTGCGAGTGATCTCTACATTACTCCCATTTTTGAACTTAACGGTATCACTAGATTTGACAGCTGATGCCGTATCATTGTTAGCTTGAATCTTGAAGGTTTGGTTTGCCAAAGTATTCAACTGACCAACGTTTACTGCGTCGTTAGTATTAGTACCATCTGCAACGCCTTTTAATTGACGATCTACATTAGCTGAGTTCGCAAAGCTAACGCTTGTGCCGCCTGTTTGAGCGCCTACTGTGATTGGTGCTGTACCATTTGCTTGCTTTACTAAACCAGCAGTACCGGCAACGACAGCATCAGTCGTTGTTTTGACTGCATTAATATTATCAATTAACTTGCTACTTACTGCGTAAATCTGGCTGCCATTTATTGCATCGGTAGAAGTTGCAGATAACTCACCTGGTGCTACGTTTTTTATTTGGCGCTCATTACCAATAAGACCCACAGACACTTGGCGTCCAGCATCAGCGGCAGTACCAGCAAAGCTAGAGTTACCTACAAATCCTGTAAACTCAACGCCATTTACCGTCTGTTTTGTGACCTTAGTTGCACTACCATCAGTCTGACTTCCTGCTCCAAGTGCTACCGAACCTTCTTTAGAAGCATTTGCTGATACACCAAACGCTGCAGAAGCAATACCACTGGCCTTAGTCTGAGTACCAAATGCGGTGGACAGCGCTCCACTTGAAACCGATTGCACACCAATAGCTA
Organism: Janibacter sp. CoH_79_TC_3; assembly: GCF_058197955.1. Lineage (NCBI taxonomy): Bacteria > Bacillati > Actinomycetota > Actinomycetes > Micrococcales > Intrasporangiaceae > Janibacter > Janibacter sp. CoH_79_TC_3. The sequence goes on from NZ_JBXWIV010000001.1 coordinate 156,623, forward strand.
CTGAAGCTTGACCACTAGCTGCTGTGTTGGGAAACTGTGGAGTGACAACTAAATCACGACCAGAATACTTCCTGAATGCCGTATTAACATTACCAGAGTTATTGTTAGTACCAGTACTAGTGACAGTACCATTCTCATCTACATTAGTTCTAGAAGCTTGGTTTAGATCATCACCACCAATAGCTATTGATGAGCTACCAGATGACACAACATTAGCACCAAGAGCTATAGACTGATCACCGCTAGCTGTAGTGAATTGTCCTCCCGCTGCACCTCCAATGGCGATCGACTGACCAGCGGTTGCCTTAGCATTCTGACCTAAGGCTATACTGCTAGAGCCAGTAGCCGCAGCGCCTGCACCACAATCGATTGCATCGCCGGTTGCGCATAACGCAGTTGCTTGCATGCTAAAACCCGCTGCAATCAGTCCCGTACACACAGCACTCCAACGCAAAATATTCGCGCCACTTGCAACTACGCTACCACTAGATACTTTTGTACTTGAAGTAACAGCACCACTAGATGACTTGCCACGACTTTTTGCATATTCTGCAACGGCCATAAAACAATTTAATGAGGCATTCCAAATAACTTTGTAATTACGGTTCATACTGAATTTCCCTGTCTTCATTAAAAGATGAATAGCTTAGTGGTTATGGCGGAACATAGATGAGCACAAACTACTAATACGCTAAACTGCTATATCTAAAAATTACTTAATTAAGATTTAAAAGCCTATAAATATTTAGAACTTTTGTTTGTTACATTTTAATACATATATATACAGAAGCACAACGTCACTCATCTTAGTATTAGAACCGTTCATCAGGTTTTTCAGTAGGATAAGAGCTAATTATTAAAAATATTATATTCATTTTTTTACATATAAAGAAAGTAACAGCTTATTAATAAGCTTATAAATTAACGAACTAAAGTCTATATTAATATATAAATAGATAACTACTTACATCTTAGCTGAAAAATAACATTCTTTTGATAGCGTAGATCTCAGCTTTAGCTATGGTGGATGCAAAAAAAGCCCTAATCTTTTGATTAGGGCTTTTTTTGTATAATTTAAGTGATTAAGTGGTTCTTTTAAAATTATTTAAAACAATTCACTTGCGTCTTTCTTGAGCTGTTTAAGCACAGTTCGATATTCGTTATCACTGGTTGCAAGGGTGCTTAGACGTCCATAACGCAGCTGACGATAAGCTTGTTGAATCTGTATAATTTTCGCTTGGACATTTTCAGAGTGACCGTTAGCGGTTAGCTTATTAGTTTTATCAATCTTAGCACTATTTTGACTACTGGTATCATTATCATCAACTGCCATCGGCAAACGCTCAAGCCAAGCTAATTGCCCTTCGCTATCATCACGAGCAAGCGATTTATCCGCTTTACCAATGCGTTTTGAGAGTTGTGCAAGTGGTAGGTCTACTGGATGCCAACGTTTGCGGCGACGTTGCCAGATAGCGAAAACAAGAATCGCCATAACGCTAATGGCACTCGCCGCCAACCAGACAATCTGCTGCATGATTGAGCTAATATTAAACCATTTAAGCAATGAGTCAGCTTGCTTGTCTTGATCATAACCAACGACGTCTTTTTGCCAATAGTAGCTGGCTTGGTCTGATAGACGGCGTAAGGTTTGTAGCATTTGATACTGCTGATAGCTGATTTGCGCACTAGCACCATCACCGAACATTGCCGCTCCTTGCGCCTGCGTCAGCGCATCCATCCCTTGCTCGACGCGCTCAGGGGCGACAAATGCAGTCGGATCGACACGTACCCAGCCTTGACCGTCAAGCCAAACCTCAGTCCAAGCGTGCGCATCCTTTTGCCGCACCTCCCAAACATTGCCGCCGCGGCTCAGCTCGCCACCTTGATAGCCAGCGACGACGCGTGCTGGAACACCAGCGGCACGCATCATAAAAGTAAAGCTGGAAGAATAGTGCTCACAAAAACCTGCTTTAGTGTCAAATAAAAACTCATCAATACGGTTGGTATTCAGCCTTGGTGGCGATAACGTATAGCGAAATTCCGTTTGATTAATCCAGCGTTCGAGTGCTTGTATATAACGTAGTGGGTCTGAGTTTGACTGAGCAAAAAGCTGCTGCGCCAGCGCTCGTGCTTGCGGATTCCCTTTATTAGGCAGTGTAAGGTTTAAAAGTCGTGACTCCTCAGAGAGAATTGGATCGATACGCATCGGCGCAAACTGCAAGACATCGTAGCGCAGCTGTTGGGTAACCGGCTGGTCCTTTAATAAGGTAAAGTCTGAGGTAATACTGACGTCTTGGCGCTGCGCAAAAGGATAATCAAGTCCAAATAGCCAGTTTTGCTGTGTTGGCTCTAGGATAATCTCATAGCTGGTAGGCGCAACTTTTACTTCATCAGGGATAGTTGCAAAGGCACTCTCAATCCAAGACGGCATTTGCTGCGTCGGCTGCCATTGTCGTTGCTGAGGACTAGGACGCCACGTTACCCCGTCAAAGTCGCTAAATACCAAACCGCGCCAATACAACTGCTGCTGTGGCGGACGCTTATCTGCAAATTCTACCCGAAAAGCCAGCTCAGTCGACTGGCTCAAATTAGCAAAGTCACCGGGCGACATACTATCAGAGACGCCAGTAGTCGCTTGCTGTCCCGACAGCTGCACTGACCATAGTGGCGGCAAGCGCGGAAAGAATAAAAACAGCACGATTAATAATGGCAATGCTCCGATGCCGAGCACGCCCAAAGTACGCAGACGACCATCACCGCGAGTATTACCATCATCGTTGAGCGCAATAAATGCCAACAATACAATGACCGCGCCGACAACCACTTCTAAAGTAGTAACAATGCCTTGATCCATCAAAAACAGCGACGCCAGTACAAACAGTGATAGATTAAGCACCACATAAGCATCACGGCGCTTATACAGCTCCCACAGCTTACTAATAAGGCACAGGACTAAAAATGCCACGCCCATATCCAGTCCAAACGCTGTATTATAAGTAAGCCACAACCCCGCCAGCCCCAACAAGAAGCCGAGCATCTGCATGCTTTGATAGACACGTTTTAAATGCGTCAGTTTTTTAAACTTAGCCTTAAGACTCGGTAGCTGGGCAAAAATACTGACCACTGCGAAACCGATTAGCCACAACGGCAAATGCGCGGCATGAGGTAAAATGACGATAATTTGCGCAATTAATACCCAATAGTAGGCTGGCAAGGCGAGTAGCTTGCGGTACCATTTATGATTACCAACAAGAGGCGTGCGAACATTACTGTTTTGACCCAAGGCCAACTGCTCAAAGCTTGCAAGACTTATCTCTGTATCATTTGCATGGTAACCTTTTAAGTTGCTCATGGTACTTTTGCCAACCTTAATAAGCAGGTTTGCGCAAACGCCTCACCTTCACCCATCGTTGTAGCAGAATGCTTATCGAAAGGCATATCATTGGGTAAGCGCATGTTAAATGGCACGCCTAGTTCACCTAATTTAAGCGCCCCATACGCCATTTGCGCTAATTTTTGTTCATGATGCGCCGCTGGCATATCGGTATAGTACAGCGTTTGCTCATGACCGACCGGATCAGCAAAATGCTTGGTAAACATACCCTGACCGCGCGCTACATGCCCCCAAGAAACCCGTGCTAGCGATTCGCCTTCGATATAATTATCGAGTAGCTCAAAGTCATCTTGGCCTGGTCGATACTGTCCGCCTGTTGGCAAATCCTCCTGACTTACGATGGCATATTGCGCCTGCCAATCGAACGTTTCAGGTTTTGGATAGACCCACGCGCTACGGGAAAAATAGACATAAGACCATGCGCGCATGATACCTAATGGGTAAACGGTTTTGATTTTTAATCTTGGTAGTTCCAACTGCCCACGACTATGTGTTTGTACCGGCAAACGAATGATTTGCTCGCCTTGTAGCCGTGTGATCAGTATTGAGTTTTGATTATCAGTGCTAGGTTTATTATTTTTATGGGATTTTTTACCCGTCTTTTCACTCTTTTGCTTAGCTGCCTGCTCAAAGCCAACTTGATCAAAGCCTACTTGATCAAAGCCTACTTGATCAAAGCTTAATAATAACTGCCGTCTTGGCTGGCGGCTTTGATTACGCAGCTGCAAAGTGACCCAAACAGGCGCACCTGCTTCTGCCATCGTCATGTCAAGCAACCGTACTTGCAGACCTGAAATGTGCGCAAAGGTCACATGAAAGCTGATAAGCCAAACACTGATCAGATAAAAACACAAACCCAATACCAAGTTATTGCCATAGTTGATACCAGCGATAAAGGTGATAATCAATAACAGCGCAAATAACATGCCTTCGCGACTAAAGAAAATATAGACGTTACGCAAATTGAGTGTAGCACTATCGCTTTTGGGCGCACGCGCGGCAAACCAACCGCTTAATAATGAGGTAGCTGGTACGGTTAAGGCTTTTGGCAAAATGCTCATGACTACCCTATCCTTACCATAAAAAATTTAAACGATTAAACAACGACAGCCACATCTACCAATATACGTTGGGCGATGGTTTGCGTGGCTTGTCCACCAGTCACGTGCGCCGGTACAAAGCGCTGCCCGAGGCGATGATCTGTGACCGCAGCAAATACCGCTTGGATGTCTTCAGGCGTCACCTCCATATGCCCTGACACATAAGCATGAGCCTGTGCCGCACGCTGTAGCGACAGCACACCACGCGGTGATAAGCCATGATACTCTTGGCTGGCGCGTGTTTTGGCGACCAGTCTTTGCAGATAATCTAATACTATATCCGCGACGTATACCTGCTTAACCCCTTGCTGCGCTAATAATACCGCTTCGGTATCAAGTACCGCAGGCAACTCCTTTAATAACGCACGGCGGTCTTGACCTTTTAGGAGCTCGCGCTCTGCTGCAGGCGATGGATAACCAAGCGACAAACACAATAGAAACCGATCAAGCTGCGATTCAGGCAGTGGATAGACGCCCGCTTGCTGCAATGGGTTTTGGGTAGCAATCACAAAAAACGGCTGCGGCAATGGATAGGTTTGCCCATCTTGCGTGACTTGCCGCTCCTCCATCGCCTCTAATAACGCACTTTGGGTCTTAGGACTGGAGCGGTTAATCTCATCCGCTAGCAATAGCTGAGTAAAGATAGGGCCGGGACGAAAATCGAATTGCTGTTTACTTTGATTAAAAATACTCATACCCAAAATATCGGCCGGTAGCATATCATTGGTAAACTGCACGCGGCTAAAACTCAAACCGAGTAGTTGCGCTAAGCCTTGCGCTAAAGTCGTTTTACCCATACCCGGTAAATCTTGTAGCAACAGATGCCCGCCTGCCAAGATACCGCTAAGCGCCAGTTTGACTACTTGCGGCTTGTCTAGAACGATTTGATTTAATTGCATCATTAACTGAGCAATTCGTTGCTGATTATAAAAATAGTCGTTAGCGGTATGGCTCATTATCGATTCTTGGCTCGTTTTTCAAAGGAATGGTTTATGAAATAAATCCTGTTAATTTAAACATTATTTTATATCATCAGTTGTTGGTACTGGCGCCCGTAGCGTTGATAAATAAGCAATCACATCAGCACGTTCCTTAGCATCTGGCATCGGGTCTGAAAGCATTTTTGAATTTGGCACGGCTTTCTCGGCATCAGCGATATAAGCATCAAGCGTCTCAGCATCCCATACCCAACCTGATGTCTTAAGCCCTTTACTATAGGTATAGTCTTCTAGCGCTCCTGCGTGCGCACCATAAATATTCATCAACTGCGGACCTTTTTTATTGAGTCCAGGATTTAGCTGATGACACTGACCGCAAGCATCTTGATATATCAGCGCCCCATTATCAGCATCACCCTCAGTATATAGTGGTAATGTCACAGGAGCGCGATAATCAGGGGGTGTTTTCTCACAAGCACTGAGCAATAACAAAGCGGCAAACATAGCGCCTAATTGATATTTTTTGACAATAGACATGTTGTGGTAATCTTTCATTGAGGGGCGTGGGCTATGTATGCGTCTAGCTCGACCATAATACAAGGTAAAGATTGACAAACATACATAGCGCTGGATAGAAAATATATGTATAGTTGCTAAAAGTTGAATCTACTTATTTAGCCAGATTTAACTCTCGCCTGATAATTTTATGTTATTGCTAGGCGCTTCTAGATAATAACCCTGCAGATAGCGTGCGCCCACGCTCCAAGCAACCGACATGGTCGCGGCATCCTCAATATAAGGCATCAAGACATCAACATTAATCTCACTCGTACGGGCGATAAGTGCTTTAACCGTTTCTAAGTTCTCAGGGTTATCAATGCCTTCTACATAGCTGCGAGCTAGGCGCACCATATCAGGTTGCACAAAGTTAGCAAGTTCAACCGACTTAGCTGATGAACCAAAATTATTGATACCAAGCTGACAGTTAACTTGACTAAGTGCTGCAAATTGCGATTTTGCCACAGTTAAATGGTCAGCAATGTCTTTTTCATTAAACTGTAAGGTTAATGCACCCGTTTTACCACCTACGGCATTGATTAGTTGACTGGCAACGCTCGGCAGTTTTTTATCTATCAACGAAGCATTGGTCAGTTGCACCAATAAGCGCGCATCCGGATGGGATTTACGCACCTCATTGATTTTCTTACAGGCATTGATAAGTATCCAGCGGTCTATTTTTTCAAGCAGTTTATGCACTTTAGCTACTGCCATAAACTGATCAGGGGTCAATATCGTATTGTCTGCATCTGCCAGTGGCAAGCACAGATAGACTTCAAAGAAATCACTGCGATCGTTATTAATGTCATAGATCGGCTGGAATGACAGCTCAAAGCGATTGTTAGCAATAGCATCGACTAAAGATTCGGCAAGGGCATGATCATCACTATTGGCATGTTCACTGGCGTCATATAAATGATAGGTTCCCCCATGATTGGAAGTTTCAATCATAATCTGACTGATGGCATCTAGCGCCCGCTCAAGCAACACTCTTGGCTCAGGGGTATTTTTCTCTATCTTAACGATAGCAATACTTGCCGTAGTATTTGTCGTCCGCTTATCGACCTCGATAAACATCTCACTGATGGTCACAACGATTTTCTCAGCCAGTTGTTCAAGCGCTGCGCTGGTTTGATTCTCTACCAACACCGTAAAAGCCGTGTCACTAAAACGACTGACATGGTTTCCTTCCACGATCTTGTCTGTTACCAGTTTATCTAAGGCATAAGCGACTTGCTGAACGGTGATATCGACGCCTTGTAAACCCAAACTACTTCTGATTTTACCAATATTATCAAGCTGAATGTAGAGTAACCCTGCCGTCAACGCGCCTTGTTTTGCCTGTTGATAGAGCGTTGCCAACTGCTCTTCAAAGCTGCGGCGATTATCAATACCCGTTAAGCTGTCCTTACGCTCAGCCTCTGCCAAGCGCTTCGCAACTTCAGCGCTATTGCTGTTGTTTTGCTGAATAATAATTTGGGTGACCGGTTCACCGTCCAGAGTTGCCGAAGCTAACTGTAATTTTGCCTCAAACGTACTGCCATCGGTGCGTTTGCTTTCAAAGTTAAACTCAACGTCTTTACGACTGCCTTTCTCAAATTGACGCAGAAACTGCTTAAAGCCTTTGACATTCTCTCCGCCAGAAATTAAGTCAACAACGGGAACACCTATCGCATCGTTTAACGACTCAAAACCAAATAGTTGCAAATACGGATCATTGGCAAAAATATGAATCCCTTGATCGATATAAGCGACGGCACTTTTTGAGTTTTTAATGAGCACGTTTGCGCGTTGTTCGGCCCCAGACAGTACATGACGTAGGGTTGTAAGCTGGCGACGACCACGCAAATTATCATGCAGCAAGCAAATAGACATAATAACGGCGGTTTCCTCCTTCGCACAAAGTGCCTTAACCATCGTGCTATTTACGATTGATGGCAAGCCTTCTTCATTATGAGCGTTGGCCGCAGTGTCTTTATTTATCAAGCAAACTGAGGGTAAATCAATATTCTGCTCTTGAATGATACCGACCACATCGGTAAAGTTCATATCATAAGCCTGACCAAAAACCAACACATCCCATGGTTGACGTAGCGACTTTAACAGCTCTTCCTTATCGTCCAAAAAACCTAAGTTCACACTATCGTAATATGAACCTAACAAGTCGACGAGACGCTCAGCATAAAGCTGGTCAGCATCGATGACTAATAGGTTTAAGATGGACTGAGTACGCATAGGAGGCCTTTTAAATCATAGGAGCAGTTTCGTCATTATAAACAATAATTTAACTGACTGCTGCTTAAGTTACAATTGCAATGCTATGTTATAAACTATTAAACAAACTTAAACCAAATACGCTTAACCTATTATCAATTCTTAAGTATTGACTGTCCCAAACTTACTCAGAGTATTTAGGGATAACGGTTTAAAGTTGCATCACTTCATATTGGCTAAACTCATCTGTCATTAGCAAACGCCGCCCTAAACGCAGCGTTTTCTGTTTGGTATTGATACGCATCATAACCTTATCGCCTTCTTGAAAATAAGAAGTGGGTACTATTAGACTACAACCAGTCTGTAGCTGCTCATCATTACCGATGACAAACGCGGGTACAAAATGGCGACTGCGACTGTCTCTATCTTGCAGGCGAATACCACAAGCGATGAGCTGATAGCCAAGGACTTGCCAATCAAGTTCGGGCTTTTCACGGTCCATATCTAGCCAGCGCACCACTCCTATTGAACACTCATGTGAGGCTGATTTATCAGAGCGACATAACAAGAAAAGACTCATGATTCTCAAAGGCATCGGTGCAATAGAATCTAGCACGTCATTTTCTGCAAAATCTACTGTATCTTCTTCTTTTTTGCCGCTATATTTTGCTTTAGGCGTAGTTTTTCCATCATTGCTTACACCGGCATCTGGCTCCTCTGAATCTATTAGAAGGCGCAAGGTGCGAAAGTCGGACAAGTCATTATGGCTGTCAAACGTTTCTACCCTTAATATTGTATTAATAGAAATGGTATTGGCAGACTGTTTTTTTGGCAAGGTATCATAGCGAGGTTGTTGATGGTCAGGTAAATCTTTAGCAGCTATCAAGCTTGATAAGCTTTGCCCATTACTCAGTCGGTAATGAATATGATTAAACCCAGTGATGAGCTGCGCCTCTTGTGCGGCACTTTGCTTGATGGGTAGCGTCAATGATGACTGGATGTAGCGATAGCTCAAGGTCATAGCGACGGTATTTAGTAAATAACACTCAATCCCTTCTCGAGCTTCCTCGATAAGTTTGAGAGACCGTGATTTTAAATAGGCAATTAGCGGTGCAAGTTCTATAAACAAACAATCATGATGCGCATCATAAGGGTTGATGGCAGAATGAGCGGTCAAATACGTCGGTGGATTGTCACTGTGCAAATTAACAAATACCTTTGTCTCAGTCTGCGGCTCTACGGAGGTGACGAGATGCTCGCTCCACTCTAGTAGCAAACGCTGTACCATTAACACAGTGGGGCGACGCATAGCGCGTACGTTCAATAAACTATGCAAGCATAGCTGACTATATAATCGATGAATATTATCCGCACAGTGGGTAATGATATAAGGGCTTAAGTCAATATCAACGGTTTGCTGTTGGCAAGCCATATAATACAGCTGATTGATATTGGACCATAAATAGGCGGCGGGCTTTTGATAACAAAGTGCGTCTTCAAACAACAGCTTTTGATAGATCAGCAGCGTCTGATAGCTAGCGACGGCCAAAGTAATCGGCGAGGATCTCTCATTAGTAAAATAGCGCTGCCAAAGATTGGATGATGGTTGCTGCTGTTTATCTGCTAGAAAAGCATTCTCTCGCTGTATGACGCCGTCATATACCATAATTATTAAATAGTACAGCGACTTAACCTGTGCCACATAACCGAGCTTATAATCGTTAAAAGCCGCTGTTTCATATATATAATGCTGACGTAACGTTGCAATCAGCTGATTGGCAGCATCCATCACAATCCTGAGCAATGTCAGGCGCTGCCGATCATCTATATTTGCCACGCGCAATTCTGTGAGCAATTGTTCTAGCTGCTCTATTTGCTCCGCCTCTGTTTGCATCGGCAATAGCAACGCCCATTTACGCAAATGCTGCTCATCGCTATTCATCGGCTTCGTTAAATTAATCGATTTTATCAATGTCTGCGATTTGGTCGTATCAGTATTTAAATATTGCTGAAACGTCGATAAATTTACCATTACTATCCTTAGTAATTGCGCACGTTATCAATAGGTTTTTGGATATTTAATGCGTTACTTGCATGAGCAACATTAATCCTGCACATGAGAACTAACTGACCCATTAATGAGTTTTTACTCACCACAATTTTAATCGTTATTTGTTCACTAATTTTTTAATATCTTATATTGCCCATTTTAGGCCTCATTGTAAATATTAATCGGTACTTTAAAGGGTTTATTTGGCAACTCTCTGACCAATTTTGGCACCAAGTAACCAGGCAATGCCGCAAGTAACGACCAATACAGCGCAATGGCGGCACGCTCGTCACTATCAAAATGAGCCGCACCTGCCACTTTATCTAACACATGCAGATAATAAGGCAGTACTCCAGCCGCAAACAAGCGCTGATTGAGTGCCGTTTGCACCGCCACACTATCATTGATACCCTTTAACAGTACCGCTTGGTTTAATAAGGTGACGCCAGCCGCGCGCGCACGCTGCAAGTATTCAGCAGTTAGCGCATCAATCTCGTTGGCATGGTTACAATGAATCACCATGACGATTTGGCAGCGGCTTTGCGACAACCTATCCAATAAGTCATCATCTAGGCGCGCTGGAATGACCAATGGCAAACGGGTATGCAGCCTGATGGTGGTCAGCTGTGGAATCGCTTCTAAAATATCGAGCCAAGCAAATAAGCGTCTGTTGGTGACATTTAATGGGTCGCCGCCGCTCAAAATCACCTCATTGATTTCAGGATGGGCGCTGATATAATTGATAATATGCTTTTTGGCATCGGCGGTTGGCATATTGGCGCTATAGTCGAAATGCTGGCGAAAGCAATAACGACAATGGATGGCGCAAGCACCAGTAATCGTTAACAATACTCTTGATTGGTATTTATGCAACAAACCTTTCACCGGATTGTGCGTATTTTCACTTAGAGGGTCTGCCACATAACCGGTCACAGCGATTTGTTCTTTTTTATGGGGCAATACTTGTTTGAGCAGAGGGTCGTCACTGTCACCAATCGTCATTTTTGCCACAAAACCCCGTGGTACACGCAGCTGAAAGTGCTCAGGTATATAAATCTCTGAACGCAGTGATTCTAGCTTTAACAGCTCGAGCAGCTCATCAATAGAGGTTATCGCTTCGGATAATTGCGTTTGCCAGTTTTTTTGTGTGATTAAATGGTTTATCATGACAACCTTATACCTGTGCCCAAAAGCCGATATTATACGCTCTTAGTGTGTCCGCTATCAAAGCGTACGAATTATTCATAAAACCTTGAGCGTCATAGGCGGTTTTAGCACAGCAAGGCGCAACCCCCACATCCAATTATTGATGACAATACTTACAACCCTTAGGAGTGTTCCGTGGCAAGTTTTTCTACTAACGAATTTAAAGCTGGTCTCAAAGTCATGCTCGATGGCAATCCGTATGCCATTCTAGAAAATGAGTTTGTCAAACCTGGTAAGGGGCAAGCCTTTAACCGTGTCAAAATGCGCAACCTACGTAGTGGTCGTGTGCTTGAGCAGACGTTTAAATCAGGCGATAGCTTAGAGGCGGCGGATGTTATCGATACTGAAATGAACTATCTTTATAACGATGGTGAGTTTTGGCACTTTATGCATCCTGAGAGTTTTGAGCAATTACAAGCCGACAAAACCGCGATTGGTGATGCGATAAAATGGCTAAAAGAGAACAGTAACGCGCTTTGCACCATTACTTTATTCAATGGTTTGCCGTTATCAGTCACTCCGCCTAACTTTGTTGAATTGCAAATTACCGAAACCGATCCTGGTGTTCGCGGTGATACGTCAGGTGGTGGCGGTAAACCTGCAACCCTAGAGACAGGTGCGGTGGTACGTGTGCCATTATTTGTCCAGCAAGGCGAAGTTGTCCGTGTTGATACGCGCACCGGTGATTATCAAACGCGCGTTAGCTAAGCGTCTTGATGTTCTATATGCATTATTAAAAATAAAAAAGCTTAACCACTTATTAGCGGTTAAGCTTTTTTAATGCTAAATGCGTTTTTAGGTTAAAAACTATTCTTCCATTGATTGCTTATGCATCAGCCAATATTGCACCAACGCATTAAGCTGTTCTTGTTTAAATGGCTTGGTGCAATAATCCTGCATACCGACATCAAGGTATTTTTTGCGCTCGCCATCCATCGCATTGGCGGTCAAGGCGATAATAGGCGGTAGCTCTTGTGGGTCATAAAGCTCATGTAGCTTAATAGTTGCCTGTACACCATCCATAATCGGCATATGATGATCCATCAATATAACATCATACAACTCAGGATTTAAAGCAAAAATCTCAATCGCTTGTTGCCCATCGGTGACATGAGTGACCGTATGACCGCTATTATTGAGCGCTTTTTTGGCAATCATGGCGTTAACGCTATCATCTTCGACGAGCAAGATATGACCGATAAGCTCATGACTGGGTTCTGCCATACCAAAGTCATTTGAATCTTGCCATATTTCATAAGCGGCGTTATCGATAGTAGGTAACGGCAACAGTACAGTAAACGTCGTCCCAATACCTACGGCACTGTCCACTTCGATATAGCCACCCATCAACTCAACTAAAGACTTACAAACAGACAAGCCAAGTCCTGTACCACCATAAAGGCGATGGGTCGATTTATTGGCCTGATCATAAGCGTCAAAGATCGCCTCCAATGATTCAGGCTTGATGCCGACGCCCGTATCCGTAACTTCGATACATAATGTCATGTCTTTATAATGAACCATGCCACTATCATCAGTGTCGTAATGAACGCTATTATCATTATCTATACGCTGTTCTAATAAACTTTCTTCATAACCTGTCGAGCCATGGCAATTATATTTATCCTCACAAGGATTGTTTTGCATATGCTTAACGTCAATCGTCACTCGACCACCCTCACGGGTGAATTTGATGGCATTATTGACCAAATTAACCATCACTTGTTTGAGCCTTACCGGATCACCTTTGATATAAGGTGATAGCGATTCCGTATAATGGTAATCTAAAATCAAGCCACGCTGACGGGCTTTAACAGCAAATAAGCTTACCACTTCATTACAAAGGCTCGAGAGATTCATTGGAATAGAATCGATGGTCATTTTGCCCGATTCAACTTTGGATAAATCTAAGATACCGTTGATAATTGCCAGCAAATGCTCATTTGAAACTTTAATATTATCAACATATTCTTGTTGTTCAGCGCTCAGCTTCGTTTCGCTTAACATCTCAACCATGCCAATAATGCCATTCATTGGGGTACGAATCTCATGACTCATATTGGCCAAAAACTCAGACTTCATCTCATTGGCATGTTTTGCATTGCGCTGTTGGTCTTGGAGCTGCAAAGCATCGGCAGCCATAGCGGCAAACTGCGCTAATATCTTTGCATCCTTATCTGTAAAATCATGATGCGGTTGTATATCCATCAAGCACAATGAGCCTAAACGGTAAGTTTTGCCCTCCTCATGCATAATAATCGGCGCGCCAGCATAAAAACGCAGATGCGGTGATTCCGTTATCAAGGGATTTTGGCTAAAGCGGCTATCCTTTGTCAAATCAGGGACAACAAAAACCTCATCCGACAGCACGGTATAATTACAAATAGCCACTTTGCGCGTTGTCGTACAAACACCGCCAAGCCCATGTACCGATTTTAGATACTGGGTTTCTTCATCCATAAAAGTGATAGTGACTATCGGCATATTAAAAAAATGTTTAGCCAGCTCAGTTAAGCGCGCAAAAGCAGGTTCCTCATTATTATTAAGTACCTGATATTTTTTAAGCTTATTGATACGCTCAACTTCATCGGCGGCAATGGGATAACCGTTTTTTGGCAAATTAGATGTAGACAAAATGGACTCCGTTAATTCGTATCAGACGCTTGGCTTAACCGTCGCCTGCTTAAGCAATAATTGTAATGCCTCGCTTACCATTAGCATTGCGACCACTGAAGTGACAACGACCGCTGAGCCATAACCGCCGCAGTGCAAACCGCCTGTTTGGCAACTTTTATCGACGCGCGGTGGCTCTGTCGAATAGACACATTTGATGCCAAACTTTTCTTTTAGCGCACTATTAATGCCTTTTTCGTGACGCAGTTTATTGCGTAATTTAGCCAATAGTGGATCTTGATAACTGTCACGTAAATCGCTCACCTTAATCTGGCTTGGGTCTATTTTACCGCCCGCCCCGCCCGCACAAACCAATTTTAATTTATTAAAGCGGCAATGCAGCGCGATGGCAAGCTTGGCATTCATATCATCGACGCAATCTAAAATCACAATCGGATTATTTTGCGCCGCCGCTTTTGCTTGCGCGCGACTGGGCAGTAATGCCGCAACGTTCTCAGGAGTCAAAAAATCATCTATCAAATGTAGCGTAACTTTTGGGTTAATCTCGCAGATACGGGTCGCCATCGCCGCAATCTTACTTTGCCCAAAGCTGCTATCTAACGCTGGCAGCTGACGATTGACATTAGAAGCAACCAATATATCTAAATCAATCAAAGTAATAGTACCAACTGCGGTGCGAGCGAGCGCTTCTGCTGCCCAAGAACCAACACCACCGACACCTATCACATAAACATGCGCTGCGGCAAAAGTATCGACAGCGGATGCGCCATAGAGAGTTTGCGTGCCTTTAAAGCGGCGCTCATACTGCTCATTAGAATCATCAGTCATATCAGAGCTTTTAGGAACAATTTGGCGCTCACTGTTATCAATGACATCTGAATCGACTAGACTAGTTAAAGTATCTGACTGTGTTGTTGTGTTCTGCTGTAATTGCACTTTTTCACTCATAACAAATTAAAGCTCGGTTAAAGAATTTCTATTATCAATCAACATCTTTTGCTATTACTAGATTGGATAACGCCAATTGGTGCGCAAAGCGTTGCAACTGTTGTGCCACAATTGCTCAGATAAGATCGCTAGCGGCACATCGAGTAGCTCACTTAAGCTACTTAATACATAAGGTAAGTTAGCGGGAACATTTCTATTATGAGCCGGCGCATCGCCCCATTCATTATCTGGGCTTTGTCCGAGCGCCGACTGACTAATGCCCGAATCCTGACACATAATAGGCGTCATATCCGGGCAGTCCGTTTCAATCACCAAACAGTCAATGCCGTAAGTATCAACAGCTGCCTGAATCGCGCGGCGTAACTTCTTGGCATTTGGATTGGTCACTTGACCGGTCACTCCAAGCTTAAAACCCAGTTTTGCAAATGCTTTCGCCTCTTGCTCGCCACCACTAAAACTATGGGCAATACCGCCAAGCTTATGCGCATCATAGTCATGCGCTTTTAATAAAGCCAACGCCTCAGCGTGCGCTTTACGAATATGCAGCATCACCGGTAACTTGTGGCTAACCGCCATGTCCAGTTGTGCCTTGAAAAAATACTCTTGCTTTGCGAACATCTCAGGCTGTTTCATTGCCTCAGTAAAAGTATCAAAGCCGATTTCACCAATGGCCAATGGACGCTTTTTATCCAGCATCTGCGCCATACTTTTTAGATGCGCTTCAGTATGCTGCTCTATATAAAAAGGATGTAAACCTAAGGCAATATGCGCATTAACAGATGTTTCTTTTTGCTCAGTCGCCTGCCCTATCATAGAGTGCAGCTGTTTATTAATAAATTCTTTAGTTTCGTATAAACGGTCAAAATGCCGCTGTAAATACCCCACTAATACCAAATGGCGTACGCCTTGCTGATAAGCCTTTTGGAGTTGCTGATTTCTATCAACGTCAAAAACTGGTGCATCAAAATGCGTATGGGTGTCGATTAGAGGGTAAATGGTGGATAGTTTCTCATTAGGATTAAATGAGGCGTCAATCGTAGTCATCAATAGACTCCAAATTTAATTATTCTTATCATATTTTTTCAATAGAAATATATTTTTATCAGTAGTAAAAAAGTAGCAATCAAAGCCACTATTTTAACGCTGATTGCTATTCTTTATTGATCTTCTTTAGTCGTCTTATTATTAACTTTTTTTTAGCGTTATCTGCTAGATTTCTATCTGCCTTTAGGCTACTGCGGCGCGGAATAAGTAACAGAATTATTCCAACCGCACCTAAGGTCAGCCATTTTCTTTTATTGTTATTATTGGAATTACTCATTATTTTTGCCTATATTT
Source organism: Janibacter sp. CoH_79_TC_3 (assembly GCF_058197955.1). Classification (NCBI taxonomy): domain Bacteria; kingdom Bacillati; phylum Actinomycetota; class Actinomycetes; order Micrococcales; family Intrasporangiaceae; genus Janibacter; species Janibacter sp. CoH_79_TC_3. The sequence goes on from NZ_JBXWIV010000001.1 coordinate 173,003, forward strand.
TTTGGCTAGTTTTTACTTATTATCTTAAAGTTTACTTATTTTTATAAAAATCATGCTATTCAAAATTCTAGTAATTTAAGAATAGCTATAGAAAATTATTTATAAAAGCAATATGTTACTAGATTCTCTTTGATTATACGCCGCTTGAAGATTCACTGTGTTTACCTGTGTTATGAATACGCAAGCTAATGTACGGCAACTATATCATGCCGTACATTTAAATATGATTTCGGTTTAATATTATTTTAAGAGTTACAGTTTAGGAAGGTTACTTGTAAATTATACACCATTCACTTTTAGCGCTTTAATGGATAAGTCGTGATACCGCTGCTGCTTGGGCTATCTACTTTGGTAAAGCCTTGCGAAGACGTCTTTGGTGTTTGGTCACGTTTAGGCACCAAAGGATTAAGCGGCATCAGCTCATAGTCAGCACTGACATTGCCATTCCAGCCTTCTGTACCACTAAGCGGTAACTGTTTAATCGTACCGTTTTTATCGATGACCAGTTGCAGGACGCGCATCTGATTGTATTTGCGCTCGGTCACACTAGCGACAGCCCCGCCGTCACGTAAAATAGTTGGTTGTAAAAATATGATTAGGTTACTCTTTTGAGTCGTGTCATTGTCGGAGCGAAACAGGCGACCAAACAAGGGCACATTACCCAAACCGGGGACTTTTTGTTGGCGTGTGGTGGTGTTATCGCGCATCAACCCCCCTAATGCAATGGTCTGCTGATCATCGGCTAAAATCGTGGTATTAATCAGACTTTTATTGGTAATAAGACCGCTAGCATTGCCCGCGCTGCCCGGTACCACCGACGAGACTTCTTGCGAAACCTCTAAACGTACAGTGCCATTTTCACCAATATGAGGAATGACATTTAAATTGATACCAATGTCTTGACGGTCAATCGTCTGGAAAGGATTGGTCGAAGAATCACTGCCTGTGGTATAAGAACCGGTGACAAAAGGCACGTTTTGACCAACTAAAATACTGGCCTTTTCATTATCCAAGGTTAGAATTGAAGGCATCGACAGCAAATTGGCACTGGTCGATGAATCAAGTGCTTGTAAGATAGCGCCATAAAACTGAGTATTGCCTTTGCTATCTTTCTTACTATCACCGATTCCAATTAAAGCCCCTGCAATCGAACCTGCTGCGGCACTGATACCTGCACCACCTGACAAGGCAGCGGCTGCAAGTGAAACCGCACTCGCACCAACGTTATTAAAATTCACCACGCCATAACCACTATTGGCATTACCTAGCGCCCACTGTACGCCAAGCTGAGTAGCATCATCGCCTGATACCTCAACAATCGCCGCTTGAATTAAGACCTGAGCGCGGCGGCTATCGAGCTGATTGACGGCATCTTCAATCTCAAACATTAGCTCAGGCGCGGCATTAACGATGACGGCATTTTGGGTTTCATCAGCAATAATACTGAAAGGTCGACCACCGATACCGGTGCCTGCACCACCCGAACTGCTAGCGGATAAAGCTGCACCAGTATTGCCAGTAGTGTTGTTAGTAGCACTATTGGCAATCGCACTAGCACCGCCACTATTGAGTGAGGAGCCTGTACTAGCCGCATCATTTAAAGAAGCAGACTCCAAGGTTGATGTCGCACCAGAGCTATTAATAGACTGACTAGCAAGCAAGCCGCGCAGCATCTCTGCAATGTGACCGGCACTGGCATATTTTAAGCGAAAGACCCGTAGACCACTCAAACGTCTGGTTGGCGTGGTATCAAGCTGATTGACCATCTCTTTGACTTTGGCAATCATCTCAGGACTGCCTTTTACCAATAATCTATCGCTAGAAGTATCGGCAATGACTTTTAGCTGATTGTTGCCACCTTGGGCTTGCGCGCTACCCGCACTTGCCACCAAGGCACTAATCAGCTCCATCATACGTTCAGCATCGACATGACGCAGCGGTATCACTTGCAAACTGTCATTGACGTTGCTGTCTAAATCACGGATAAGCGACGTGAGCTGATTAAGACTATCGGCGCGATCAGACAATACTAACGCATTAACGCCCGGCACTGCTGCTGCGTGAGCGGACTGCGGCATCAGCGGTCGAATCACACCGAGAACTTCTGCTGCTTGCGTATTGGTCAAATAAATCACTCGCGTCGCTAGCGTCTCACCGACACTATCACCGCGTAAATCTACTGCGACACCCGATTGTTTGGCGACATTATCAGGTACCAGTTTAATCGTCGTACCCGAATCGATAGCAGCGATACCGTTGACTTGCATCACACTTAAAAATAGCTGATAAATCTCATCACGCGACAATGCTTTGTTAGAAATGACGGTGACGTTACCATTAATACGCGGATCAAGGACAAAGTTTTGATTGGTAATGGTCGCCACTTCATTAATAAAAGCTTTAATATCGGCATCTTGTAAATTGACCTTCCAGCTTTCTGCACTCACTAGCCCCGTACTTGCCGCCCATAGTGGAATAGCTAGGCATAGCGGACGGCACAGACGCATCAAACGCTGCAAAATATGGTGTAAAGGCGTGACCGAAAAATTTTGAAGACTGACCATATTGATAATTACCTACAGTGATGTCGCGGATATACTAATTTTCAAGAGTACTAATTTTCGTATGTGCTAAGTTTCGTGTTTGCTAAACAAAATGTTTGCTGAACGTAATATGAACTAAATCCAATAACTCGTTAATGGTTTTTAGCAGTTTGCTAACTATAAGAGCAAGCAAAGCTTTATTTAAAAAACCAGTAGCTAAAAAAATTTTAACTTTTGCTTAAAATTGCTGACGAATAGTAATGACTTGATCGCCACGCTGTACCTCTATTTGTGCTTCGCCAGATTGTTTTGCTTGCTGCAAGACGTTGGCATCTTGTCCAGGATTACTGCCGACGCTTTGACCATTAACAGTCAATACCTTATCGCCCGGCTCAAGCCCTAAGCGATTACGCAGTTTGGCAGGCATGGCGGCTGTGACCTGATAACTTTCACCTGACGCCATCACGCCCATTCGACTTAAATAACTGGCGGGATTAGATTGTAATTCAGTGACGGCTTCATCAATCGGCGACTTCGGGTCGCCCGCGTTGCTTGCTTCGCCATTTGGCTCACTCTCAGGATTAACTTGGTTCGGCGGCGCTGTATTAGGTAAGTTTGGCGACATAGTATTATCTGGCAAGCGCGGATTACTCACCGCACCTGCCAGCATAGCACTTTGATCAAGTGGCATAGCTTCCGGCATTTTGATGACGATTTCTTTATCATAAGCATCAGCAATAATGACTTCATTCCAAGCGACGGCGACCAGCGTATAGTCACTGTCTTTTAAGGTGTCACCGATACGGTAGTTTTTTACTTCGCCATTGACGTCCAACATTGCCGAAGACAGACTTTCTGGTATTGCCATAAGCACACCTTTTAACACGATATTAGGTGGCGGTTGGACTGGAGCAGCGATAGGATCAGGGTCAGCAAAGATAGCAAATAAGCCACTATAATCTGTATTTGAGTTCGCCGTACTCTGTAATGTGGCAAGCGGTAATGTAGGCGCTAATGGAGCGGCCAGCAGCAGCCACAGTAAGCGCGCCGCTGTCCAGCATAACCAAACAATCGCTAATAACAATAACCACACTGCAAAGCGATTTAGGGTGTTAATAATAGGTTTTAAAAGGCTGGAGATATCGGCAACATTCATCATTTAGCGTGCCCCCAAACCATCGAGCAGCGGCTGCCGCACACTGACCACGGGTGTATCTTGCGGTGCTTGTCCTTTATATTCGGGCATGTTTTCTAGTAGGCGCTGGGTTAAGCTCACATCTAGCATATTATCGCCATCGATATACAAGTCGCCCAAGCGCTTATCTTGATTGTTTACAAGATTAATATGCAGCAGGTTTTTATTGTTTTTTTGCTCGGCACTGAGCTCGGCTCGCAGCGCTGGCATGGTGATATAAAAAACCTTACCGCCGCTAGGATAGCCGACTTCACCGCCAACCCAAGTCAGCTGACCACTCGCCTCACTAAAGCCCGCCACATTTTTACCTGAGTTTTCGCTTGAAGTGCTTGCTGCGACATTTGCAGCAGACTGACGTTTTAACGAGACATTATTAACTTGAATAGGCGCATTAGGCAATTGCCAATCGACCACACTGGCCAAAGTTTCAGGGGTAATTTTACCGCTCATGTTTTGAACTTGCCATGAGCTGGTGCCTACTTTAACCTGACCATTCAATCGGGTCTGCTCTGAGCTGATATCAACCTCTGCACCTAGTTTACCCAATAATAAATGCCATGGCTGCCATGACCACTCAGCGGCGCCGGTAAGCGGCGCTGCTGACACGGGCAATTGCCAAATCACCGAGCCTTGCCATAAGTTGCCCGACACATGTTGTACATAAGGCGTATCTGGAGCATATTTTTCAAGTAGCCATGCTGCTGGCATTTGCAAAACGGCAAATAGTGCAAATAATACAAAGCCAAATAGCCACCAGAGCTTGCGGGGACGCTTGTGAGACGACGTGGATACTTGAGGCACGGTACCTAACTCTTGTATAAGACAAAAACGTCATTATCATAGCAAACAATGGCATACAGATGACAGAAAAAAAGCCAGTATCTTTGCACCAAAATACTGGCGATAAAGAGACTGGCTTTTATCTATCGATTTATCTATTAAACCATCATGATTAATGATGCGTTAAAGCAAAATAGCATGAGAGCTTAACAAGAGATTTTTAATGGCTAAATAGCAAAATCTTCCAATTTACGACCTGCTGCTAGTGCATCTACCAACCATGTTGGTTTACGTCCGCGACCGGTCCACGTTTCTTCATTATTATCCGTATTGCGATATTTAATGCTACGTTTTTTCTCAAGTTTCTCACCCGCTTGTAGAATCTCTTCAATGCTAGCATCGCTTTCTTCAGCGATTTTTTCAAACTGCATATAAGCGTCGTATAAACGCTGGTGTTGTTTTTGCGCAATAAGTTGTTGGGCATTTTCGGTAATAGCGCGTAGCTCATCAACGTTTAGATCATTTAAATCAATGACATTATTTTTGCTCATCATAATCTCCACTTTTATATCAAGGTTATAAATCACATAGCCTGACGACTAATGATTTATGAATAATAAAAATCGTAAGTAGCAGTAATATAAACAAAAATATAATCTATCACAAGTATTGATTGGTATTCGGTGATAATAGGATAACAATCATAAATGTTATTAAATTATAGCGGTTTTAAACGATAGTTAACTTTATATGAGTATTTATCATAAAACTATATTATTCAAATATTATTACTTTATAAATCTTAAGTATTTCTCTTTATCACTATTTAAATAAGTCAAGAATCAGCAGCATAAAAAAGGGTCTATTTACATAGACCCTATCTAATTTAATCAACATTACTAAATCATGTATTCCTAAAAAGGAATATCGTCATCTACAGGACCATCTGGCATCGCTGTCGGTTTAGACTGTGCTGGTGCTTGAGCCGGTTTATTAAATTGATTTTGCGCTGACGGATTTTGATTATTAAAGCTGTTTTGATTGTTGCCTTGTGACATACCTTGCGAAGCTGGAGCGCCGCCTTGGTTATAGCCACTTTGCTGATTATTGGCTGGTTGACCATAATTGCCCTGACCACCTTGGTTTTGACCGCCTTGATTGCTATAGCCGCCACCACCCTGATTGCCATAACCACCTTGACCTTGATTTGAGCTTTGACCACCAAAACCACCAGCATCTCCACTACCGCCGGTCGCGCCATCGAGCATTTGCATTTGCTCCGCACGAATCTCGGTGATATAACGGTCTTGACCATTGGGGTCTTGATATTTACGCGTACGCAAACTGCCTTCGATATAAACCTTGCTGCCTTTACGCAAATATTGCGCCGCGATTTCGCCTAGACGATTAAACAATGAAATGCGATGCCATTCCGTTGCTTCTCTTTTTTCACCACTTTGCTTATCAGTCCACTGCTCTGAAGTCGCAACCGAAATGTTGGTCACGCTACCGCCATTACTGAATTGGCGTGCCTCGGGGTCTGCTCCAAGGTTACCGATGATGATAACTTTATTAACTCCGCGCATAGTATCGTCCTTTTATTGACAAATCGTCTTATGAATATTTTAATAACTATTAAATGAAACTGATTAATAATATCAGTAATATGAATTTACTTTAACCAATTTTTGTTTAAATATCTAGGGGGCTTTGTGCCAGATGCGACAACTCTTGTCGCGAAGAATCAGTCAATTGGGTTTTGTCTAATTTCAAATAAGCGACCTGCTCTTTTGCCATGACGACCAGTTCATCGACGCCATCTACCGCCAGCATTTGCCGTGACCAATCCTGTATATTGATATCTTTAGGAATCGTAACGGTGGTGCTGGACAAGTAAGGCGGATCGGCAATCGGAATAATCAGCAGCAATGCCGCGCCCATAATAACGGCCAATACACCCCACGCCAGCAGATTTGGCTGGGTTAATAATAAGCCACCCATCGCCCCACCAACAAAAGCACCGAAAAACTGGCTGGATGAATTTAGCCCCATTGCCGTCGCTTTATTGGCGACTGGCGCACGCTTCGATATCCACGATGGAATCGTAGCTTCGAGCAAGTTAAAGCCCATAAAATACAGCAGCAGCCCTAAAATAATACCCACACCGACCTGACTACTAATGGCCAATAACGCTAAAGCGGCAGTCATCAATGCAATCGCGCCCAAGAATACTTGGCGCATTTTGCGTTTCTTTTCAGCGATGATAATAAAGGGTAACGCAACTGCAAAACCGATAAACAATAAAGGCAGATACACCAAACCTTGCTGGCGTACGGATAAACCCATTACCTCATTAAGCTGATGCGGCAAAATGACAAAAATAGCGGTCATGGTTAAGTGCAGGGCAAAAATACCAATATGTAAACGGTTTAAATCGGCAATTTTTAAGACATCCGACAGCTGCCGACCAATCGACTTATTATCCAAATTATGTTGCAGTACCCGTAGCGGCGTGGGTACAAACACTAATAACAACATCGCCAAAACGGCAAATCCTGCGGTCAACCAAAACAGCCCTGAGATACCCAGCGAGCCAACCAATAACGGCCCAAAGGCAAACGCAAGCATAATGGAGGTCGCAATGGTCAAACCCATCGTCGCCATCGCTTTGGTGCGCATTTCCTCGCGAGTTACATCAGCAAGTAACGCCATTAATACTGCAGATACCGCGCCACTACCTGCTAACGCTCGACCGATAATGACCTCATAAATATCCGTCGCATTAGCGGCAATGATACCGCCGAGAGCAAATAAGACAAGACCTAAAAATATAATCGGCTTACGCGGAAACTTATCCGCAGCCAAACTCATCGGAATCTGAAAAATGGCTTGCCCTAGCCCATAAATACCAACCGCTAAACCAATCAGAAACGGCGTCGCATGCGCATAATTATCACCGTACACAGAAAATACGGGCACAATCATAAATAAACCAATCATCCGCAAGGCAAATATGCCACCAACGCCGAGGATTGCTCGTTTTTCTACGCTATTCATACTTGCCTCACTGGTTCATCATGGCTAGTTTATCACTCGCTAGTACTACTGAATGCTCACGTCTGCTCTATCAAGGCATTGGCTACAAATTAAGCTCACTAGTATAAGACATTCACCGTTTGCTTGCCGAGACTTTTGCCACCCTACTTCAGCATCATCGCTGACACTGACTTAAGCTATTCATTTTACGCGATAATTTTGTTACTAAGTGCATTTGATGCATCATCGCACCTTGAATAAGGTGGCTATCATGACAATAAAGTAAGACATTGAAAATCTCATTGTCTGACAATGTTCATTGAAAAACATTAAAAAAATACTTATGAAGTCATGTTCATAAAATGACATTGTTCGACTAAATCTATAACAAACGGCTCATACTAGTTACCCTTTATTTAGACTATCTTTATCCATTTCAAGTACCAGATGCATAATATAAAAGAGAGCATTATTGCTAACGTTTTGTGAAAACGACACATTTCTATAAAGTCATAGTAATTAAAATAGCAATTTTAAACATATCTAATATTTTGATTTATTATTATTGTTCATTGATCATTTCACTCAACTTTATTTAGCCTTTAAATTTTAAATATTTTTTATATACCCTTTTATCAAATAGGAAATCTATCACCGATGGCACACGAGTATATTAAAGTTCGCGGCGCACGCACTCATAATCTAAAAAATATCGATTTAGACATTCCACGAGATAAATTTGTGGTGATTACGGGTTTATCAGGTTCTGGTAAATCCTCATTGGCATTCGATACCTTGTATGCTGAAGGGCAACGCCGCTATGTCGAAAGTCTTTCGGCTTATGCGCGTCAGTTCCTCTCACAGATGGAAAAACCAGACGTCGATAGTATCGAAGGCTTGTCACCGGCGATTGCTATTGAGCAAAAATCGACCAACCACAACCCACGCTCAACGGTCGGTACGATTACCGAGATTTATGACTATTTGCGTCTACTTTATGCGCGTATTGGTACGCCTTATTGCCCAGAGCATGGTGAGCCGATGGTTGCACAGTCGGTGACTGAAATGGTCGATCAAGTGATGGCGCTGCCCGATGACACTAAAATCATGATACTTGCACCGGTGATTCGTGAGCGTAAGGGCGAGCATACGGTCTTGCTTGAACAATTAATTGGTCAAGGCTTTGTACGCGTACGCGTCGATGGTGATGTCTACGATACTGACGAGCTACCGACACTCGATAAAAAGAAAAAGCATACGATTGAAGTTGTCGTTGATCGCTTTAAAGTCCGTGATGACTTAGGCAACCGCGTCGCTGAAAGTTTGGAGACTGCGCTACGCTTAGGTCAAGGTCTGGTGACGCTACATTTTATGGATGGCAACCCAAAAGAAGGCGGTGATGCCAACCAAGTGATGTCAGCTAAGCATTCTTGCCCTGTTTGTGATCGCGCCGTCTCTGAGCTTGAACCGCGGATGTTCAGTTTTAACAATCCCTACGGTGCTTGCCCAAGCTGTGATGGACTTGGTAAACGCCAATATTTCTCTGCCGAAAAGCTGATTACCCATCATGAAAAATCACTCAATCAAGGGGCGATTAATGGTTGGGATAAGCGTCATGCGTATTACTTTGGTTTGCTATCTACCGTTTGCAATCATTTTAAAATCGATATGGATGCGCCGTGGCAAGCGCTGCCAAAAGCGCAGCAAGATCTTATCATGCAAGGCTCAGGTAAAGAAAAGCTGACATTTAACTTTACTGATGAGCGCGGTCGTAAAACCAATAAGACGGTACCATTTGAAGGAGTATTACCTTATTTAGAGCGCCGTTATGCCAAAACCCAAAGTAATCTTGTGCGTGACGAGTTGGCAAAATATTTGGCCGATACCACTTGTAATGTCTGTGATGGTGCTCGTCTCAATGAGATCTCACGCAATGTTCGCGTAGACGATCAAACCATCGCCCAAATCGTTAAATTGTCTATCGGTGATGCAGCTGACTATTATAAAACGCTAAAAATTGGCGGTCATAAGGGCGAAGTCGCGGAAAAAATCTTTAAAGAGATTAACGAGCGTCTGAACTTCCTTGTCAGTGTCGGGCTTGATTATCTATCACTTGCGCGCTCTGCTGAAACGCTATCAGGTGGTGAAGCGCAACGTATTCGTCTTGCCAGCCAAATTGGCGCAGGTCTGATGGGTGTGATGTATGTCCTTGATGAGCCGTCAATTGGTCTACATCAACGTGATAATGATCGCTTACTCAAAACCCTAACGCGCTTGCGTGATTTGGGTAATACGGTACTGGTCGTTGAGCATGATGAAGATGCCATTCGCCAAGCGGATCACGTCATTGATATTGGTATCGGCGCTGGTGTACATGGCGGTCATATCATCGCTCAGGGTACGGTCGATGACATTATGGCCAATAAAGAATCGCTGACTGGACAATATATGTCTGGGAAGAAAAGAATCGAGATTCCAACTATTCGTCATAAAGCCAAAACCATCGATATGGAAGTCAAAGGTAAAGCTAAGCCCAAACAAGTTCCAATGACGATTGAGCTTAAAGGCGCATCAGGTAACAACTTACACGATGTTGATTTGACCTTGCCAATAGGTATTATGACTTGTATCACTGGGGTCTCAGGTTCTGGTAAATCGACTCTGATTAATCGCACCTTAATGCCACTCGCTGCCACCCAGTTAAATAACGCCTCAACGCTCATCGCGGATAAACATGACAGCATTAGTGGTCTTGAGCATTTAGATAAAATGGTCGATATCGATCAAAGCCCAATTGGTCGTACACCACGCTCAAACCCAGCGACGTATACTGGCGTCTTTACGCCAGTACGTGAGATGTTTGCACAAACGCAAGAAGCACGCGCCCGTGGTTATAAAGCTGGTCGCTTTAGCTTTAACGTCAAAGGCGGACGCTGTGAGATGTGTCAAGGCGATGGTCTTATTAAAGTTGAGATGCATTTCTTACCGGATATGTATGTGCCGTGTGATACCTGTGAAGGCAAGCGCTATAACCGCGAGACGTTAGAAATTCTTTATAAAGGTAAAAACATCGCCGACGTCTTAGATATGACCGTTGAAGATGCGACTGAGTTCTTCTCAGCCATTCCAGCGATTTATCGTCGCCTGCAAGCATTGATGGATGTTGGTTTGAGCTATATCCGCTTGGGTCAGTCTGCACCGACGTTATCAGGCGGTGAAGCGCAACGTGTCAAACTGGCTCGTGAGCTTGCCAAACGTGATACCGGACAGACGCTCTATATCTTGGATGAGCCAACCACAGGTTTACATTTTCATGATATCGATAAGCTACTGCATATCTTGCATACCCTACGCGATAAAGGTAACACTATCGTGGTCATCGAGCACAATCTTGACGTTATCAAAACGGCGGATTGGGTGATTGACCTTGGCCCTGAAGGCGGTAAAGGTGGTGGACTGATTATCGCGGAAGGTACGCCTGAGGAAGTGGCAGAAGTGAAAGGCTCGTATACTGGTGAATTCTTAAAGCCGATGCTAGAGCAAGGGTTGAAAGAAGTAAGTTAGTAGAAATTAGTTAATTGTTAATAAAGGCTACTCTTTAGGGAGTGGCCTTTATTATGTAGCAATTTACATTAGCTTAATAAAAAGCTAGAAAATTTAAAGTAGATTTGAATGTGGCTTGTTATCGCAGCCCGAATGTTCGGTTAATGAAGAAAACCTAGTAGTTCAATATTATGCAAAACTATCTTACTAGCTCTCATGCATCGACATTAATCTCACCTTATTTTATTATAGCTAACGTTAAACGCATCGTAATGTAGGTATCGAAAGCTTCGCCCAATTTCTGCGCTGTATGTAATTGATATGCACATTAACTTAAGCCTCATCTATTTAAAAATATACAATAGCTACTTACTCAATAAAAACCTGTGTATGAATATTTAAAATAAAACTCTCAATAATATCAATTAATTCATGAATATAACCACTCTTAATTCTCACATCATCAAAATTATTTATAGATAAATTCTCGTTAGTGTCAATAAACTTAATCAACTTATCTTTTCCCACCTTACCTGATTCATGAACAATATTATTCCGAATTAAGTTAAAACCTTTGATTTGATTCCATCCATCATTCATTTGATCAAAATCCACACCTTCAACTTTAAGTAAATATAATCTCGCTCGGAAAATCCCTGTTCCACTCAGGTCAGTATATTTTAATTTTCTTCCGTTCAATTCATACAAATATTCGCAAAAGTAATTTAAAAAACTTTCTAAGTATGAATAGAGTGTAACTAAACAAGACTTTCTATGAATATCTAAATGATGTAGCTCAATGTCGTAGTAATCTCTTTCAAATTCATTCATATCGTCATAAATAGATGAATCTTTCATATCCTCTATACTTTTTTTATCTGATTGAAATTTATTTTCGATTTCTTGGTAATACTCTCTAAATTTTGATAGCTCAACCTTGAGCTTACCTTCCACCAGTGCAGAGCTCAATAATTTCCTGTGCGACATAAATAACTCCAATTATTCCTTAAACCTTAATAATATAGCTTAAAGATATATATGGCACTACATATAGCTTCCACTAGCCACTAAATAAACTCTCTCTCAACATTCATCACCCGCGCATCTACCGTCCGTTCTATCTTCTCTTCTATTTGACTGCATTGCGACTCAACCTCACGTTTAGACAGCCCGACTATCACAAACGTCCACTCGCTGGCATCATGCCGATCACGCTCACCGCTCTCACATACCGCGACGCTTGGCGTATTGCCAAAGCGTGCATGCAAGCCGCCCATGCGTTGACGCTTTTCTTTTAATGAACCGCAACCGGGCAGCGCAAAAGTCAGCGTTAAGATAGCGATATGCATTTTATTCTCCTTACCAGAGAAGTTTATCGTAGCATAAAATATAATGTCCAATAATGCCTGCGCATCAGCATCCAGACCCTTTATAATAGCGTATCAATCGTCAACCAACCTGCGTATCTAATCAATGACTTCTATCAGCTACGTACAGCAACAGCACATTACTCGATTATGCGTGCGCTGCGGATTACTCCTTATGCAATATGGTGCTGAGTCTGCCGTGGTGGTGGACTTATCCAAACGCTTAGGGCTTGCGTTGGGGATGAACAGCGTAGAATGTTCGCTGAACTTTAACGCCCTTACCCTGACCACTATCTGTGATGAGCGCTGTATCACCACCACCAGAGACACGATCAATCAAAGTATCAATGTCAATTTATTGGTACAAATCCAGCAAATTATCAACAGAACCGAAGCCGATACAAATAGCGACAAGCCAGATAACAATAAGCTGACGCGTGAGCTTACGGAACGCACTACCCTTGCGTTTGATGAATTAGATAAAACGGTTTATCCGACATGGCTAGTGAGCATATTTGTTGGTGCATCTTGTGCTGCGTTTGCGTATCTAAATGGTGGCAGTTGGTCGATTACTGGCGTGACTTTTATTGCGGGTATGGTAGCGATGTTCACTCGTATTTATCTGGCCAAACACCATTTTAACCCTTTTATAGCGGTCATCGTGACCGCTTTTATCGCTTCTTTAATCGGCGCGACGACTTATTATTTTGATATTGGTAGTAATGCTGATATTGCCGTTGCCTCTAGTGTGCTCTTACTAGTACCAAGCTTTCCATTGATCAACTCTTTCTCAGATATCTTAAAAGGCTATGTCAATATTGGGATTGGGCGTGCGGTTTTTACGTATATGTTGACTTTGTCCGCGTGCGTCGGCATCGTGATGGCGCTGGTTTTACTTAGAATACAGCACTGGGGGTTTTAAGATGTGGTTCATTGAAACCGTTGTGCTGTCATGTATCATTACCCTTGGTTGGACGCTGATGTTCAGCGTACCCAAACGCTATATTTTGCCGTGTTTACTGATGACCGCGTTTGGATTTGGGCTAAAAACAGCGCTGGTCTATCAGCACGTTCATCTGGTGGTTGCTAGCTTTTTTGGGGCGATGCTTGCCAGCTTTTTAGGCGTGTATTTTTCAAAAAAATATACCCTACCGCCCAAAGCATTAATTTCGCCAAGTGTCATCTGTATGATGCCAGGTATCGCCGCTTATAAGGCGATGGTCAGTATGGTACAGATTGGCTATTTCGGTTTTTCGGACGAATTATTTAGCCAAATGATGGTGTATCTATTTGAAGCTTTATTTGTGACCTCAGGATTAGTGCTGGGCTTATCGATTCCCGGACTGTTATTTTATAGACGGCGTGCCATAGTCTAGGTAGGTTTAAGTAGGTGTAGATGAATTTAGCTAAGTTTAAATCGCGGGCTGTTTGTGCCTAAATATTTTTATAACCTGATGCTAGCTGGCACATCCTTATAAGCAAAACCTTGTAAGATTAATAATGATACCCATTACAATAGAGTTTAAAATAACAGAATTAAAAAATAATAGACTGCAAAATTTTACCAATATGCATCAATACGTACTGAATAAAGAGACTTAACTATGACAAAACATTATGATTATATTTCCATTGGTGGCGGTAGTGGCGGCATTGCCTCAATCAACCGCGCAGCGAGCTATGGCAAAAAATGCGCCATTATCGAAGCTGACAAGTTGGGCGGCACGTGCGTAAACTTGGGCTGCGTACCTAAGAAAGTGATGTGGTATGGCGCGCAAGTTGCCGAAGCTATCCATAAATATGCGCCAGATTATGGCTTTGATATCGAGGTCAAAGGTTTTGACTTTCAAAAACTGGTACATAGCCGCCAACAATATATCGAAAACATTCATCGTTCTTATGACAATAATCTGGCGAAAAACGGCGTTGAAGTGATAAAAGGCTTTGCCACATTCGTCGATACCAATACTGTTGAGGTCAATGGTGAACTGATTACCGCTGACCATATTTTGATTGCGACGGGTGGACATCCAATCCTCCCCGATATCAAAGGTGCAGAATACGGCATCGATTCTGATGGCTTTTTTGCTTTAAACGAGTTGCCAAAACGGGTGGCTATCGTCGGCGCAGGATATATTGCTGTCGAAATCGCTGGCGTGTTAAATAGCCTTGGCTCTGAAGTCCATCAGTATGTGCGTCAACATTCGCCGCTGCGCTCATTTGACCACACTATCGTTGAAACCTTGCTGATAGAGATGGAGCAAGACGGTATTCAGTTGCATACCAATACCATGCTCACTGAAATTAATAAAAATGACGATGGCAGCCTAACTTTATGTACCGCAGATGGTAGCCTTGATACAGTAGATTGTTTGATTTGGGCGATTGGTCGCGCGCCTTCGACGGATAATATCAACTTGCAAGTGACGGGCGTAGAGACGACCGAGAACGGTAAAATCAAAGTCGATAAATTCCAAAATACAAATGTTAAAGGAATTTATGCGGTCGGCGATATTATCGAAAACAGCATTGATTTGACGCCAGTGGCTATCGCGGCAGGTCGTCGCCTATCTGAGCGCTTATTTAACGATAAGACTAATGAGCATCTAAGTTATGATTTAATACCGACGGTTATCTTTACCCACCCTGCTATCGGCACGATTGGCTTGTCTGAAATCGATGCAGTTGAGCAATATGGTAAAGAAAATATCAAATGTTATAAATCGACCTTTACCTCTATGTATAGCGCCGTCACTCAGCACCGTCAAAAGTGCGTGATGAAGTTAGTGTGCTTAGGTGAGGAGGAAAAAGTGATTGGCTTGCATGGCATTGGCTATGGTGTCGATGAGATGATTCAAGGCTTTGCCGTGGCGATAAAAATGGGCGCGACGAAAGCGGACTTTGATAATACGGTTGCTATTCATCCGACAGGCTCGGAAGAATTTGTGACCATGCGCTAATTTGTATTAATAGATGCTAGTTATTGTAGGCTAGGTTATAAACCCAGCTTACTAATCTATAGCTATAGATTAGTAAGCTAGCTATTATTTTTTGTCTGGAAAATAAAACTGATTAATGCTCGTAAGAGTCAACAATAATATTGAAATTACCGTTCCGATTATGAAAGTCATCCTAATATCTTGTTCAAGTGTTGCCAATATAGCTTCGCTTGTAAATAGGCGAATTAACGTTAATATCATAAGTACGATAAGGCCAATATAGTAGCCTTTTAAAAAACTTGTCCAAAAAGGATGACCTTTTAAACGCCAAGATAACAGATTATAGAATTTTAGGTCTGTAAAAAGATCTTCCAATTCTTTATGCTCAAATAATTAAAAGAAAACGTAGTTAGAACGAAGCAAGTTAAAGCTTAAATCCCAGTAGCCTATCGAATTTTCACATTCTCAAAACGCCCAAGATTGTTTAAATTTCCACCCACACTACCGTTTTGTGCTTTTAAGAAAACGGTCTTATTAGAATTTTTGACCGTAATACCTTTATTATTTATTTCATAAACCACTGGCTTATTGGTGAAGCTCAAGGTTTTTTGCTTGGCGTCATATATGAACTGTCCATAATAATACAACTCAATTTTACCGTCTTTATCAGCAAAGGCATAATACAGATGATCCTCATCATAGCTATCGAGTATCATTTTTTTGCCATTCTCTAAATCGAATCCATAAACGTAGCGCGATGAATCATCGCCTTCTTCATACATAGCTAGCTGTTGGTACTGGTTTTCGACCATCTTGCCATTGACTCTTGTTTTCTCAAGGATAGAGAGTAAGCCTTTGTAGTTATATTCTTCCTCTACGATACGCACCGCTACTGGTTTATTATTGCTGACTTTATAATCTGAATATTGATGCCATGCCGCGCCACTCTTAGTCATGGTATGCAACGTCTGTTTTTCTTCGTCAATATCAAAAAATCCGCAATTACCTTGCGCCAGTTCAGTAAAGCCTTCGCTATGCACGAACCTCTTACCTTGCTTGAGATAAACCTGATAAGAAGGGCCGCCATAACAGCCATAACGCCCATCTTTAATCGCTAAGTCGAACTTATTATCAAAATTAAAGTCGTCATAAATCAGCACACTGCTTTCTCCATAAGGCAGGCTGACAATATTGGCGCTGATTTTGTCGCCTAGCTGATGCGCTTTACTGTTATCAAGCTCATAGTCAATATCGATATCAGCAGGCTGACTAATTAGAATTTTCTTAGTCTTGGCGTCTCTTATTTCCACAATGCTATTGGTTTCACTATCTGCATCATTTGTTGATTTAATAATGGCATAGTAATCGTCAGAGAAGTCTTGAATCTGATAGGTTTGAGCGAAAGCTGGATAGGCTAAAAAAGGCAAAACAAACAAACCCAAAAATGCAACTGCCTTCTTGCTTATCTTTTTAGAGAAAGAATAAATATCCATATAAATCCTTAGCAGCTTAAGAAAATAAAAAAATGCCAATTTACATTAGCTTTAGTATCAATCATTAAATCGTTAGGAGAGAATTCAGATTCGGTAGCTTGAAGATGTCGATGATTTTTTTACAAGTAGTTTATACAAGCATAGCTCAGTTTTAATCACCTAGTACCCATTCTCCTTTAACTTGATAAAATTTAAAATTGGTCTTATTGGTGCGACTATTCCCTGCAATCGTTTGGGTGATATCAGCGCTACACATATAGGTATTGTCGCCCTCAACGCGGTCACAGTTGATATTATCAATGCGCTCAAGTTTTGGCATCATGCGCTCCATCAAACTGCTTATATCTTGTGCCATTTTATCATTGCCCGCGTTCGCCTTGGCAGCTTCCATTATTGTAATACCTTGCTCATATTGCGCTGCAATCAATCCCTCAACCGTACTTTCAGAAGGCCCGTTAGAACACGTGGCAAAAAATAGTATCAGTACTACGGTTAACGCCCATCTTTTAAAATCTCCCACCTTGTCCTCCTGTTATTTTACTAGCATTTTTAAAACTGAAGAGGCGGATAATTCAGACAGCACAATCACGTTACTGCTATCATGCGTTTAATAATCACCGTTGCGAGATGCTTGTGTGGCAGATGTATTTTTCTATATTACCGATTGGTCTGGGCATCATGACCTTGGTCGCAAGCCTAATTGGCTTGTTTGCTTATTTGATGTCTGATGATAATGCCACGCGCCTGCCCGCTTTTAATTGGTTTAAGCGCTTAATTATCGTGGCATTTCTCCTATTGAGCGTCGGATTATTTATGACCTTTGGCAGTTTTTGGGGTTAATGGCTTTGGGTTAGTTGCTTTAAAGTCAGCTGAATTGAGGTTAGTTTAATTGAAGTTGATAAGCCTTATTAGTTTATGACTAACTTACGAGTTTTTCTAATTCTAATAACTCTAAATCTTGGCGCTTAGGTTCACCATTATTGCCATCGATAGGAAACGGCATACTGTTGCCATTTAATTGATAACCACGGCGCTGATAATATGCCAAAAGCTCGGGACGATGACTTAAAATAGACATGGTCAAACGTACGGGATTTTGAGTAGACTTTGATGTATTTGATTGCAAATGCCGCTGCGCAAACGTCTCAGCTGCCTGCAATATCTGATGACCAACGCCATGCCCCTGCAACTCAGGCAGGACGGCAAACATACCGATATAGGCTTTCTTATTGCCAGCGTGCTGATTTGTATCAGCCTCATCTTTTATATCGACCGCGATACAGCCTAATAACTCACCCGTTTCTTCGCCATCACGCTCGCCTGTTGTGGTTTTCGGATAAATGAAAACGTAATGTCTTGGGTCAGCGATGACGGCCAACAGCTCATCTTTAGTAGTACGAATACCGCCGACCAAATCTGCCTCATTGGTCCAACCTTCCGCTTGCCGATAACAGCGATTTAGCAATTGCTCAAGCGCATCAATATCATTTACTTCAGCTCGGCGTAAAAATACGGTTGTTCTATTTAACTGTTGTTTATTTAAGACTTCTTTATTTATGTTATCTTTATTCATAACACCGGTTTTCCTTTTCCGTTCATATCTTATAAAAATTTATCGTATAAAAGGCTGGCTCGGATAACCAAGCCAGCCTTTATAATAATACGTATCAGTTTTGAGTACTAGCGGGATAACGCGTGGGCTTGCTCGATAATATCAAATCCTGCATTGATTTGAGCGCGCGTTGGCGCATGACCACGGCGCAATAATTCAGAGAAAGCAATCATCCCTTTGTCACGTCCGAGCGAGCTTGCGGCACTGGCTCGCGTATTCTGCCCATCATCATCAAAATAATATTCGATATAATCAAGCTTAGCAGGCGAGCCAAATAAAATACCCTTATCAGGTGTGGCAGCATGGCCGCTATAGCGCAGGCTTTTACCATACTGTGCTGTCCAAAAGAAAGGAATACGCTCCGCTAACGAATTAACATTATCCTCATTCAAGATAGCTGCTGCGGTGACTAGACCATGTTGCAACGCCACCCGCCAATGCTCGATACGCATGCGTCCCATCTGATTGGTGGCTTTGGCGATATCACCCAGCGCATAGACGCCATCACGCAGTTGCAAGGTCTCATCAACTTGCACACCATCTGGCGCGTTTACTTCATTTAACAGCTCAGTACGTGGTGCAACACCGGTTCCTAAAATGACCACATCGGCGACAAGCGTACTGCCATCTGATAGAGTGACGCCGCTGACTTTACTATTTTCATTATCAGTATCGTCTTTAGCAGCATTGATTTCGTCAACGCCAGCACCGAATACAAAATTAACGCCCTTTTCTTCGTGTAATTTGATTAAAGCATTACTGACGCTTTCAGAAACGATATTAGCCATCACACGGCGATTACGCCCAACGACAGTAATAGAGGCAGCCTTCCCTGCCTCCATTAATGCCGACGCCACTTCCATACCGATAAAACCGGTGCCGGCGATAACCACATGCTTATTATCACTGGCATTTTTGATAGCCTTGGCATCATCCATACTACGCAGCGTATAAACACCATCGAGCTCAGCCCCTTTAAACGGCGGTATTTTTGGCTCCGCGCCTGTCGCTACTACTAAGAAGTCCGCGGTTTGCTCTTCGCGTTTACCGTCTACATCTGTGATAACGATGGTACGCGCGTTTGGTAACACTTCACTGACGGTTTGCTGTAAGCGCAAATCGATATTATTGTTACTGGCCCAATCAGCGCCGCCCAGCATTAGATATTTCTCATCCATTTTACCTGCCAAAAACATTTTGGATAATAAAGGACGATTATAAGGGGGTTTATCATCTTGGCTAATCAAGGTAATCTTGCCGCCATAACCCGTATGTCGCAGCTGATTAGCCGTCATAAAGCCTGCACCGCCGCCGCCAACGATAATGGTATGGGTGTCCATCATTTTGTCATTGGTCACGCGCTTATCTATCTTCGCCGAGGTATTGACGGTTAAGCTATCACCCTCATCGGTCAGCTCGTATTGGGTCAAGCCGCGCATCGCGACCGGCTCTAATAGCGTGCCATCGCGACTATCAAAGCTACCATGATGCCATGGGCAAATGACGCGATTACCGCAGCGTAGACCCTCACCCAAATCTGCGCCAGCATGCGGACATTTACCATCGAAGGCGCTAAACTCGTCCTCATCGCGCGTGATTAAAATGATACTATCGTCATCCTGTTTATAGGATTTCATGCCACCACTTGGAATGTCGGCTTTGCTAATGGTGACAGTATGAATCGTTGCCTTGCTCATAAGTTATCCTTAACGGTTATTATTAAAATTTATTATTTCCTGCTGCAAACGTATTGATGTAAGCTGATTAAATCAATCATTAGCGATAAAAATACGTTATTTAAAAAACCAGATATCTTGATAGTAGCAAGACCATTTGGTAGACGCTGTTTATTTGTATGCTGCCTGCGTTGCAAAACGTAAATTTACATTTGCTTTACCCTTAATTTTTTATTTTTATCATTTTTTATCAACACAAAAGATACCTTTTATGACTTCTCAAGACGAATTAAATAACGACTCACTTAATAATGACCTTAATAACAACTCATTTAATAACGATTCGCCTAATAACAAATCTATTGATGATAAGACGTTTGCTAATTCAAACGCCGAAAATATAAATACTATCGATATTACTGCCGCCACCGATACAGCTAAATTACCACAGCCGACGCAGCCACCTTTAAAACAAGCAACCTACAAAGCCCATGCCACAGATTTTGTGGTTAATGAGATATTGCCGCTCGACTTTACTGGCGAGGGTGAGCACTTATGGCTGCATATCGAAAAGCTCGGCATGAATACCGTTTATCTTGCTAAATTATTATCAGAATGGGCAGAGATTCCACTGCGTGATGTCGGTTACTCGGGGCTTAAAGACCGTCATGCACTAACGACACAGTGGTTTAGCCTGCGCATACCAAAGAAGCAATTGCCTGAGTCTGAGTTTGCTCCAGTAGATATTGGCGTCAATGAGTCGGTCACTATCCTTGCGCAGCAGTGGCACAATAAAAAGCTCAATCGTGCTACGCACCGAGCCAATCAATTTATTATTACTTTACGAGATATACAGTTTGCGGACTTAAAATTTACAGCGTCCGAGCAGGACTTATCATCTGAGAAAAGTAACAAGG
The DNA here is from genome assembly GCF_058197955.1 of Janibacter sp. CoH_79_TC_3. Classification (NCBI taxonomy): domain Bacteria; kingdom Bacillati; phylum Actinomycetota; class Actinomycetes; order Micrococcales; family Intrasporangiaceae; genus Janibacter; species Janibacter sp. CoH_79_TC_3. The sequence continues at coordinate 194,104 of NZ_JBXWIV010000001.1, forward strand.
ATGCTGTCGAGCAGTATTTAGCCCATATAAGCACAACGGGCGTGCCCAATTATTTTGGTCCGCAGCGTTTTGGCCGTAATGGCAATAATGTTAGAGAAGCATTGTCATTGTTTGCTCGTCCAGCGCCAGAAAGTCGTCCGCAACCCAAAAAGAGCAAACGCAAACAGGTACCGCGCGAGCAAAATAGCATGGAGTTGTCTGCTGCGCGTAGCTTGATATTTAATGAGATATTGGCAGCGCGGGTGCGCGATGGTAGCTGGAATATAGGGCTTGCAGGTGAAGTGTTTAATTTGGACGGATCAGGCTCGATATTTGCCAGCGAAGCAATTGATGACACTTTGCAAGCGCGACTTGCCAGCGGCGATATTCATCCAACGGCGGTATTATGGGGCGTGGGTAATGATAAAGTCAGTGGCGCAGCTGCCGCTATCGAAAATGATATTGTGCAGAAAAATCCATTATTACATCAGCTAGCTACAGGATTAGAGAAGCGCGATATCAAAGCACAACGACGAGCGCTAAGATTACCGATTGAGGAGGTAAGCTGGGAATGGCAGGACACAGATGATGAGCTGACATTGGTGCTCAGTTTTACTTTAACGACCGGTAGCTTTGCAACCAGTGTGCTTTCAAGCTTGGTTGCAAATTTAAGCACCTAACTGCCTAACTGCCTAACTGCCTAACCAATAATTTAATCATTAGAAGCAATAATTTGGTGATTCAGAGAAGAAACTAAATATCAAATAACTAGCTAGTCGCGTAAAGGACGGCAATCTTGTCCTTTTCTGCTGCTAGCATATGATTGGCACTGACCACTTGATTGCGGCCACGGTCTTTTGCCTCATATAAGGCTTTATCCGCAATACAAATCAAGCGCTGACAAATATCGCTGGGCAGTTGTGCTTGCAGTATTTCTCTAGCAGCGCGTTTTCTTCTATGGGAAATTCTTTTTTGCGCATGCGTTTTTGCTGCGCCTGCTTGGTTGCTGCTTGAAGTATGCGCACTATTGCCTTGTTTACGGTTTTTATGCGGCTTTGTAAGCGGTGGCGTACCTTCTTCTAGCGCCAATGCCTTGTATTCACTTTGGATGCGAGCACGCTCATCATGTGTCAGGGTATAAACCCCTAAGCTGGCGGTAATATAAAAATCAGAACCCTCATCGCTCTTGATGACATTTTGGGCGATATCTTGGCGTAGCTGCTTAGCAATAGCCATCGCACCCTCATGCGTGGTATCTGGCAGCACGATTAAAAACTCTTCACCGCCATAGCGACTGACAATCGCCTCTTCTGATAAAGATTTCAGTAGCGTCTGGGCAACTTCAGACAAGACTTGGTCGCCGACATCGTGACCATAATTGTCATTGATATTTTTAAACCAATCTAAATCCAGCAAAATGACACTGAAATCTTGCTTATCTCCCATCGCCAGTAGCGCTTGCTGCATTTGCGTCAAACCGTAGCGCCGGCTTTTTAGCTGGGTCAATTCATCTTGATTGGCATATTGCATGATTTCAGCTTTGCTGTTATCCAATATTAACAGCAGCGTGCGAAACATATAGATGATAAAAATCGCTTTTGGGAGCGCCATATAAATATGGGTGGTGCGCCAAAAAAATGCAGAAGAAAAACGCAGTTGATTAAAGTTGTCCCAGCTCAGCGTTCCATTTTGAAAAATAGAGGCAGAAATGGTATTTTCGATTGCCACCGTTTCGCTAAAGGTAAGATAACTATAAGTATCCAATGGAAAAGAGGTAATCGTCATTTGGCGCAGATTGGGTATCGTAAAACCAAAATAAGGAATTAAGGTGACCAAAAATATCAAGGCGATATGCCCTAAAAAGGCTTTCCATACGTAGCGCCGCCGTATCAGCATCATGCCTAACATCGCGCCGCCAACCAACGAAACCCCAGCAACCAGACTACTGTGACCCATGACTAAAATCACCACGGCAATATACAGGCTATAAAGCGTGACCATTATCGCCTGCCATTTATACAACGAGCCCGTATCTTCTCTAATGGGTGATGCACGGCTGACCATCCAAAAAAAGAACAGCAGCATCAGCGTCACGCCAATCCACAAGGGGTACAGTAGCGCCATATCTACGTAGGAGCCATAAATATCTTGGCGCCACCAAACAAACAAGCACCATAGCCAATGTGACGTGACTTCTATTAAAACAAACAGCGCCAGCAGCGATGCTCTATCAGCGGCTTGCCACTCGAAAATCACTCGCGAGAGTTTTCTGTAGCCTAGATGAGATATCGATACAGCCATAATGGGCTACCGCAGATAGTGAAAGTTATTGAGATAAACCAAGTATAAAACTAAGATCTTTGACTTATATTAGACTTAAACTGACGCATTTAGTGTGGCAATTTTTCCTTTAATTATCAATCTCTTTAATTAATTTACTCATCAATATCTGACTTTTATTTTACCTTACTTATTATTCTTAAAATATAGACTATTTTGGACTAAGCCAATGCCGCAAACGACTGCCAAACGCCTTGTTGCTCAGGGTTAAGATTTGGCACATCACCCAAGCGTCGCCACGGCATATTACTGCCATGAAAGTCGCTGCCGATAGAGGCAGCAAGCTGGTGTTCAGCAATACTACGATCGACCATTCTACGGGTGCTAACCGGTTCGCTATTTGACGGCAATTCACAAGCATCACCGCCAAGCTGCGCAAACTCTTCAATCAGTTTACGTACACGGGTGGCTGAAAGCTGATAGCGAGTTGGGTGCGCCAATACCGCCTTGCCGCCGCAAGCGTGAATCAGCTCGATACCGTGTTGCATCGTTAATGCTTCAATCGCCACATAAGCTGGCTTATTATCCGCCAGATATTTATCAAAAGCTTTTTGCACGGTTTTCACTGCGCCGCGCTCAAACAACACTTGACCAATATGCGCACGCCCTACCGCTTGTGGGTTACCGCCAGCTTTAGCGAGCACCGCTTGCCATAACTCGTCGTAATCAATAGTCAATAATTCGCTGAGTTTTTCAGTGATACGTTGACCACGTGTGGCACGGCTGTCTTGTAATTGTTGCAAAGTAGCGTGCATTTTATCAAAGTCAGTAAAATCCAGTCCAAGCACATGGATGATTTTATTGGTAGATTTATTTTTACCATAGCCACCGCTAAGCGTATGCTCGCAGCTAATCTCAACCCCATTGATTAATTGCATATCGCAGGCCTCAGCCGCCACGCGCGCCTCATCAATACCCATCAAGGTATCATGATCCGTTAGCGCCAGTACATTAATGCCAGCATTATGCGCGCGCTGTACTACCTCAGTGGGCGCATAGGTACCATCAGAGCACGTGCTATGGCAATGTAAGTCGATTTTCATAAAACTGGCCTTAAGGTGTTGAATGTGTTGTTCATTTAAATATGCTATCGATATGAACTATATCATCAGTAAAACGAGTTAAAAATGGCGAAGATATGGGCTATCGATGTCATATCGGACGATTATCAGGTTGATTGCTTTTTTTTGCAGCAGTAGACGTGTAAACTACCCCATACGTTTTTTGTTGGACATCCTATTTGCTATGAAAGCCTTATTAGACTTCATTCCGTTGATCGCTTTTTTTATTGCCGCGCGCTACAGTGGCATTTTAGCAGCGGCAGGCGCCTTGCTCGTTGCCACTATTATTATTTATGCCATCCATTTTGTGCGTCAAAAAGGCAAATTTGATAAGCAGCAGTGGGTCGTTTTATTATTAACCATCATCTTTTGCGGTGGGACATTGCTATTGCGTGACGACATCTACTTGCGTTGGAAATCACCTATTATCAACGGTATCTTTGCCTTAACGTTATTGGTCAGTGCGGCCATTAATAAGCCACTGATGCAACTGGCTATGAAAGAAGTATTTTCACTCACGCTGAGTGGCTGGAAAAAACTGACCGTCGCTTGGGCACTGTTTTTTGCCATGATGGGCGTCCTACATTATATCACGGCATTCACCATGTCTGATGAAGCTTGGATTAACTTCAAAACCTACGGCTGGATTCCGATTATGTTGGTATTCGTGGTCGCCCAATTTGCGCTGTTAAAAAATCACCTCAATCCAGCGTTAACTGACAAAACTAACAAATAAAAGCTGTTGAATAAGAGCACCTAAATACAGAACCAGCAACCAAGAAGCTATCAAGCCGTTTTTATTATAAGATAATAAAAACGGCTTCTATTGCTAAATACTCATCGTGACAATTTTTAATCATAGAAGCTGTTTTAATTATAAAAGCTGATTAAAAGTATCATGAGATATATTGCCATTATTTTTTATTATTATTTGTAGCGCTTTATTCATACTATTTAATTGAGGAAGACCCATGTCCTTATTTGCCATAATTGGTCACGATGTTGCAGGTAGCAGCGCCCAACGTCAGGTGACGCGCGCCGAACACGTTACCCGATTACAAGTATTACAAAGCGAGCAGCGACTCGTCATCGCAGGTCCAACGCCCATTGAACACGGTAAAAGCGAGATGTCAGGTAGCCTGATTATTGCTGACTTCGACTCCCTCGATGCCGCGCAAGCATGGGCAAGCGCTGAGCCTTATTTGCGTGATGGCGTTTATAGCCATGTAGATATCAAGCCGTTTATACAGACATTGCCTGCACCTACTAACAGCGCAGCAGATAAGCCAGCCAATAAGGTAGCAGCATCGTGATTAAGCAGTTATTATTAAATAGTGCTGTTTCTAATCATGTCGCTTATCATGGTATTGCGCTTGCTTTTGGTCGCATCGCTAATCTTAGTGTTGCGAGCTTATTGTTGCTTGCTAGTCTATCGGTACAAGCAGCGCCAACTGTGACCAATGCTGACCCTGCAGCAGGAACAGCTACGCTGACGCCTAATGCTGTATTAGCGCCCAATAATGTTACTCAAATAACGCCACCAAATACTGCTTCAAATACCGTAGCAACTACAGCGCCGAACCCAACTGCCATTGCTAAGCCTGCGACCAATATTAGCGACACTTTAGCGGCGCAGCTACAACCGTCTAATAAAGCGCTTTCTGCGGCCAATCAAGAATTGCTTAGCCGTAATGCCCAGCTTCAACGTCAAGTCAATGACTTACAGACGCAAGTGAACGTTTTGGTGTATGAGAGCAAAGGTCAATTGTTTTTATATGGCGCATTTACGGTGTTAATGAGCTTATTGGTCGGGATTTTTATTTCGTGGTTGGTGTTTGTTCGCCGTGAACGCTGGTAGTAAATCCTCTATAAATGTGATGCTTTATGTCCAAATTTGTGTCTAAACCTGAGTCTAAATCAGCTATATCTAAGCCTACCTCTCCCGCAATGCGCAAGCCTCATAAAGCCAGCAAACCCCCTAAAAAACCTGCGCCGCCAAACGTGATTACCCCTGCTAATATTGCATGGCAAAACGATGATGCTGGCAATCAAGTGCCAGTATCAGGTGAGTTTGGCGATGTCTATTTCTCACACGCTGATGGCTTAGCAGAATCCCGCCATGTGTTCTTAGCTCATAATCAACTACCAGAACGACTAGCGAACCTTGCAGACAAACAATGCTTTACTGTTGCTGAATTGGGCTTTGGTACGGGCTTAAATTTTTTAGCGACATGGCAGCTTTGGCGACAGCTTCGTGCGCAGCAGCCGCATTTAACAAGTGCACGCTTGCACTTTATCACCACTGAAAAATATCCCATTCCGCTCAACGACTTAACGCAGATACTCAGCTTATGGGCACAGCGCGCGCCCGAACTTGCCGAATTGATTGAAGAGTTTTTAGCAAACTACCCACCGTTAATTGCTGGCTGTCATCGACTAATTTTTATTGAAGATAGTATTACGCTTGATATTTGGTTGGGCGATGCAGGCGATAGTTTGGCAGGTTTAGATGCTTTAGATACCTCAAATATTTTAGATAATGATTCGGCTATTAAACGCCCTTACGTTGATGCTTGGTTTCTAGATGGTTTCGCACCTTCTTGTAATGAGACTTTGTGGGCGGAGTCGATATTTACTCAGATGCAGCGCTTATCTCATACTGGCACGACTGCCGCCACTTATAGCTGTGCCAGTATCGTCAAACGTGGGTTACAAACTCATGGCTTTATCATTAAAAAGGTAAAAGGCTTTGGACGCAAGCGTGAAATGCTGACCGCAGTCATGGCTGGCAATTCTGATTCCTTACCTGATTCTTTAGCACTAAATGACAATACCTCCGTTTTGCCGAACCCACCTAACCATATTCCTAGCCACACAGTAGTGATTGGCGCAGGCGTTGCCGGACTGCTCACGGCTTGGACGCTAGCCAATCGCGGTATGGCAGTGACGATGGTAGATAAGGTCGCGCCACTTGCTGGCGCCTCTGGTAATCCGCGCGCCCTACTCGCGCCAAACATGACGCCCATTCACCACGTTTATGAGCACTTGCATACTATCGGCTATCTGTATAGCGGCAGACTATATCGTTATTTTAATCAGCAAGCAGTTCTTCAACAAACGCCACTAATACTCGAACAGACGGGCACGTTAGACTTGCTAATCAAAACAAATATCGGCCCTGCGCAGATTGCCGCTTATCCCAATGAAATGGCCACCACGATTACTCCTAAAGAAGCGCGGCGGTTAAGCGGCTTAAAAACTAAAGACTTAGCAGACAATTTATATTTGCCACAATCTGGTCTGGTCAATCCACAGGCGCTAAAAAAGGTCATCCTTGCGCATCCGAATATCACTTATCAGCAGCTTAGCGTTACTAATATCAAAGAAACTGCAGATAAAGTTACGGTGATTGGCGAGAAAGAAAGTAACATTGATAATAATAGTCAAAGCTCTATTACTATCTGCGCTGACAATATCGTTATTTGCGCCGCGTATGAGAGCCATCAATTAGACAAACGTATCGTTGAGTGCCGTACTATTCGCGGGCAATTATCTTGGTTTACGCCTACTGACGAGCAAGTAGCTGGTCTACCTAAATTACCGCTTAAATATAGTGGTTATTGCGCGCCCTTTATCGGGCAAAGTGGTGATGCTGAGGTAAATATAATCGCCGAGGGTCAGCAGCAGTTTTTACTGGGTGCGAGCTTTGTAGATGCTGACGCCAGTACTGATATCCGTCGTGAAGAAAATCAGCAGAATTATGACAAATTGCTGGAGGATATGCCGGAATTAAGCAATGTCTTGCCAGATGATACCAGCGCATGGCAAGCGCGCGCCGGTGTGCGCACGCAAACGATTGATTATCATCCATTGGTCGGACGACTTGCGCAAAGCCGTCGCATTTGGACGCTCTCTGCGATGGGGGCAAAAGGTTATGCATTAGCACCGATATGCGCTGAAGCATTAGCAGATATGATGTTAGGCTGCTTTACACCTTTATCCGCTGTTACCTTAGCGCGGCTGTCACCCAATCGGGCGCGGTTGCATAAAGTAGGCTGATTTATTAACTAAGTTATTTATTAGCTGAGTCATTTATTTGATATAGCTTAAAATAAGCTATATCAAATAACCGTTATAGATACAGTAAAAATATTATTCACTATCGCTCTGATCACGACTATCTATTCTTGATTTAACAGAACCAAACAAGGATTTTCCTGAGTCTGATTTTTGATTCGATATTCTGGCGGTACTATCATCACTAAGACTTGTCGGCGAAATTAATGCACGTATTTGCGCTTCGTCTCGGGTGTTTTTTTGAATCGTGACAGCAGCAAATAAACTCATGGTAAACGCCATCATATAAAACCCTTTCTCACTCAAGCTTAAACCAGTGGCGTTCATCAACCCAATAGCAATAAGTGCAATGGAAACCGCCAGCGCCGCCCAGCTTATTAGATAATATAGATTGGTGGTAGGAATACCTTCTGCACGGTCACGCAGGGTTTTTTGTAGGCTGATTGCTGAATACAATCCCAGTGCTAAAATGGCGAAGTAGTAGCCCTTTTCGTTAAGTAGCATACTTTGTGCATTCCATAACCCCATTAGATAGGCCAAAACCCCGACCAGCATCACTGCCCAAGAAGTACCTACATAAGCCGTGGTTGGCTTATATGCCGCTAGCTGACTTTTTGTAATTGTGTCATTATCCATTATCGTCCTTAATTACTTATCCATTATTATTAATTGTTTTATCGCAGCACTTACCAACTAGTGTTCTACCTTGGGATAAAATAGCACAAGTATGTTATGTTGTGATACACAAATATGCACAGAAAAATGCGTGCTTTTTTATATTTATAGCTTTTTATGACAGAGTATTGATATGTCTTTTTTTACGCTACTTATTTTACTCAGCCTTATCATTATTGTACCTATCTTTTTTGTCATGAAAGAGAAATCTCGTCGGCTGCAAATTGACTCAACCCATAGGCACAAGCAATATTTAGCATCAGCCAGTAGCGCCTTGTCTAAAAATGAACAAGCATTGCCGCAAAGTGACAAAACGGATGGACTGGCTATTATTAAATTTACCGCGCAGCATCCGTTTATCAAATACCTTTACGCTGAACAAGTTCCTGAAGCATTCCGAGCCATTATGGACGATATCGGTCAACAGTATGAGCGCATGCACCATGTTCAAATCACTGAATCACAGCTATTTACCCTCAATAAACTTATAGAGATACGCATACCCGAGCTGATTCATGATTACCTCAGCCTCGATCCACATTATGCCACTACTGTTATTATTGACCGCGATAAATCTGTCACCAGTTATAGCATGGTGTTAGAGCAGTTGAACTCTATTTTGGACTTTGCACAAAAGCTAAATATCCAAAGCCAAAGTGGCGTCGTTGATAAGCTGCTTGCCAGTCGTCGCTATTTAGATGATGTCTACCAAGAAAGCGCAACCAGTAACGATTTATTAAAATTAAAGTAAAAACTAGCCAATACCTTAATCAATGGATAGCTGTCTATTATGAAAACCGATATTTCTAACTTAGTAAAATCAAAACCATTCTTTAAAACAATTTCTATTGCTCTTTTAAGCCTGTCACTACTGAGTGCTTGCCAAAAGACGCCAGAACCTGAGACCGTTAATGAGAATTCTGCTGACACAACCACCCAAACGACGCCAGTAAGCTCGAATATTAATGCACAGAAAGTTGCTGATGAAGATACTGCTAAGTCTGCTGTTAATACAGAAGCAGATATGAGCTTAAGTGAATTGGAAAATGAGCTTGGCGCAGCGGATACTTCAGGAAATAGTGCTGCGATAGCGCCCAATCCAGAACAAGCCATCAAAGGCGCACAAATCACCGATGTCAACTATCGCAGCGCCAGCGGTAAAACGTTATTTGTCATTTTTGAGACCTCAGAAAAAGGCGTGCTTAACGCTATCGTCACCCTGCCCAATAAACCAAAAATGACTTTGAGTGCGCCAGAGGGTCAAGGCAATAACCCTACTTATCGCTCAAACGATGGCAATATTCAGCTGGTCAGCCATGGCGGCGGTAGTAGCATTGACCTTATTCAAAATAATAAAACAACGAGCTTTGAGGCCATTAGTGTAGAAGCAGAAGTCATCACCGAATAATGTTATCAATAAAAACTTGGCTTAGAATCTGTTAAAATGTAATAAATTCAGCAATAAGAAAGGCGGCAAATATTTAATATTTGCCGCCTTTCTTGCTTTGGTTTGCCTTTAGCCAAAGCCAGTGGTCTTGCTAAATAGACTGACCAACCAGCTTATCATCGCCCATAAGCCCCAACCGATAACCACAATAACGATTAATCCTAATAGATCAGGAATGTGCAAATATAGCCAAGCAACGAAAGGATTACGCCAAAAGAACGCAAAGCGGCTTTGTTGTTGCTTATCTTCCAATGATTGATGCAAAAATGGCCGATCCATATGCATGGTTTCGGTAATGCCGTACTCATCGTGTAAATGTTCATGTACGATACTCAATGTCTTACGACTGGGACGAATAAAGATATCAAGTACTGTACCAATCCCAGGTACGATACCAACCACCATATCAATCAGCGCCAATCTAACCGCAGGCATCATTTTATGCGCAGGCACGCCCAACTGCCGACCTAATACAAAAGCATAGCTTGTCAAAGCCAGTCCCGCCAAATCTCCTGCCAGCGGAATGGTCGAGAGCGCCGCATCGGCACCCATGCCTTGTTTGGTAAACGGCACCCGTACGAGCGAATCCATGGTATTGGCAAACTTTGCCAATTTACGCTCGGTCGCAATAACTTGCTCGCGTGTTAACCCATGCTCAGCCAGCTTTGCCTGATAATCGATGACTGGCGCATTAATATCCGCACTCCTTTTCACTTTTGACTTTGAGAGCTTCTTGAAGTTATCCATTAAAAGTCGTCCATAGACAAGCGATTGCGATAAGAGCAAAGACGTAACGCCCTACCCATATATTGGCTAAAAACGCCTGAAAACAGGCCATTGCTTGACGACTGGCACAAGCGCTATTTTGCTTAGCAAACATCATCGCCACTAACGCCAAACCAAATACGGGTATCACACCTACACTGGTTGGCGCAAAGTAATGCCACATGACCGCACCCATAATAAGTAAAAATACGGTTTGTAGCAGTGAGATAATAATCACGTCATAGCGACCAAATAATATCGCCGTTGATTTGACCCCAATCTTTAAATCGTCCTCACGGTCAGCCATGGCATACTGGGTATCATAAGCCACTGTCCAACACATATAAGCAATAAACAACAGCCAACACCAGATATCAGGTGCGCCTTGTATAGCGACATACGCCATTGGTATCGCCCAACCAAAAGCTGCCGCTAAAAACACTTGCGGCAAATGGGTAAAACGTTTCATGAATGGATAAATAAACGCTAATATAACGGCACCAAGCGACCAGTAGAAGACTGCAATAGGCAAAAAGAACAGCAAACTGGCACTAAGTAATACCAATACCAAAAAAGCAGCAATGGCTTCTTTAGCAGATAGACGCCCATCTGCTAATGGACGGCCTTTGGTACGGCTGACATGACCATCAACCTTACGATCAGCAAAGTCATTGATCGCACAGCCCGCCGCCCGCATAAAAATTGCGCCCAACGCAAATATCAGCAATATCTTGAGACTTGGCAGACCCGCACTTGCCCCTTGCTGCTGCGCCTGGCTCATCGCTGCCAGCATCACACCCCACAGTGTTGGCCATAGTAATAACTCTATACCTACCGGCTTATCAAAGCGCGTCAGTTGCAGGTAGGCTTGTAGTTTTTCGTTAAATGTCATGGTATTTTAATTATCATTGATAGAATATTTTGAATATGTGTTTACCTGCTTTTTCGGCAGCTATTAGATTGATTGGTTGATAAATGGACTAGCTACTGGATTTGTTGCCACAATTTATTGGCCTCAATGAGCGACAGCTCAGGATATTGTTTGCGCAAAGCTTTAATCGCAGGAACTTTATCTTTTTGCGCTGCTTGTTGACGCAAAAAAGCCAATTGCTCTTGCGGATTGCCGAGTTCTTTTAAACGCGCTTCTAGTCTTAATATCCGCGTACGTAAGATAATATTGATTAATAATAAACCTGCACCCATCATCCATATTATTAGCGTTGACATTCCCTGCTCCTAAATTCAACAAATCCAAACTTGGCAAACATAAAATTTTTAACTGTGCATTCTAAGCTTAATCACTAAATACATTGCTTATTATAAAAAACACCTATTAGAATAACAGCCATCAAACAAAATAACCGTCAAAGCGTACTGCTTCGTTATGCCAGCTCTCACTTGTTGGTTGATGAGCAAGTTGCGGCGCAAGTTGTGGACGCTTGACGATCACGCGGCCAGACGTTTGGGCATTTTGACTGACAACTGCTTGCGCAGATTGCAGCAGCTGCATTTCTTCTTCTGGCGTTGGTGGACATGCTAACTGGTGCAATGCTTGCATATGCTTACCCACTTTAGCGCCTTTACCCGTCTTGCTATCTTGGTAGCTATCCTCTGGAAACATAGGGTCGAGATATACCACATCGATTGCTTTAGGGTCATCTATCGCCTCAGCTTGTAGCATTGCAAAGTAACTGAGCGCATCGGTATTAATAATCTGCAAACGTGACATCAGCTTTTGCCAATTGGGCAGTGCACTCATACGCTGCTGTTCTGCTAGCAATAGCAATGCCATCAAAGGTTGCTGCTCAAGCATAATGACCTGTGCGCCAGTACTAGCCAATATCAAACTATCATGCCCAAAGCCTGCGGTCGCATCAATGACTGTACTATCCGATGCAATTTTAGCAGCTTGTAATAATAACTCAGACTTACGCCCTGCACTCACCACCCGGCGTTGTAGCTTATCCCATTCTGGTGCAACGCTTAACCCATCACTCAGCCATGAAAGCTTATTTTTTTCATCCAACAGCAAGATAGATTGAGTGGCTGTATGGCTTAATTGCTGGCGACGTTTTTGACTGAGCTTTTCGGTAAACAACTCAGGATTTAACATAATGGGCAGTTGATGGGCAGCTATCAGTGCTTGCAGGTTTTCAACCTGTGCGTCCTGTAACTCACTCACGTAGACAAGTTGGCAATGCGTAAAGCTACTAGATACTGGTTGCAAACTGCTCATGACTGCTCTCTCTTTGATGACTCACAAAGCCATAAACCATAATGATAGTTAGCCTGCCATTTGATAGCCAAAACCCCAAGCGGCAATTAGTACCAACACACCAGTGATAATACGTAGCCATGCAAAGATTTTAAAGTCACGACGGCTGACCCAAGCAACCAATAAGCGAATACAAAGCAAGGCGACAATAAATGAAACCACAGTGCCAATACCGAGCACTAACCAGTCTTCGCTACTGGTCAAGACATCATGATGCTTGAGTAAATCTAATAACGCCGCGCCTACGATAACTGGAATACCCAAAAAGAAAGAGAACTCCGCAGAAGCCTTGCGTGAAACGCCAAGCCATAGTGCGCCAATAATAGTCGCGCCGGAGCGTGAAGTCCCTGGTATCAAGGCTAGACATTGCATCAAACCAATCATCAATGCCGTTTTTAGAGTGACGTCTTCTGCTTCTTGCGCAATAATCGTTTTAGGGCGATTCTCGACATAGAAGATCATTAGCCCACCGATAATCAGCATAATTGCCACAACGATAGGGTTAAATAAATACGCCTTAATTTCATCAGCGAAGGTAAAGCCAACAATCATCACCGGAATGGTCGCGACAATTAAGCTTAAACCTAACTGTCTTGGGTTGCTCATTCCTTCTGCTTTACCGGTCAGTAAGCCCATCAGTGCTTGCCATAGTCGACCCCAGTAGTCATAAATGACCGCCAAGATAGCGCCAAACTGTACCACCACGACAAACAAATCAACTTTTTCTTTGGTCCAAAAGCCCATCAAATCAGCTGATAATATTAAGTAGCCAGTGCTAGAGATGGGTAAAAATTCAGTGATACCTTCAACGATACCCATGATGACCGCTTGGATTAATAACAGTATATCCACAGTTGCTTCCCTAAAAAACAGCGCTATTGCCTGCCCTATATGATCGTTGCTTTTATAATCGTTTGTGCCTACTTGATGCTAGATACTTAGTCGTTAAAAACAACTTTTAACTTCATAAAGCTTCAACTACGCTTTACCTTGCTCTTTGAGCGTTTTCCATGCTTGATTGCGCAAGTATCTTGGTAAGGCATTGGCGGCATCGGTACCGCCAGATTTTATGAATTGTGCGATACCCAGTTGTCCGATTACTACCGCATCCGGCCAAACATCCTCATGGCATACTTGTCCGTCATGTGCTTTTAATAACACCGCGCCATTACCGACGATAGGCAGATTAAGCGTTGTTTGGCTGTCATAATCAAGCAGTTGCTCGGTGCTATCGCTATCAGTAGCCAATACAGGCTGCATGATAGAATTGTCTGCTGGCTCACCTATGATTGAGTATTGTCCAAAATATACCTGCTGCATACGCGCATCAAGCGCACTATAAACTTGCGTCAAGCCGTACTTTTTATACGCACATTGGGCAATCGCTTGCAGGCTTGAGACACCCACACAAGGAATATCATGTGCGACAGATAGCGCTTGCACCACTGCCGTATTGATTCGTATACCACTAAATGCGCCAGGACCGCGGTTGAATATCAATGCTTGTATGTCCGCAAGACGAACTTTAGCCTCAGACAATGCGGCATCAATCATCGGCAGGATTTGCTGGGTCTGCTGGCGTTTACCCGTCTCAGTATGACTCGACAGCACCTGACCATTGGCATCTAAAATCGCGATCGAACACTGATCAAACACGGTATCCATTGCTAAAAACATCACAACCTCGGCTTATTCGCTTGGCATTATAAAACAGCGCCTATCATAGCATTTAGGATAAGCAAATTTTATTAATTTCTAAATTTTCATACTTATTCCATCAGAATTCATTTAAGCATGACAGACATAAAAAACCCCAAAGCTATTTTAGCCTTGGGGCTTTCATTAAGAAGTAAATACTATAGCAATCTAAGCATCTATCAATTAAAAGCGTGTTTTAAACTTCTTTGGCGCTTGATTTTGTAGCTCTTGCATCTGCTTTTGCATCTCTTCAGTGCTTGGCATGCTATTTGGATCGAGTCCCATTTGCTTTGCCATTTGCTGTGGATTCACATCTTTGGCACCGCCTTGCTGACCACCGCCGAATAAAGGACCGCCGCCACCTGCTCCAGCGCCGCCACCCATCAATCCTTGCATCGACTTCATCATTTTACTGATGCCTTCAGGCTTAGAAATCATTTTCATCATTTTTGCCATTTGCTTATGCTGTTTGAGCAAACGGTTGACGTCTTGAATCTCACGCCCAGAACCGGCAGCAATACGGCGCTTACGGCTTGGGTTAATTTTTTCAGGATTTTTGCGCTCAAATGGCGTCATTGAATTAATCAATGCTTCCATCTCACGTACTTTTTCTTCTGGCTTGGCTTCTTCGACCGCTTTTTGCATATCAGAGCCGCCCATACCTGGCATCTTATCTAAGAAGCCTGCCATGCCGCCCATACTTTTCATTTGCTGGAACTGGGTCAATAGATCTTCAAGGTCGAACTCGCCGCCCTTTTGCATCTTTTTCGCCATCTTTTCGGCTTTATCACGGTCGATTTTTTGCTCAACTTCTTCAACCAAGCTCAGTACATCACCCATTCCAAGGATACGTTGGGCGATACGTTCAGGATGGAACAGCTCTAACGCGTCTAGTTTTTCGCCGCGACCCAAGAATTTAATCGGTTTACCTGTGATAGCGCGTACAGAAAGCGCCGCACCGCCTCGAGCATCACCGTCGGTTTTAGTTAAAATTACACCCGTTAATGGCAGCGCATCGTTAAAGGCTTTGGCAGTATTTGCCGCATCCTGACCGGTCATCGCATCAACGACAAACAAGGTCTCAGAAGGATTGACCGCAGCGGTTAACGCTTTGATTTCATCCATCATGGTTTCATCAATAGCCAAACGACCCGCTGTATCAATAATCAAAATATCTTGATACTGGATTTTAGCTTCTTCGATAGCACGTAGCGCAATATCAATTGGGTTTTCGTCGCTACTTGAGTTAACGAACTTGGCATTTACTTGCCCAGCGACTTGCTCGAGCTGGGCAATTGCTGCTGGACGATAGACGTCAGCAGATACCAGCATGACTTTTTTCTTATGGCGCTCTTGTAAAAACTTTGCCAATTTACCAGCCGTGGTGGTTTTACCGGCGCCTTGCAAACCTGCTAGTAGATAAACAACAGGCGGTTTACCAGTCATCTCAAGTTGCTGGTTGGCGCTGCCCATCATTTCGGTCAGCTCGTCATGGACGATTTTGACGAATGCCTGTCCTGGCGCCAATTCTTTCAGCACCTCAGCACCAAGTGCTTGCTCTTTTACCCGCTTCACAAAATCGCGAGTAACTGGCAATGCCACATCGGCTTCTAACAGCGCCATGCGCACTTCGCGTAAAGTGTCTTTAATATTATCTTCGGTCAGTTGCCCTGTACCTGCGATATTGCGTAGGCTCGACGATAAGCGTTCTGTTAAGGTATCAAACATAAATAACTCTCAGTTAAAATAATTCTTGATTAAACTTAGCTCTGTCTCATATTGAAACTTAGCTCTTAATAGAGATGGGCTTCGCGAGTTAAAGAGCGGATAAATAATATTAGGGTATGCGATGGCAGGTATTCAAGCTCAATTGCCAAGCATTTATCAGGAATACATAAGATGGTGCTCAATTGATTGCCATTTTATGATAAATTGGGTAATTATTCTAATAATACCACTTTAGCATTAAATTAAGCGCGTATTTTACGCGCATTATGAGATGAGGTTTTTTATCTTGCAACTTGCATTTTTAGTCGCTGGCATGGTTTATATTTTGGTCAGCATCTACATTGGTTGGGCGCTGATTCAGGATAGACCTATCCACAAAGGCGTGAGCCTAGGTTTGTTAGTCATCGGTATGCTGGCACATGCGGCGCTGCTCTATCCGCATGTGGTTACCCTTTACGGGCTAAATTTCAATCTGTTTAACATCATTAGCCTGATCAGTTTATTTTTCTTGTTTTTCTACGTTATCTTTAGTTTGTACCGTCCTATCGTCAGTCTTGGTATTTTAGCCGCACCGACGGCGTTGATAGGGATGATTATCGGTTATATTGGCCGCGCCCCTTACCGTCCCATTATGGATATCAGTGTTGGGCTTGAAGCGCATATACTGCTATCGCTTGCCGCCTATTGTGTGCTGCTGATGGCAGCGGTACAAGCGCTATTTTTACGCCTACAAATACGAGAGCTGAAGCATCAATCGATTCATCGCTTTTGGGTCAATAAGCTGCCGTCTTTGCAAAGCATGGAAAGTTTATTATTCGATATGCTACTGGTCGGCTTTGTCTTACTCAGTATCGCGCTAGGGATTGGTTTTGTTTATGTAGAAGACTTGATGGCGCAGCACCTTGCCCATAAAACCGTCTTTAGCGTCCTATCTTGGCTACTATTTGGCACGCTATTACTAGGCAACTGGCGTGCTGGTTGGCGTGGTAAACGCGCTGCCAACATGACCATTTATGCGTTTATTTTATTGGCGATTGGCTTTGTCGGTAGTAAGTTTGTGTTAGAGATGCTGTTATAAGACCAATTTTGCAGCAGCAAATGGTAAAAAAAGGCCGCGAGTATTAAATGACAATACTCGCGGCCTTTTTTATTAAATATTTTTTATATGCTTTTTTCTCAATGTAAAATCGCTGTAATAAAAAGCTAATTAAAAACCACGGTTTTATTACCCGCCACAATAACGCGGTTTTGTACGTGCCAATTCACCGCGCGTGCCAAGACATTACGCTCGATATCACGGCCGATAGCACGTAATTCGGTCACGCCCTGACGATGAGTGACACGATGCACGTCTTGCTCAATGATAGGCCCTTGATCTAGCTCGGCTGTAACATAGTGCGCGGTCGCACCAATGAGCTTGACGCCTTTATCATAAGCCTGACGATAAGGGTCGGCACCGACAAATGCGGGCAAAAATGAATGGTGAATATTGATAATTTGCATCGGCCAACGCTTAACAAAATCAGACGATAATATCTGCATATAACGCGCCAATACCAGCAAATCATTGCCTGCCATCAACGTATGAATCTGATCTTCCGCCTCTGCTTTATTATCCTTAGTGACTGGAACATAATGGAAGGTAATACCAAAGTTTTCTACCGCTTGGCGCAAATCTTCATGGTTACTGACGACAGACGTAATCTCACAATCGAGCAAGCCGCGCTGATGCCGCCATAATAAATCTAATAAGGCATGATCGAACTTTGATACTAAGATGCCAATCTTGGTTTTAATCGCATTGTTATGTAAGCGCCAAGCCATATTATGGCGTTTGGCCACTGTATGCCCAAAGCTGGCTTCAAAATTATCCATAATCTCGCTCAAGCCTGCTAAAGCAAACTCCAAACGCATAAAGTATTGGCCACCTTCATGAGCGGTTGAATACTGATCGAGCGTAATAATATTGCCGCCATAACGATGAATAAACTCGGATACGGCTTGTACGATACCGGCTTGATCGCGGCATTTAATCAATAGCGTCGCGGTATCAATAGCCACCGCAACTGGTGTGTTTTGAGAAATTTTGCTCGACTTTATGCTTACTGTAGCAGTCGTGGTATTGTCTGACATAATGCGCCCAATTAAAAATGAAACGTGCTGCTTATTTTGAATATGATTAGCAGCATAGGAAACCGACTATTCTAATCGCTTTTGCAAAACTTTGCTGATTGAGTTGGTTGTATTTGGTTATTGGGATTATTATATGAAAAGAAACTTAGTAGTTGCTTACTAGTAAGTTAGTGTTTACTCTTCTATTGTTTTGAATATATAACCTGAAGGAAATAGAATGAAAAAAATAGCGATTTTATCTTTAATGAGCCTAAGTCTTTTCGGTTGCGGTAGTGATGAAGCTAAACCAGGAGTATCACCTAGTTTACCTCCAACATCAAACCCTTCTACACAACCTAATAATCCATCTGAACCTAATAATCCATCTGAACCTAATAATCCATCTGAACCTAATAATCCATCTGAACCTAATAATCCATCTGAAGAAGTTTATGATTTGGTATCAGGTATTTATACAGGCGTCACTGGTCAAGGTGAAATTGCAGAAGGATTAGTGGATGATAACAAGAGACTGTGGGTTATTTATTCTGACAACCCAACCCTTTACCCTGATGGTGATGTTTTAGGATTTATTAATAGCAACACATTTTTAACAGGTAACAATGGTGAATTTAGTGTAAGCGGAAAAAATTACTCATATGAAAATAGACGTGCTCTCGATACCACTATCACTGGAAATTATAAACAATCTAAAGTTCTGAGCGGAAAAGTTTTTGGATTGCCTGTAAACTCTACAACATATGAACTAAAATATGATGAGGTACTTTCTAATCGAAAACAAACCTTAGTGAGTATTACTAATAAGACATTCACTGGTATCGCATACATCACTGGTGATGACGAGGCAGGTAGCTTAGATATCAAGCTTAGCACCAATGGTAACTTTACGGGTAAAGATATATATGGTTGTACAATGAAGGGTAAATTCACACTATCATCTAAATCAAATAGATATTTCGATAGTACTGTTACATTTGGTGAATATCCTTGCTATGCTCCGAACGAAACCTTAAAGGGCGTAGCTTTGCTAGATAAAGATGGCGAGTTAGTTGTGATAGGTACAGACGATAGTAGAAGTAAGGGTGTTTTTTTTAGTAGTGCTGAATAATTTTTCTTACAACTAAAAAATGAATCTTTACTATTAAATAATCAATCACATAGCCCGCTCATTTCAGGTATAATAGCTCGCGTTGAAGCAGACATTCATCATAAAAATATTTGAGTATTCATTACTTTTATGGTATAAATGTCGGCTTTAAAATTTTCTGAATTGGTTAGCCTGTTATTTGCCTTTAGATGACAGTCATATCAACTCAACCTTCATATAGTTTTGTTTGGTGCAAAGCTGCCGCTTGCTGTGTCCATGCCGCAAATACGTGCAACTTGCCCAGACTGGTATGAGAAAAACTCATACCTCATAGATTAGGAGTTCGCCATGTCTAGAGTTTGCCAAGTGACTGGAAAGCGCCCTATGGTGGGTAATAATGTTTCGCACGCAAACAACAAAACCCGTCGTCGCTTTCTACCAAACCTTCATAACCATCGTTTTTGGGTAGAGTCTGAAAATCGTTTTGTACGTCTACGTGTGTCTACCAAAGGTATGCGCACCATTGACAAACTTGGTATCGATAAAGTGTTAGCAGATATGCGCGCACAAGGTCAAAAAGTATAAGTGACGACTGCTAGCTTAAGGACATCGATTATCTTTGTTACTTAAGCTGCTATTCTGCTACATTCATTGTAGCCACTTAATTTTTTAGATCCGTACCCATCGTTTGAAGACCCCTCATTTACAGGAAAGCTATCATGAGAGATAAAATTAAGTTAGTATCGACCGCTGGTACTGGGTATTACTATACCACTACCAAAAACAAGCGCACTATGCCTGGCAAAATGGAAATCAAAAAGTTTGATCCAAAAGTACGCCAGCATGTGATCTTTAAAGAAGCGAAAATCAAATAATTGCTATTTTTATGGAATGTATTTTTTATACATACGTTTTATAAACAAATTATTTGAACAAAAAAAGGGTTTATCAAATGATAAACCCTTTTTTATTGCCAATTTTTTTACCATTTATTTGCTTTAACCAGCGATTAACTAACTATAATGCGTCGGCTCTTTATCATACACATGCGCATGCCACTGGCTCATCTGCTTTTGCATGATGACTTGAATCGCGGCATGAATCATATGCTGACCAATCGCTTGCGTATCGCTACCAAGTATTTCTTTAAGCTTTTCAGAAAAATCAATGGTCATGAGTGGCGCTTCATCTTGTTCAGCATCACGTAATAGTAAGCGACCATCATCTGCTTCTACCAACTCAAGCGTGGTTTCTTTGGCAAATCCTGCAAACTGATCGCTATTGTCGCTATCTACTTCTATGTCATTATCAATATCGTATGGCATTCATTTTTTCCTTATTATCCCGTTTTATATCTGTAAAAATGCGGTCATGTTATTCATTAAAGCGCTCGTCTTACAGTCATGCGGGCAAAACTATCTTAGTCATACAATGGACGCTTTACGCCTACAATTCAAGGGCTGGCGTCCAAGTCTTTTGCATAAATGCACTTTATCCGTGCTTATTCGCCAAAAACTGATATTTAACGCCAATAACGCAGTTTTGCCAAGGTAAATAAGAAAGCGACAAACATACCAAGATAATAGGTCAACTTAAGCTCAAGCGTAGGATCACGATATTTAAACGGTAAGGCAACGGTGGCAGTGGCCGTCGGTATTATTATCAGCATAAGTAGCCAATTTTCAAAGACGTGCAGCCAACCTTGCAATCCCGTACCATGACGCAGGTAGGATAACCCTAATAGCAAACAGGTGATAATTAAGCTGGTAAATAAGCCATTTGGTAAGTCTTTTGGATAAATAATGTTGGCAATCTTGGTCGGCATGATTCGCATGTAAAATTCCAGTCACGCTAGCAACGTATGACTTAATAATTGAGAAGCGTGTAAAAAAAGCTTATAAAAAACATTGTCAGGTTATATCTATTAAGTGACTTTATTAAGTAACCCTATCTTTGCTACTAAAAAATCCAACTAACTATAAGTGCCCATCAGCCATAGCATCGATATACAAGACGTTAAATAGCCCAAGCTAATGGCATTCCAAGCTTCTATATGCGTGCCTTTAACCTTGTTAAATATGCGTGAACCTATCCAAAACAGCAGCGGGATACCGAGCATAAATGCGGGTACTATCACTGCCGCGTGGCGTAACACTTCACCAGTATCATCGCCTACCATCAGACGAAAGCCATAGCCTGCCAGACTGAGTACTAAGGCAAAAGCCGCCATGCCAATGGTAATACCTCTGGGGACTAAGCTAGCTTGCTGCGACTCAGTCTCTTTCATAGGTTGATGCGGTACTGCTGCGTTAACGGGCTTTTGCGTATCCATATTTCACCTTTGCATGACTTTTCATTGACTATCATTATAACTTTATCATTCATATGTATGGCTATAGATAGAGATTAATAGCCATTTGCCAAGGCCAACTCTGCACGCATGGCATCGATAGCCACTTTATAATCTTCCTGGTTAAAGATAGCGGAACCGGCGACAAACATATCAGCGCCCGCTTCAGCAATCGCACGGATATTACTGGCTTTAATGCCGCCATCTACTTCTAGTCTAATATCGCGACCACTGGTAATGATACGCTGACGGACTTGGCGGACTTTATCTAACGTGCCTTCAATAAATGACTGACCACCATAACCAGGGTTTACGCTCATCAGTAAGATTTGATCAACCTTGTCCATCACATAATCTAAATAATGTAGCGGCGTTGCGGGGTTTAATACCAAGCCACATTCTGCGCCGCCATCTTTAATCAGTTGCAAAGAGCGGTCAATATGCACGCTGGCTTCTGGATGGAAGGTGATGATGCTGGCACCCGCTTCTAAAAACTGCTCAATCATGCTATCAACTGGTGACACCATCAGATGCACATCGATGGGCGCCTCAATACCATAGTCACGCAGCGCCTGACATATCATGCTACCAAAAGTCAGATTGGGCACATAATGGTTGTCCATTACGTCAAAATGGATGACATCCGCACCCGATTCTAATACCCGCTCTACTTCTTCACCCAGTCTGGCAAAATCAGCAGATAAAATAGAAGGAGCGATTAGATACGGTTTAGAGGGGCTAATCATAATTGAGCTACCTAATTGAAGTTGGTATAAAAGTTTAATAAAAAAGGTTTTTAATGAATGTTATAAGCAGTTAAGTAGCAGTTAAATAACTGATGTTAAAGCATTTGCTGTTAATAACTGGCTATTAAGTAATAAATTCAAATCACTAGCGCGGCTTATACTGGGTTTTACAATAAGCACGACCAACGTCAAACGGACGTTTTGCCAAATGCTTAGTGGCACGATTGGTAACACGTTGACGCCATAAGCGAAAAGACGATGGTTTTAGCTCTTGACGCATCAGCTTAATGACTGCCGTCTCATCCAGACCGTAGCTATGCTCTATCGCCTCAAACGGCGTTCTGTCTTCCCACGCCATCTCTATCACCCGTGATAGTTGCACCGCATCGAGTTCCTTAGCAGCAGTTACAGAGTTTGATTTCACGTTACGGGCATCTGAATTTAGATTACTTTTTTGCGCAATACTGTCTTGCTGCTTATTTTTGACAGCAGCAGCCATGTCCGCTTGCATAGCCAAAAGCGATGATTGAGCTGTTTTTGGTGTATGAGTTGTACCTGCATTTGCCGATGCTTTCAGACTGTTTATCATAAATCTTACCTTTAAAGATACTTAGCATATATACAATCAAGCTCTATTTTATACCAATAAATGCGCTTGGTTAAATAATCAGCGTAACCGTCTGTCAACTTATATAACGGGCTTAGCTCATTTGCGCCATGCGCCAGTGATGTTCAATATGGTCGTTAATGACGGTTTGAATAAAGTAATAGCTGTGGTCATGACCTGCCTGATAACGTAATGTCAGCGGCTGTTGCGCCTTTTCACAAGCTTCTTGTAGTTTAGCCGTTTGCAACTGCCCTTCTATTAAGAAATTATCAGCCGCGCCTTGGTCGACCAAAATACTGGCATATTGCTGACCGACTTCTATAATCATCTGTGAGGCATCGGCTTGCGCCCATAATGACTTATCATCACCAAAGTATTCTGTATAAGCGGCTTGCCCCCACGTTGACTCACTGGCGGCGCAAACAGGTGCTAAGGCGGAGACACTGACAAACTTACTTGGGAACTTAAAGCCCAACAGTAATGCGCCATGACCGCCCATCGAATGGCCAGTGATACCAATACTATCAATTGGAAACTCAGAGCGCAGTAAATCGTATAATTCATCAACGATATAGCTTTGCATATTAAAGTGTTCTGTCCACGGTGCCTGCGTGGCATCAATATAGTAGCTTGCGCCCTGCCCGACAAAATAACGCTCATCATTTGCTACATCGTGACCGTCACTGCTTCTAGGAGAAGTATCAGGGGCAATAAATATCATGCCAAGCTCGCTACATTTCTGTTGGAAATGGGCTTTATGGGTGACGTTATCAGCATTACAGGTCAACCCTGAGAGATACAAAACTGCCGGACAGCGGCGACCAGCAAGCGCTTCATCGGGCAGATAAATACTAAAGGTCATTGGCGTTTTGGTCGACGCCGATTGATGACTATAGTAATGTTGCTCTCCATCAAAGCAGCGATTGACGCTGATCTGCTCGATTTTTGAGTTGGTAGATAAACTGTGTTTATAAGAATTATTCATAAGTAATATCCTTGTTATCCAAGATAAAATAAGCGTTGAGCGCGAATCAGCAGTTAATAACAAATCATTAATAAGACAAGCGTACCATTTTAAACGTTTCAAAAGCCCTCAGCTTTTAGAAACTAGAAACTAGAAACTAGAAACTACGAGCTAAGCAATTAAGAATTGAGTAATCAGTGCTTAATCAATAAGAGCAGGAGCAATATTCACGGGCATATTTGGATTAATATCAGCGTTAGAACTATTATTCACGTT
Source organism: Janibacter sp. CoH_79_TC_3 (assembly GCF_058197955.1). Taxonomy (NCBI): domain Bacteria; kingdom Bacillati; phylum Actinomycetota; class Actinomycetes; order Micrococcales; family Intrasporangiaceae; genus Janibacter; species Janibacter sp. CoH_79_TC_3. Next base: position 218,312 of record NZ_JBXWIV010000001.1, read on the forward strand.
AGCAAATGACGGTCGTGCTTTATCAAACAACACTTGCTCAAATGCTGGCAAGGCCGTTTCCATCAAGCTACCAATCACCATTTGAGGCTCTGATGGCTCAAAGCCCATCGCAATCTCGCGCTCATTGACACGTAAACGCGCATCTTTAAAGGCGGCTTCAAAGCTGGTATTGCCACGTAAGCTTTCAGCAAAAAATGCTTGGCCAAAATAGGTCATCTCAGCGCTATTGGTACAACCAAATGACATCTTGTCAGCGGCAGAAGCGGTAATTATTACCGTCGTTGGAGATGCCAATTCATCGATGAAAGAGCCCGAATAACAAGCTGATACGACGATGACCCGCCAGCGAATACCAGAAGCGTCTAACGCCTCACGTAACCATGCAGCATCCAAATTATCCATCGCTAATGGCGGATTCGCTAGTTGAATGATATTTTCATCACCGTGTGAAGACAATGTGAGGAATAAAACGTCTTCATCGGCATTCATCTGCTGACCAATTTTTTTTAAGCCGCGCAATATACTGGTCTTAGTCGCGATTGGCTCCTCTAACCAACTATAGGTGTTATTAACCAATGATAGGGAGTGTCCGCTGGTGCCAAAACGCACATCAAATAGCTCACGTACTTTATTAATCTCAGAGCGAAAGACATTTTGCTCTGAGAATCCTGCCACACCCATAAAATACCAGTCGGTCTTGCCTAGAGTACTCGCATCGATACTATTCAAAGCTTGCTGCAGCAATCTTGGCTGCTCGTATAACGCCCCTTCTTCTAATACCGGCTCAACAGGGATTTGCTTAAATATTGGTTGATCCGCGACATTGCGCTGCCAAATGGTTAATAATGCCACTGCCCCTATTATGACAATAATGCGCTCCCACCAAGGAACCCGCAAGCGCCGAGAGAAAATCCATAATAGTGCCAAGGTTTGCCATAAAAACAGCACCAAGAACAATATAGGCAAAAGTGAATAGCTCCAGTCGGGCAACCAACCATAACTACCAAAAAACTGTACAAGGCTTTGCAGCAGCGCCGATAAGGTATCGGCAACCAACCATAGAATAACAGGCACAAAGACCAGACCTTGATTACCCGCACGGCGTGCCAAAATGATGCCGCCCAATAGAATAATCATCGGCCAAATTAAGTAGCTGACCAATCCTTGCTCATTAAAGACGCTGCCATTTTCTGCTGCCAGCCACGAAAAAAGCACATTACTACCCAGTGCCAATAGCGCAAATACTGCAAATTGGATAAAGGTGGGTTTTACCCAAGAAAACGCCCGTGTTGACCCTACTAACATCCATAAGGTTGCAATAATGTTGGCAGCGAAATTGAGCGAGAAGCGCTGAAGCGAAACAGTTTTTAACGACGCAAGTGACAAAGACTTAGACCTCTAGCCAGTCGAGAGAAATAACGCCAATCAATAATAAAATATTTTGCTGCCAGTACTTTTTAATATGTGTTCTTTGAAAAGAAAAACGATAAATACATATTTTTATAAGGCGTATCGGTAGCAATTCTAGAATTAATTAACGATAAAATAGGGTTGAGAAGCAAGAAACCTAACTTAATAGTTTAGCCCGCTAATCTATCGCGATTGTAACGGATTGTCGCCCAAGAGCATAAGGCTGATTTGTAAAATTCACTTAAAAAACACCCTAAATACTGATTAAAAATTTATTAAAAAAAAGAGGCCTTAGAATCAAGACCTCCTTTTATATCAAACACTAAACATTATCTCATCAATAGCTCATTGACACGTCTGAGATAAGCAGCGGGGTCTTCTAATTGACCGCCATCTGCTAGCAATGCTTGGTCAAAAATCACTTGTGCAAGCTTCTCAAAATCAGCGTCAGACTGCTCGCTACTCTCAAGCTTTTTAATCAATGGGTGATCAGGGTTGACCTCAAGCGTTGGCTTGCTTTCTGGTACGTCCTGCCCCATTTGCTTAAGCATCTGAATCATTTGTGGTGATAATTCTCCTTCACCAATGACTAGACATGCTGGACTATCAACCAAACGCGTAGATACTTTGACGTCTTTAGCGCGCTCGCCTAATGCCACTTTTAGCTTATCGACTACAGGCTTTAAAGTTTCTTGTGCTTTTTCCGCTTCGGCCTTTTCGACTTCATCCTGCAAGTCGCCCAAATCAACCGCGCCTTTGGCGATATTTTGCAGCGGCGTCTCATCAAATGAGGTTAAGAAGTTCATCGCCCATTCATCAACGCGACTAGTCATTAAGATAACTTCGATACCTTTTTTCTTAAATAGCTCAAGTTGTGGGCTGTTTTTTGCCGCCGCCAAGTTATCAGCCGTTAGATAATAGATGGCTTTTTGACCGTCTTTCATCCGACCTTTATAATCTTCAAAGCTGGTCTCAACTTTATCGTTGGTGCTGGTCGCATAACGCAGCAATTTGGCAATACGCTCTTGGTTGCCCATGTCTTCGCCAAGACCTTCTTTAATAACATCACCAAATTCGCTATAGAACTGGGCAAATTTTTCTTGCTTATCGGTATCTTCGCTGTTGGCAAGGCTTGCAAGCAAGGTCAAGATACGACGGGCGTTACCATCACGAATAGATTTTACATCACGCGATTCTTGTAAAATTTCGCGGCTGACGTTTAGTGGCAAATCGGCTGAATCAATCACCCCTTTGACGAAACGCAGGTACATTGGTAATAATTGTTCAGCTTCGTCCATAATAAAGACACGTTTGACATAAAGCTTTAGACCGTGCTGCTGGTCACGCGTATATAAATCAACTGGTGCTTTTTTAGGAATATAAAGCAGCTGGGTATATTGAACACGGCCTTCGACACGGTTATGCGTCCATGCTAGTGGCGCATCCATATCATAGGTAATGTTTTTGTAGAAATCGACATACTCATCATCTTCAATCTCAGAGGCTGAACGTGTCCATAGCGCGCTGGCCTTATTGATAGTTTCCCATTCGTCCGTTAAGACCATTTGACCATTGGCAGGCGTGTCGCTTCCTTCTTCAACCTCATCTTCTTGCCAAACTTCTTTACGCATCTGAATCGGCAAGCTGATATGGTCTGAGTATTTATTCACCAAACGCTTGATTTTGCCACGGTCTAAGTAGCTGTCTTCGCCTGCTGAATATTCTTCTTTTAGGTGCAAAGTGATAGCGGTGCCACGCGTTTCTTTGGTGATAGGCTCAACGGTAAAGCTACCCGTGCCATCTGATACCCAGCGTACGCCTTTATCCGCAGTCTCGCCGGCTTTGCGTGTTTCGACACTAATCGTGTCAGCAACGATAAAACCTGAATAGAAGCCAACCCCAAATTGGCCGATTAATTGACCGTCTTGTTTTTGCGATTCAGACAATTTATCTAAGAAAGCCTTAGTACCTGACTTAGCAATCGTGCCTAAGTTCTCAATCGCATCGGCTTCATTCATACCGATACCATTATCGGTAAAGGTAATGGTTTTAGCGTCTTCATCGACATTGATACGGATTCTTAACTCACCATCATCTTCATAAAGACTGTCATCATTGGTCGCTTCAAAGCGCAATTTATCGCAGGCGTCAGAGGCGTTTGAGACCAACTCACGCACAAAAATATCGGCGTTAGAATATAGTGAATGCGTCACTAAATGCAGTAGTTGCGCCACTTCTGCTTCAAAGGTATGTTTTTTTAATTTAGGGGTGTCTTTATTAACATTAAGGTTATCAGCATTTTTATTATCCGCTTGGGTTTGTTCACTCATAAAAACTCCTATTATTATTACCAAAACTGCTGTTGCCAGCAAACGTTAATCACAAAATTTCAAATACCAACAGTTTAGTGAATCTGGTTACTGAGACTGCACTATAAATACTGTTAGGCTGCTTATACTAATAGGGGCACGGAAGAAAATTTCAAGCGCAAACAAATCAAACCAGGTTAAAAAAATCATTAGCCATAAAAAACCGCCCTAGTTCCCTAAGGCGGTTTTTTGATATTTAGTTAATAAACTGCTTTTGCTTAAAAATGACTCATTATTAAATTATCAACTATAAGCAGCTGGCCAAATGACGAGCTGGGTCAGACGCGCGAGCTGCCATCGCATCTTCAACCGTTAAGCCTAGTGCTTTGGCGACACCTTCGCCATATACAGGGTCACACCAGTTACAGTTGCGAATATGACGATACTGAATGAAGTCAGGCACACCCGTCAAATTTCTTGCGGTATTTTCAAACAGTACCTGCTTTTGCTCAGCACTCATTAAATTAAAGAGCGCTCGGGGCTGACTGAAATAGTCGCTGTCGTCTTCACGGAAATCATAATGTGCGGCATCACCATTAATCTTTAATGGCGGCTCAGCATATTCAGGCTGCTCTTGCCACTGGCTAAAGCTATTCGGCTCATAATGCGGGCGACCACCGTAGTTGTCATCGACGCGTCCCAAACCATCACGATGATTGCTCATCACTGGGCAACGTGGCTTATTCACTGGAATCTGCTGATGATTGACGCCAACACGATAGCGCTGAGCATCGGCATAATTTACCAAGCGATTTTGTAGCATTTTATCGGGTGATACACTAATACCTGGCACTAAGTTACTCGGAGCAAAGGCGGCTTGCTCAACATCGACAAAGTAGTTATCAGAGTTTTTGTTTAATTCAAACTCACCCACTTCAATCAGCGGATAGTCACCTTTTGGCCACACTTTAGTCAAGTCAAACGGATGATAAGGAACGGTATCCGCTTCAGCTTCTGGCATGATTTGCACATACATTTTCCATTTCGGAAAATCGCCATTTTCGATGGCATTGTACAAATCTTTTTGATGGCTTTCGCGATCCATACCGACCAAATCTGACGCTTCAGCATCGGTTAAGTTTTTGATACCTTGTTGAGTACGGAAATGGAATTTGACCCAAAAACGCTCATTGGCTTCATTCCAAAAGCTGTAGGTATGCGAGCCAAAACCATGCATATGTCTATACGACGCTGGGAGACCGCGATCACTCATCACGATGGTGACCTGATGGAAAGCTTCAGGCAGCAAGGTCCAAAAGTCCCAGTTATTGGTCGCTGAGCGCATATTGGTACGTGGATCACGTTTAACGGCTTTGTTTAAATCCGGAAACTTACGCGGGTCACGTAAGAAGAATACGGGGGTATTGTTGCCGACCATGTCCCAGTTGCCCTCTTCAGTATAAAACTTCAAAGCAAAACCGCGAATATCACGCTCGGCATCAGCCGCGCCACGCTCGCCCGCCACCGTACTAAAGCGCGCAAACATTTCAGTTTGTTTACCGACTTCACTAAAGATAGCAGCACGGGTATATTCGGTAATGTCATTGGTGACGGTAAAGGTACCAAATGCACCAGAACCTTTTGCATGCATACGGCGCTCTGGAATCACTTCGCGAACAAAGTTACCAAGCTTCTCATTTAACCAAATATCTTGTGCCAATAGTGGTCCACGTTTGCCTGCGGTGAGACTATTTTGGTTATCAGCGACTGGTGCACCATTGCTCATGGTTAGCTGGGTTGGTGCATAAGGACATTTTTTATCGCTCATATCGTTGCTCATAGTGATACTCCTTTGAAAACAAACGGATGAAAACACAAAACTTATTCTGAATAAGCTTCTAATAATAGATCTAAAATAGCGGTCAGTTTGTTCGAAAAATAATGATTCTTTTTCATAATAACCTGGCAGTGTAGTGATGTTGTCGTGCTTGTCGACTGATTAGTTACCATTACAACCGATTAGCATTGATTTGTATAATTAATTAACCACATGCTTTTGTTTTATTTTTTAGAACCACTTAGAGTGTTTTTTTATCCAAATGGCTTCATTGCCTAAAGACACTTTTAATAATAGCAGCACGACTAATAATAGCGCGGCACCGCTACTAGCTAAATATCGCAACTTCAAAATGAATGGATTACATTCAATGATAATGAATTGATTCACGCATAATTAAATAGTACTTAATGAAATAGCAGCTAGCTTTTAGCGCGGCATCGGACGGATGGTTAAGATTTGCTCGCTACGACCAAAGGGACCATGGATATCATGCAGCACGGCGCTGGTCAGCCCGATGCCATCAGCACCGTATTGTTGCACGGCCTCAATTCCAAGCCATTTACCTTGCGGCGCACGATGCATATGGATTTGCAAATCCGTATTAGGAAACATCCATTGCAATTCTGATAAGCCAAGTCCCAGCCTTGGTACGACGCCATTGGCGGTATCGACCATACCCAGTAGATGCACCAAGTCATCGGTAGGTACGCCCTCTACCATATCGACATCGTTGGTGATCCATACCATACCACGACCAGGACGACGGTCTGGAGCAGCCACTAAGCGCACGCTTTCGATAAAACCACCCGGCCAACCTTTCATACCTTCCCAACTCGATAACTCTTCAGGCTTATGAATGGATTTTTGGTCTTCAAGTCCGGCAATCTCGCTGGTATCTTGCGTCATCAAGCGCCATGCGCGCGCAATAATCGCATCACGACCACGGCTGCTCATGACCGCTTCAACCAGCTCAATCGTTCTGCCGGGACGAATACAACGGGTGGTAATGGTAAAGTCATCGAGCGGAATCAAGCCTAAAATATCAAGGCTAATACGGGCAATACGCATATTTTCCTGCGGGGCATAACCGTTAATCTCAGCAGTAAGCAAACCTGTCGCTGGTGCCATATGCTGTTCATGCTCATTCCAAGCGCCTTGTGCATGCTTGGTTGGCTGATAATGGGCAACGCTGACACCGTCTTCTTGCTGTTCGCGTTTGATAAAATGATAATAAGCTGACATGAACACCCTTAATCTTTAATCCAATATTTCTTATTGATTTAGTACTTTTGACCGCTGTGATAATTCGGTAGCTTTGTGTTGATAGCTTTATAATGATGATTAAATCTGCCTTGACTTCACCATTTATTTGCTGAGCTCTTGTTTTCTCATCATCAGCAGTGTGCGACTTTTAGCCATTACGAATAGAAAAAAAGCCATGATGGCAATAAGCGCCCCATATAGCAGACTATAATCTCTCATAAACTGCGCGATATTCATAAAAAGCACCAATATCAGTATGACAATGGTGAACATATTGATTTTCAATTGCTTATTAACGTCATCAAGAGAGGCTTCTGCTAAGACAAATTTCTGTTTCTGCTTGTTCATGCTACTTACCTACTTGTGTGACCGGAATGCGTAAAGCTTTCGGCAAACTAAAAGTAACGTTTTCCTCGATACCTGATAGCTCGCTCGGTAAATCACCGCCCCAATCTTGCAACTGCTGCAGCACCTCTTGGATTAATATCTCAGGCGCTGATGCCCCAGCGGTCACACCGACACTCTGTATGCCATCAAACCAACGTCTATCCATCTCGGTGGCATTATCAATCAGATAGGCACGGCAATCCATGCGCTCAGCCAATTCACGCAAGCGATTAGAGTTTGACGAGTTTGGCGAACCAACCACTAAGACCACTTCACAGCGACCGGCTAAATCTTTGACTGCATCTTGGCGATTTTGGGTGGCATAGCAGATATCGTCTTTGCGCGGACCTTGAATGCTAGGGAATTTTTCACGCAGCGCATCAATAACGCGCGCGGTATCATCCATCGATAAGGTTGTTTGGGTAACAAAGGCTAAGTGCTCAGCATTTTGGACACTCAAAGCTTCGACATCGCTTTCATTTTCGACCAAATGAATTTCACCGCCATGGCGACGATTAAAACGCCCCATGGTACCTTCGACTTCAGGATGTCCTGCATGACCAATCAATACCGCATCCATACCGTCTTGGGCAAATTTCGCCACTTCGATATGTACTTTGGTAACCAATGGACAAGTCGCATCAAATACGGTCAAATCACGGCGCTCAGCTTCATCTTCAACGGCTTTTGAGACGCCATGAGCCGAGAAAATAACAATCGAGCCGTCTGGCACTTCATGCAGCTCTTCAACAAAAACTGCACCACGATTGGCCAAATCAGACACCACAAATTTATTATGGACGACTTCATGGCGCACATAAATAGGTGGCTCAAAACGTGTCAATGCTTCGTTCACTATCGCAATCGCGCGATCCACACCAGCACAAAATCCACGTGGATTGGCAAGATAAATTTGCATAATAGGGCCTATCATTAGATAATTTATGGTTAAAGCTCAACGTCAAACTGCTTTACATCAAAACTTGGGATAAAATCAATGCTCTACTTTAGCATAATTTGCTTTTATTGCCTTTGAAAATAGCCATTTTTCAAATTTACCGCACATTGACAAAGCACTTTTTTATGATAAAACAGACAATAAATAAGGCTAAATTATAAAAAGCCCATTCTAATTAAAATAAAAGCCTTAAAAGCAGTTTATAATAAGGCATCTATTAACAATCAATAAAAATCTCTAGCGCCATACTTGATGGCGTTTTTTCTTTTTACCAGTTTTTAGTCATTTACTGAAATAGTTTTGGGTCTTTTATTAGCAATATAGAATAAATTTTGCCAGCTCATATTTTGTTAATAAATGCTTCATTAGAATACATAGCATCAGAGCAGACTCCATTAGAAAACACTTCATTAGGGAATACTGTATGACAGGTTCATTATTTATTATTACTGCCGCCTCGGGTACAGGCAAGACTTCACTGGTAAAGCAATTATTGGCCACTACCAATGACTTGACGGTTAGCGTATCGCACACCACGCGCGCACCGCGTCCAGGTGAGATTGATGGTCATCATTACCATTTTACCGACGTTAATAAGTTTGTCACGGCTATCGGTGAAGGCAAGTTTTTAGAACATGCCGAAGTGTTTGGCAATTATTATGGCACCTCAGAGCAAAGTGTTCGTACGCAACTGGAAGCTGGCGTTGATGTGATCCTAGAGATTGATTGGCAAGGGGCGCTGCAAGTGAAAAAAATCTTCACCGATGCGACGATGATTTTTATCTTGCCGCCAAGTATCGCCACCTTACGTCAACGTCTATCTACGCGCGCGCAAGATACGCTAGAAGTCATCGAGCAGCGTCTGTCTGGTGCAGTCACTGAGATGGCGCAATATGTGCATTTTGATTTTGTCATTATTAATGACAATTTTGAAGTGGCCTTGACTGAGCTAAAAGCCATTATCGTTGCTGACAGACAGACCCTTAAACGCCAACAGCAGCGTTATCATCGCACCATTACCAACTTACTCAATCCTAAAGTAGAAGAGTAGTTGGAAAAACGCTTAAAGGTTAAAGTGGCATTATCCGCCCTCTCATCTAAGTATTGGACGCGTCGCCTTCAATATAACTAGCAGCAGATATAAAAAGCAACCACGCGGCCAAGCAAAAAATGCTATAATGACTAACTATCCCCCTTTTGTATTTTTGATATTATTTTTATTGAGTGGCGGGCAAGCTCCGTGACTAATAAAAACAACCGAGGTAGCTATTTATGGCACGAGTGACGATTGAAGATTGTTTGGATAATGTTGATAATCGCTTTGAGCTGGTATTGGTCGCAAGCAAACGCGCCCGTCAGTTAGCCAAAGGTATCGCTGAACCGTTGGTTGACGTTGATAACGACAAGCCTACTGTGTTGGCATTGCGTGAAATCGCGGCGGGCAAAATTACCCGTGATATTTTAAACCAACCAGATCACAACTTTGCGACAAACTCCTTAGATTTAGCTTTATCAGGCGATCATGGTTTTTAATATCCTTTTATAATCAAGCTTTTTAAAATATCACTTTTAGGTTTTAGTTTGCTTGACCACTTTTCTAAGTGATGACATTTTTGATAAATAATAACCACAGCATAGGCTGTGGTTTTTTGGTTGTAACGCTATTATTATTTATAATACTCGTAAACCTGACAAGAATGAGAATAGCAAACTATAGCACTGTATAAGTATTGAGTATAAATACCGAGCAAAAAGCGAGCAAAAACTAAGCAATGAGCAGTTTTAACGACCGCTTATAGCGAAATTCCTACCATTCAGTGGGAATTTCTTAATTTTTGCATAGCCTACTCGCTTAGCAGTTGACATTGAAGGCGATTTACGATTAATTAGAGGGTGGTCTGCCCATTTTTTGCTTTTAAGCTTTTGTAGCTTAGGTCAGTCAGCATTCATTCAGTCACCATTTACCCAAACAGTCCAGCACCGATAAACTGTCTTGCATCGACAAATCCTCCTGAACTGGCAAATAGGTATTGGAAAATAGGATCGCCGCTTTATGAGTCAAACCTTACCCAAACTCAGTCATCATTTAGTCGATGACGCTCAATATAATCTGCTGCGCTCAGTAGGTTATCTCACTGCGGCTGAACGTAGTGATATTATTGATGCCTGTGAGTTCGGTGATATTGCGCATATCAAAGACAAGCGTAAATCAGGGGAGCCTTATATCACTCATCCGATTGCCGTTGCCGAAATATTGGCAGGTTTTCGCTTGGATCGCGATACCATTATTGCGGCAATTCTCCATGATACGGTCGAAGATACCGAGGTCACGGCGGAGCAGATTGAGCAGCGTTATGGCAAAATAGTGGCAAGACTGGTCGATGGCGTCACCAAATTAAAATCATCAACCCATAATAAACAAGAAAATAAAGCGGCTACATTTCATAAAATCTTGACGGCCACCCTCGCCGACCCGCGTGTACTGATTATCAAACTATCTGACCGCTTGCATAATATGTCGACTTTGGATGCGGTACGTCCTGAAAAACAGCGCACTACCGCACAAGAAACCTTGGATTTTTATGTGCCCTTTGCACGCTTAATGGGTCTCAATGACATTGCCGACTATATCGAAGTGCTTTGTTATCGTAACCTTGATTCTGAAATGTATAACAAGATCTCTGATAAGCTACTACAACATGGGCTTGGGCGTAATTTTCAAAGAGAAGCCATTCATCGTTATTTAAGTATTGTTCTTAATAATCTTGATCTTAATGGCATGGTTAAAGTCTTAGATAATCGCGTCGTTATCTTCCGGCAGTTTTTCCGTAATCGCGGTGAAATCAATGCGTTACTGCGCCACTATGCGTTTGAGATTGTGCTTGATAATATCGAAGCCTGTGACAAGCTTGCTTATTATCTGATTAAAAAATATCAGATTGATGACAGTCATATCGCTGATAATATTCGCCGGCCGCTGCCCGGTGGCAATCAGTCGCTGACCCTTATCTATGAGCGCGATAATGACTTTGTTAAAGTCACCATTTTAACTAAGCAAATGCAGAACGCCGCGAGGCTTGGCGTTATTGGTGCAGAACATGCCTCCGACGTCAGTCAATCGGTCATTCAAGCGTCATTACGTAATATGAAAGACTTGGTCGACGATGAAGACAGTTTAAATGAAGATAGCCCCGACTTTTCAGCGGCGGTCTCCACCATTAATGAGCTTATGGATTATCTGCACTCGAGTAAAATCATCTGCTACAGTCCACAAGGGCGCGCTTATGAGCTACCACAGGGCGCAACCGCGCTAGACTTTGCCTACGCCGTAGGGCCTATGGTCGGCAATGTCGCCGTCGGTGCCAATGTTGATAATAAACACGCAAAACTCGGTACGGTATTGAAAAACGGACAGTTGGTCGAAATTGAAGTCAATAGCCACTCTGAGCCAAAAGCTGAATGGCTAGGCTTTGTAGTCACCAATAAAGCCCGCGTAGAAATTCTACGCTGGTTTAAAGACTTATCTGCCGCCGATAAGCAGCATCATGGCATGCAAGCCTTAGATAGAGCATTAAAAACGTATCAGAAAAGCCTCGATGATTTAAGTGAGAGTGATTGGAAAAACCTCATCGAATGGCGCGGACTGACTGAAAAATCTGCGCTATTTGAACAGATAAGCTCAGGTACGCTCCTGCCACAATTAGTAGTTACGCGTTTGTTTAGCGATGAAGTTTGTGATATTCAATCGCAAGAAAGCGTTGATGATATGACCCAACCGCAGCAACTGATTGTCAATGCCTCAGGCGTCGAGCTTGATTTTGCCAATTGCTGTCACCCCATTTATGGCGACCCTATCGTCGGCCATTTATCCCGTCATGGTTTGGTTGTCCATCGACATAAATGCTTTTCATTAGACGATATCCGTAAAGACAATCCTTATCAGGTTATCCAATTACGCTGGCGCAATGATAAAGCAATTAAGCAGAGCAACTCAGAAGAACATGGTAGTAAAGTTCGTTTCCCCGCTTATCTTAAGCTCTCAATCGCCTTAAGCGATGAGCAAATCAGCGAAGTGATTTATCATTTGCGCCAGTTAAATATCGGGGTTGAAAAGGTCGATGTGCGTAGCAGCGATACTATTATTCATATCGTGGTACGTAGTCGCAATCATTTAGCGCAAGGTATTCGTGAACTCCGCTCGCTACTCGGATTCCCTAATATTATCCGGCTATATCAATTATAAAAGCAGTTAAAATAAATGTTAAAATCTAATCTATATCTTTTATCTATACCTTTTAAACGTTAGGCTTCAGCCTATGTATTTAATTTTAAGCGTTTAACGCAGCCTAAAAGTTATTGCTAACTTTTCAATCAAATAAACATTAAAGAATATCATAAGGATATCATATGACTCGTCAAACTATTCAAACCGATAAAGCTCCAGCCGCCGTTGGCACCTATTCACAAGCAGTAAAAGTGGGTAATACTGTTTATATTTCAGGTCAGTTGGGTTTTGACCCTGATACTATGGAGTTAAAAGAAGGCTTTGAAGCACAAGCGAAGCAAGTATTTGCAAACATCAAAGCCATTTGTGAAGCAGCTGGCGGCAGCTTAAATGATGTGGTCAAATTCAACGTCTCTTTAACCGACTTAAATGACTTTGCGGCGTTAAACGAAGTATTCGTCGCTAACTTAAGCGAGCCATACCCTGCCCGCGCAGCCGTACAAGTCGCCGCGCTACCTAAAGGCGGTGTGGTTGAAATCGAATCTATTATGTATATTGAATAAGACAGCTATTGAGCTTCATTAAGCCCTACTGTTTTACGTGAAATCATAATAAGCTTAGCATCATGCTAGGCTTATTAGTTTCCATCTGTTTATGTTTTCCCTTTTATTGCTATTCCTTATTCATCTGATAAGACTGTGAAGCCCTTTTATGTTGCTACAAGTTGCGCTACCCGTGCCCCTTTATCGGGTATTTGACTATAGCTTGCCGGCAGATATGAGTCCCTTGCCAAATGGCGCTTCACCTCACATACCGCCTATCGGTAGCCGTGTCGAAGTCTCCTTTGGTCGTCAAACCTTAATCGGTATCGTTATTGCTCATATTGCTGCAGCAGATAGCGATGTACCTCTCAATAAGCTTAAATCTATTAATAAATGCTTAGATGCTGAGCCTATTTTGGATGCCAGTATGCTAAAGCTGGCACAGTGGTTGGCGCGTTATTATCACTACCCGCTAGGCGACGTCTTAGCGGTGATGTTGCCAACTCTCGTGCGTCAAGGTAAGCCGCTGGATTTACTGATTACCCATTGGCGAATTTTGCCGCATGTAAGCGACGACGATTTTCGTGCCAATGCAAAAAAGCAGAAGCAACAATTTGATATGCTTAAACTGCATGGCGAACACGGTGCGAGTGAAGATATTTTGCTGTTAGAAGGGATGCAGCGCAGTTTTTTAAAAGCGTTAGAAGAAAAAGGACTTATCGAGCGCTATATTCAAAACAAACAAGCACCTGCTCCTGTCAAATTGGCAACCATGCCACTTGAGCTTAATGAAGAGCAAGAGCTTGCCGTTACCGCGATTATTGCTGCTCATGAAGATAAGCGCTACACGGGATTTTTATTAAACGGTATTACCGGTAGTGGTAAGACCGAAGTCTACTTGCAGGCGATGCAAGCAGTCTTAGAAGCCGGCAAGCAAGTATTGATATTAGTGCCAGAGATTGGACTGACGCCGCAAACACGCGCGCGTTTTGCCAGTCGCTTTGCCGCTCATATTGTCTTGCTACATTCCGGTATGAACAATACCCATCGCTTGCAAGGTTGGCAAGACTGCCGTACCGGTCATGCGCAAATTATCATTGGAACGCGCTCAGCGGTACTATATCCCTTTGCAGATTTGGGCTTAATTGTCGTGGATGAAGCGCATGATGGCTCTTATAAGCAGCAAGATACGTTGCGCTATCATGCCGCCGACGTGGCGCTTTATCGTGGATTACAAGCCAATATCCCTGTCGTACTTGGTACCGCTACCCCGTCTCTTGAGCATTTAAAACTGGTCGATGATGGCAAGCTGGTAGAGTGTCAACTGCAAACTCGCCCCGGTAATGCCAAGCTTGCCAGCATGCAGCTGATTGATGCACGCTTGCAAAGTACCCATCAACAAACGACGGACGAAGGCGCACGCTATGATACCGGTCTGACTGATGCGCTGATTGGCGCAATACGGCAAACGCTAGAAGCGGGCGATCAAGTATTAATATTTTTAAATCGCCGTGGCTATGCGCCAGTTTTGCTATGCGAAGCTTGCGGCTGGCAAGCAGATTGTCCACGCTGTGACGCGCATTTAACGGTTCATTATAATAGCAAATCGCAATCTAATTCCTATTCAAGCAGCTCATATTTAAAATGCCACCACTGCGATTGGCAAGCTTATATTCCAACGGTTTGCTCTGATTGTGGCAGTCAAAATTTGGATGCCAAAGGAATGGGTACTACAAGGCTTAGCGAAAACCTGCATGCTATCTTTGCCAATCCGCAAACCAGTAAAGCGCTGTACCCCATTATCCAAATCGATCGCGATACCACCAGACGTAAAGACAGCTGGGAAAATATCTATCAGCGTATCAATGAAGGCAAGCCTGCCATCTTAGTCGGTACGCAAATGGTCGCCAAAGGTCATCATTTCCCTAATGTTACCTTGGTTTGTTTACCCAATGCTGATCGTGGTTTTTTATCCGCCGATTTCCGCTCGCCAGAGCATACCGCACAATTAATGATTCAAGTAGCAGGACGTGCCGGTCGCGGTGATAAATCGGGGCGCGTACTGATTCAAACGCTGCAACCCGATAATGAGCTGTTATTAAAATTGGTAAAAGATGGTTATCTGTCATTTGCTCGCGAGCTATTGCAAGAACGTAAAATGATGGGCTTGCCACCGCATAGTTATGCTGCCCTCATACGCTGTGAAGGCAAGACTCTCGCCGCCACGACGCAAGCGCTTAAAGATGCGATTGCTATTTTACCAAACGGGCATAATCTTGCTGTCCTCGGTCCTATCGATGCGCCGATGAGTAAAAAGAACAGTCGCTACCATGTGCAATTGCTGCTGTTAGGCAAAGACAGACAGCAATTGCATCGAGTATTAAATCATTGGTGGCAACCCGTCCTTGCTCTGCCAAGCGCCAAATATCTTAAGCTGACCTTGGATATTGATCCTGTTGGCTGGTAACTTCCAACTATTACTCTTTATAAGCCCAACTACTCCTCTATAACTCGCCGTTACTAAAGAACGCTATTCAAAATAGGTCATTCATCGTTTACCGCCTAGATACAGCAAGCATTTATTAAATGTGCTAAATTCTTTATATCTTTCTTGTTTGTATACAGCAAGCACGGCTTTATAAACCATCCATTTCACCTTTTATCATCCTGAGTGTTGTTATGAATCAAAACCATCCAAATCCTGAAAAACATGACCATTCTCATGAGAATGCTGCGGTTGATAACCATAAGCACGGTCAAAAGGATGCAGAAGGTCATTATACTAAAGACAGTTATACTGATGACAATCAAGACAATCACGACCACGATGAACACCTAGAACAGACGGTTGCACCACGCGATACCAAAGGCTATCAGCGTACTTTGTTGTTTAGTTTTATCATTATTACTATCTATATGTTTGTCGAAGCCATCGGCGGCTGGCTCACTGGTAGTTTGGCGCTACTGTCTGATGCTGGTCATATGCTCAGTGACGCGGTGGCCCTTGGCGCGACGTTAATGGCATTTAAAATTGGTGAAAAAGCAGCCACCCATCAAAAAACCTTTGGTTATAAACGCTTTGAGATTTTAGTGGCGACGGTCAATGGTGCGACGTTGGTTATTATTGCCATCATGATTTTTTATGAGGCAATTAAGCGCTTCAATTCGCCGCCTGAGATTGCGACCCAAGGCATGCTTATCGTTGCCACCATTGGTATGTTGGTCAACATTTTGGTCGCTTGGCTGATGCACCGTGGCAGTCGTGGCACAGATGCACATGGTCACAGTCATGCAGGCAGTAACAAGGATAGTCAAGGAAAAAATGAGGGTAAAGCACCGGTCAACCTGAATATGCAAAGTGCTTATTTGCATGTATTAAGTGACTTAATGGGTTCGGTTGCCGCTATCGTTGCCGCGCTTTTGATGATGAGCTTCGGCTGGGTTTGGGCGGATGCGGCGGCCTCGGTAATTGTCGCCATATTGATTTTGTTTAGTGGTTACCGCGTCGTCCGTGATTCGGTACATATCTTGATGGAAGGCACACCAGAGGGAATATCACTGGTGGAGGTCGAGGACAAACTGCTTACCCATCCGCAAGTGCGACAAGTCCATGACCTGCATGTTTGGAGTATCACCAGTGGTCTCAACGCCCTATCTTGCCATGTGGTCGTTGATGGTGAAATGAGCATTTATGAATCCAGTATCTTGATTACCAATTTAGAGAAAAGCCTCCTTGAACTTGATATTCACCACGCGACCATTCAGGTTGAAAGCTTAGCGCACCCACAAACCAAGACCCATAGCGATGCCTTAGTTTGTGATATCTCACAGCATGCTGTCGAGGGCAATAACCATATTGGTCACAACCATTAAGCATATGGCATTAACAATAAAGTATGAATCATCAGACATTAAAACCAAATGTTAAAACGCTATCCTTCATGCAATTATCAATTAAGACGTCGCCTATTTGGTTGTCAGTTATGAGCGACGTTTTATCAATTAACTCTTAACTCTTTATAAAGTGCTGGCCATAACGCAGTACCAGCCAAATTATCCAAAGTGCTGTTATTAGCCAAATACCTAATCCCAACCCTAAGAACGTCATGCGAATCCAAAAATCTAGCGCGCCATCCATAATGTTTGGCAGATAAGCAGGTCCCATATTGGAAGCAAGCAACAACCAAAACCCAAATAACAGCGCCAGTCCTGCACAGATAATCCTTAAGATTATTTTGCCAAAATTTATTAATAAGCTGCGCCAGTCATTATGATTGGGAGAATATTTTGAGCCATTATTCACAAAAATAGCTCTTAATAAAGAAACTTAAAAAAGATAATTAAAAATGTCTAATTTTAAATAAGCTTATATCACGCGGGTTTTTATCATTGTAATGGGATGTTAAAAAATCATGGGAAATTTTGCCGCGTCGCCATATCTTTCATCTAAATTCTGTATACTTAAGGCTTAAAACTCTTATTCATAACCAATTGATGACCTTCTGCCATGTCGAGACGCTCAGCTCCTTTCGTTGCTCCAAGCTACATTGATGACCCTATCTCAAGCGAGGGTAAAAAACATGCCAAAGCATTACTATCAACGTTGCAAGAAGATATTGCCAGCTTTCGAGATGAGCAGTTTCCGCCTGATATTTTGCGTCAAATTCGTGATATGCCGATTTATGAAGGTAATTTAGCCGAAGTCCAAGCCTATCAGCAGCGTTGGCATAATCTGCTTGAGCGCGCTATGGCGTTTTATCCGGCGGCTAATCTACCGCCCGATTATCTGCCGCTACCAGCCAGCCTTGAGATACCGCAATTTATCTATCATGTGCAAAGGCTACATCTGACCAAGACCCGGGCTAAAGAATCCAAAAGCTTTGGGTCGATCGGTGCGCTTACTGATAAATGTGGCAATTACAGCGCTGATGAAATTGCGCGTATGAGCGCCGTATTTGATAATGATGATGAGGCGCGTTTGGTAGCACATCGTGAATTTATCGATTTGCGCGCGTATGTATTTTGCCGTGATAACAAAGGTGAGATGCTAGAGCCTGAGCGCGTGCGCTTTTATCGCACTGGGCTTATCGTTCATGCCCTGCCCGATTTTAAAATTGTCGATAGCCGCCAGACTCCGCGTAAGCGCCGTAACGATGCTTATAGCAATGCGCTGGCAGATAATGGGGTGTGGAAGATTTATCGTAAAAATTAAACCTGCAAAAATGTTTTTGCTTATTGGCCTACCTTTTTTTACTGAAGCTTACCTTGTTTTACTGCTTATTTTATCTTTACTGCTAAGGATTCCAGATGCTCGCTGCCGCCGCCGGCTCACCAAATTTAATGTTACAAGCTACGATTTTCTTGGGAGCAGCGCTGCTGTTTGTACCACTGGGCAAGCGTTTCGGTATTGCGACGGTGTTAGGGTATTTGATTACTGGTCTGATATTAGGCCCCAGTGGTTTAGATGTCGCAGGCGATGCGGAAAGCTTATTACATTTTTCTGAGTTCGGCGTGGTCATGCTGTTGTTCATCATTGGCCTTGAGCTGCAACCCTCGCGCTTATGGGCACTGCGGCGTTCAATATTTGTCCTTGGTGGCTTACAAGTTGGTTTGACTGGTACGCTATTAATGTGGCTGTTGCACCAGTTTTTTGCCTTGCCGCTCGATACCGCTTTTATCGTTGGTTTCGGTCTTGCACTGTCATCGACTGCTTTTGTGCTGCAAATCCTGACGGAAAAACAGCAGCTTTCTAGTACTCATGGCCGCGAAGCCTTTACGATTTTATTATTCCAAGATATTGCTGTTATTCCTTTGTTAGCGGTCATTCCGTTTTTGTCAGGGGTACGCCAACAAAGCTACGATTTGATTTATTTTGGTAAGGTTTTCGCGGTTTTTGCCGGGCTTATCTTTGCCAGCCGCTACATCATCCGACCTTTCTTTAAATTTGTGGCATCTAGTGGCGCATCAGAACTCTTAACCGCCGTCGCCCTATTTATCGTCATGGGCGTGTCTATTTTGATGGGGCAAATTGGTCTATCGATGGCATTGGGTGCATTTTTAACTGGGGTTTTGTTAGCGGATTCTGAGTATCGTCACGAATTGGAAGCCAGTATCGAGCCATTTAAAGGGCTACTACTAGGACTGTTCTTTATGTCGGTCGGTATGCTCACCGATGTCAAACTCATCTTAGCAAAGCCTATTTTTATCATCGGCTGTGCTATGGCGTTGATGATGATTAAATTTGGTGTTATTACCGCTATTGCAAAAGTATCTGGTAATCGCTGGCCGACCAGTATTCGATTGGGCGTCACCCTTGCGCAAGGTGGTGAATTTGCCTTTGTGTTATTCAGTGTGGCGACAGCGCAGAATGTCTTGCTCCCTGAACTCGCTAATACGCTAAACCTTATCGTCACCATATCCATGGCACTCACGCCACTGGCATTTTTACTATTAGAAAAAATCGGTGAGCCACTATTTGCTAAAAGCAAACCAAGCCGCGAATACGATACGATTCCCGACGATGAGCATCAGGTGATTATTGCCGGTTTTGGGCGTGTCGGTCAGATTATCGGTCGGGTACTGCGTATGCATAATATCGAATTTACGGCGATTGAGCGCTCGGCAAATCGTGTCGATTTCGTGCGTAAATTTGGTAACCAAGTCTATTATGGCGATCCAAAAAACCCTGAGATACTACGCGCCGCTGGTATCAAAAAAGCACGCGTCTTTATTCTCGCCATTGACGATGTGGAGCGCTCTATTACTACCGCTCAATATTTGCGTAAAAACTATCCCGATATGATTGTCTTAGCGCGCGCCCGTGACCGCCAGCATTATTACCGTTTACGTGAAGTCGGTGTACGTCATATTTGGCGTGAGACCTATTTATCGTCTTTAGATATGTCGCGTGAATCGCTACAGCTACTCGGTATCTCACCGGAAAAAGCGCGCGAAACCGTCCAAACCTTCCGTGATTATGACGACGACTTGATTGAACGCCAGCAAGCGATTTATGACGATGAAGCCAGTATGATTGAATCGGCACAATCAGCCATAGCGGAGCTTGAGAGTTTATTTGATGAAGATATCGATAAAGCCCGCAAAATGGATTTAAGCGATTTTTATGACGCGCTAAAAAGCCAATCAACACCCGCCGATGGAAAAGATGATCTGACTGCTGACTCTAAAAACTAACCACTATTTACTTTTAATAATCAATTAATCTTCAATACAGCTTTGAGGCGCTTGTCTTTTATTTAGCGAGGTCATACAGCGCCAATTATCGCTATCGGGCACATGATAAAAAACCAGCGTCTGCTCATTTAAATAACGTAATGGAAACTTAACGTTTTGAATGGTGGCAATGACTGCGCAATCGGTGTTTGCCACGCCCGCAGCTTTGGTATCGACAGCAATATTTACTTGCTGCGTGCCCATATCTAAAGGCAGATTAAGTGGACACTGCCCAGTTTGCCGATACGTCAGCGCCACACGATTTTGTGCTGTTTTAGCGGTATCGTAGGTGTCAAACAACACTTCATTTTCTTTGGGCTTAGCGACAATGGGTAAAAACTGCACCTTTATTACCATTAACGCAAAAGCAAAAAATCCAAAGCCTAAGCCTAAGCCAAATAAGCTGACCCCGCCTTCTTTTTGCAAGTGTGCTTTTTGCGCTGCTTCATCGCGCGGATAATCATTGATAGCATCAGCAATCTCGCGCCGTGCCATGCGGTAATAATAAGCGTCCGTCCAGCGTGCGACCATAAATGACCAAAATAGCCAAATCAGCGCCGCAATAGCGATACGTATGCCTATTTGATAAGTATCGGTAATATACGGCATCGCGACAAACTCAACCGCCACCAATACCAGCGCCACATTAAGCTGGATAAATGACCAGCCTGCGACGCTATAAACAATCGCATCCATATAACGCTTACGATACAGCAGCCAAGGAAAAGTGACAAAAAACGCCGCCCAGTGCCATTTTGGCGACAGATAACCTTGCTTATCAAACTCCTCAAAGCGTTTAAGATAATACGACTGGCTACGCTGACTGATAAACCATTTATCTAACTGCTGACGCTTTTCAGGCGTGAGCTGTTCTTGATAAAATGGGGGCGGCGAATCCGTCTCGATAAATAACATAATAGTAAGCCTTACTTGTTATTAAGTAGGAATTTTAACGCAATGATTCTTATGAGATATTTTTTATGCAATTTTTTTCATTAAAAGATTTTTACTAAATGGCTATGTTTAAAAATTACTTTTAAATATCACTTATTATATGATAACGCCAAAAGCCCTCCGTAGAAAACCCATATATATGAAACCTGACTATAGAAAAAATAGATTTCTGGCATTGCATTTCATAGAAAAGCCATAGGAATAGATGAAAGTTATGGCAGACTCGCTAAAATTGGATTGTGCGTTCACAGTGGTCACGATTTCACTTATAATGAGGCAAATTTACCCACTTAATTAAGCCCTGTTAATCCTATGAGTCAACATCCTAATATCAATGACCACATCAATGGTGCTAATACCACTGATGAGCAAAACCCTAATAACAGTAACATTATGAACCCTGCAACTCAGGCTACAACTGATACTGCCACTAGCATGAATACAGATGCTAGCAGCCAGACTGACCCTACAGAGGGTAAACACATTCGTATCGTTAATACCTTTATGAAACGCCGTACGCATATGAATAAAAATGCGGAACTGGCACTAACTGCGCCAGAGTTTGCGCATTACCTAGTCAATAACAGTTTCGGTGATGGCAATCTTGATGGCATTGATGATTTGCGAGCGCTATTCGCAGATAGCTCTAACGGCAGTGACGCGCCGCTTACGGTAGAGATTGGTTTTGGCTTGGGTGATTCATTTATCGAGATGGCTGCTGCGGAGCCGACGCGCAATTTCGTTGGTGTCGAAGTCCATGAGCCAGGTATCGGTAAATGTGCTTATATGGCAGGTACGCAAGGTTTAACCAACGTTAAAATCATTAACGGTGATGCTATCCAATTACTTAAGCAGTTACCAGAAAACCATATCGATCGTATCCAGCTTTACTTCCCTGACCCGTGGCAAAAAAAGCGCCATTATAAACGCCGTTTTGTTAGCCCTGAGCGCATGGCGATTGTCACGCGCAGCTTAAAGCAAGGCGGCTGGTTCCATACGGCGACTGACTGGGAGCATTATGCCTTTTGGATGGTTGAAGTACTGGATGGTTTTGTAGGCCTGACCAATCAAGCAGGCGCAGGTAATTTCACTGACCGTCCTGACTTTCGTCCAATGACCAAGTTTGAGCGCCGAGGGTTAGAGCGCGGACATGGCGTTTGGGATTTAATCTATATTAAAGACTGATATCGATAGCATTACCCTAGCGATGTTGCTATATAGCGGCTAAGATACTAATAATGTACTTAGCCGCTTTTTTGTGGCTGAATACCTATCCCGCCCTACTTTATCTGTTGATATATAAGGCTTCGCACGCTGTGCTAGCTACTTTTAAATCATTAATGCCTTTAAATGCGAGCTCTATACCCGCCAGCCATATGTGAAACATAGGCATTAGACGGTAATTTTATCCCTAAATTTAAAGTTGCAAAAACAGAAATAGTCTATATTTGGCTTGCAGGCGATATTCTATATCTGCGCAAACATTGGTAGTACAAGGGCTTCATGAGTTCTCCCCATAAGCTGTGGATAACCCTGTGCATAAGTCACCACTTGACAAGCATTTTACTAGGTAGCTTAAAGGGTTAGGTAAAATCGTTCATTTTTTGTACAATTTTTAAAGCTATGTAAATCAACAACTTAAATTGTATTTGAAAGAAAAATAATATATTTTTAATATTTTTCAAATTAATTTCATCGCTAAGGATGTTTCACAGTCGCCAAATAAAAATGTTTTTTTATTGTGGACAACTCGTAAATCTATTGACAAATAAGCCTATTATAAAGTTCGAAACTAAGAGAAAAACCAAGCTTATTTTATGAGTATTCTTATAAAACACCATACGACACTCACTGTCGTTTAGCTTCTTAGCACCGTCAATATTGGCCTTGGATTTTGTTATAATAGCCTTATCTAATCAACAGTGATATAAAATAGGATAGCTTAAAAAGCACGTGAAAAGCACGTGCTAACTAAGCTTACTGCTATTATTATGCTCATTTAATAGCAAAAATTATGAACTTTTTTTTGCTTTTCTCATTATTGAATTTTACTGTATAGTAGGGTGATATATTCGATATCACCGTCTTCAACCTAATATCTCTAACCACTTCGACTTTGTTTAAAAATATCTCTTACTACTGTTTGAGTCTGTAAGCTAACCCATTGAGCAAAGCGTCTGTGATGGATAGTTCTAAATAACCAGTACATTTATTAGCCTTACTCATTATTTACACTTATTATTAATAACAAGGAGTCCTATATGGACGAAAATAAAGCCAAAGCTCTCAAAGCCGCACTTGGTCAAATCGAAAAGCAGTTTGGTAAAAACACCATCATGCACCTAGGCGATGACTCAGCTATTATGGATGTGGATGTGGTATCAACAGGCTCATTGGGTTTAGATATTGCGCTTGGGATTGGCGGTTTACCAAAAGGTCGTATCGTTGAGATTTACGGTCCAGAAAGCTCGGGTAAAACGACCATGACCTTACAAGCAATTGCAGAATGCCAAAAGCAAGGCGGTGTCTGTGCCTTTATCGATGCTGAGCATGCACTAGATCCAGTTTATGCGCGCAAGCTTGGCGTGAACACTGATGACCTACTACTTTCTCAGCCTGACAACGGTGAGCAAGCGCTTGAGATTACCGATATGTTGGTACGCTCAGGGGCAGTTGATATGATTGTCATTGATTCCGTGGCTGCGTTGACGCCGCGCGCGGAGATTGAGGGTGAGATGGGCGACTCACATATGGGTCTGCAAGCACGTTTGATGAGCCAAGCTTTGCGTAAAATTACTGGTAACGCCAAACGCTCAAATTGTATGGTGGTATTTATTAACCAAATCCGTATGAAAATTGGTGTGATGTTCGGTAGCCCTGAGACCACGACTGGTGGTAACGCACTTAAGTTCTACGCCTCAGTACGTATGGATATCCGCCGTATCGGTGCAGTAAAAAATGGTGATGAAATTATCGGTAATCAAACTCGTGTCAAGGTTATTAAAAACAAGATGGCGCCTCCATTTCGTCAAGCAGAGTTTGAAATCACTTATGGTGAAGGTACCAACCACTTAGCCGAAGTGATTGACTTGGGTGTTGAGATTGGTGCCGTAGGTAAAGCAGGCTCTTGGTATAGCTATGGCGATGAAAAAATCGGCCAAGGTAAAGCCAATTCGGTACTGTTCCTAAAAGAAAACCCTGCGATTGCACAAGAAATCGAAGCCAAAATCCGTGATGAAAAACTTGGATCCAAAAAAGAAGCCAAAGCCACAGATACTAATGAAGCCGATGTAGAACTTGCTTCTGAACCTGTTCAATAACAGCTTCATTATTCACCGTTATCAATGATCATGACTTGTTATGAAAATTAAAACCTTAGCTGAAATACTCGCTGAATCGGAAGCCGATTCAGCGAGTAGTCCTAATGCTAAATCTAAAAAACCTATCAAATCCTCTGAATCTGCTAAACCTTCTCAGCACTCCTATCAAGACAATCCTAGAAAAACGGCTAAGACGCGCAAGCATTCAACCCATTATTGTGAAGACAATTCTAACTTTGAGATAGATTCAGTTGATGCTCATTCTTCTACCAGTAAAAACCCTTCCAAATCCAAAAAACGTAAAAAGCGTTTTCATCCAGCGGCGAATTTTAGCCCTGAGCCTATTGACGTGCCTGTTTATCAGCCTCCAGAAGCTCAAAGTATTAAGCAGATGCTCGCTGAAGTTAAGAATAACGTTCATGATTATCCTATAAACAGTGACAAACATCAAAAAGAGTTTGCTGAAAGCCATCAAGCAGACCTCGATAACCTACCCTCTGCACTCAAAGCGTATTTACGCACTCCTGAACAACGTCAAGCGGATATTGATGCCATTAAAGCCGAAAGCCGCTTACGTTGGCTAGCGTTTTATTATTTATCGCGCCGTGAATACGGCAAGGCTGAGCTCAAGCAAAAACTGCTCGATAAAGAGCAAGATCCAGACAAAATCGACGATCTACTCGATGAGTTTGAAGAGAAAGGCTATCAAAGTGATTACCGCACCACTCTTATGCTCATTCGTGAAAATATCCGTAAAGGTCGCGGACATGGGCGTATTAGGCAGGAGTTTTATCGTAAAAAAATGGCTATGCCCAGTAATATCGATGAGCTAATCGATATGGCCAACGCAGAATCGGAAGAATTTAGCGAGTTTATAGAGGATAGCGCGGACAATCTGGTCGATGGTGTTGACTGGCTCAAACTAGCAGTAAGCGCACGTACCAAAAAATACGGCGATGACATACCCACTGAACCAAAAGACAAAGCCCGTCAGCTACGGTTTTTACAATATCGCGGCTTTAATACCGATATTTGCTTTGAGGCGCTAAATTACACCTTGGAGACTTTGGATGAGCGTTTTTAGAATTATTTTCCTTAAAACGTTCGCCCTTCAATAGTTTCTTACTTTGACAAATAAAAAAGAGCACATTCACATGCACTCTTTTTATTACTAAAATTTTCAAACACAGATTCTTAAATAGTAGTTAGCAACCCTATTTTATTTCAACGTCGTTCTATTTTAATATCGCTTTATTTTAACGTTCCTAAGCGGCTCGATAATTGATTCATAATTTGATCAATCTCTTCATTGGCTTCAGGCTCATTATCCAAATTGCCATTGGGCGTCAATTGATTCATCACTTCAGGCAACAGCTCAGCGAGACCTTGACGTACTTCCATCTCATTTGCGCCAGTATGCGCGGCTACCTGCTGGATTTCGCTTTCATCAAATAGATTGTGAATTTCATTAGGATCTAAATTATCATTGGCTTCTTGATTGCTCATCCAAGAACGCGCTTGATTGTCATAACCCATGCCGGTAATCTTTGATAAGGCGCCACTCAAGCCCCCATTACGTTTGATCCAGCTGAGCACCATCGGCATAAGCGCAGCAATCAGCATACCTTTACCGCCAAAGCCACTTCTAGAAGTTTGACCGCCAGTCATTTGACCACCCAGTACACTTCCTAAGATATCCCCAAGTCCGCCTCTACCTGAGCTCATACCACCACCGCGCTGATTAGCGCCTGTCAGACCGCCAATGATATCGTCTAAACCAAAGCCGTTATCGGTGCGGCGCTCATACTGCTGCGGATTGTAACCACTCTTCTGATTACCGCCGCCTAATACGCCGCCCAAGATATCACCCAATCCGCCAGTACGGCGTGGGTTAATGCGTTGATTCACGGGATTGCGCTGTGCGTCTTCTGGATCCATAGCACTGCGTGCAACCTGACTCACTAAATTCCCTAATAAACTCATAATCGCTTCCTTTTTATTATAAAACATTTATCTTCAAACGCTTTTATTCACTTAGCCCATGTAAACAACCATCTACCAAAAATATGGCAAGTAGTTATAAATAAATCGTTATAAACAAGTGCTAAAATAAATTAGCTACTGACGCTTTCTTGCAATATAGCAAATCTCTTTCGCTATCTAGATAGGCATTTTGTTATGGGATGTAGTAGATCGTTAGCGATTAAAAAGAAAATAGATGCAAGGAATGGTAGTCATAAATATGAGACTAAGTTTATTTAGTCAGTTTTATAAGAAATGCTATGCGCCAAAATTGTTAATTGGCGCCAGTGTTCCGCGCTGACTTGATCCCGAAATACCGCCACGGATAAAGGGCGCTGATAAGGCTCTTTGATCATAAAACTAAAGCATATGACCCAATGATAATTACTGACCGCAGTAAGCTGCGCCTGCCATAGGGCATCACCGTGACTAGTACGCATGAGTAGTTGCCAATGCTGATAAGCGCTTTTATCCAATGGCGGCTGGCTTAGATGCAATAATATCGGGCGTGATAACGCCAAGTAGCTGACCGCGGCGACAGTAACCACAAATATGAGTACATATTGCCACAATGCCAAGAACGCAAGTCTAGCTAATATCACCATTACACTCGCTAACAGTATATAAAATAATAGGCGCAAATAGCTTGCAGGCTTGATGGGAGTATCAATACGTAGCGAGGTTGGCGATATCATGGTTGAATATCCAAGTATGCTTAAAACAAAAGCTTTAAGAATTAGACTAAATTTTTACTATGACGCCATGTTTTAATTTTATTGACCAAATCCCATATGGCTTCATTTTCTGGACGGCTTTGGTTGGTAAAATAATCCAATAAATCAGGGTCTTCATGAGTCAGCATTTCTGCAAAAGTTGCCTGCTCACGCGGGGCAGCGGTTAAATATAGCTCTTTAATATAAGGGTCAATATAAAAATCTAATTCTTTTAATCCGCGGCGTGCTTGATAAATAATTCGGCGTTGCTCAAGGGTTGGCTCTGGTTGATTGCTTGGTTCTGGCTGATTGCTAATCGTCATAAAAATATTCTCATAGGTTTAGATGGTATTTAACCGAATAGCCGTTTAGATAAATAATAAAGCTGATAAATAATAGAATTCAGCGGTACTTATAAAGACATCGGTTATAAAAAGCAGTTTATAAAAAGTCATTTTATAAAAATGTATTAGCCTATAGGCCTTGATGATAAGTCGATAACTGCTGCCATAATGCCACAGCTTGCTGCATCATAGCGACATTATGCGTGCGAATGATACTAGCGCCCTGCTGCAGCGCAAAGAGGCCAGCAGCTGTTCCAACCGGGTCACGCTCTAGCGCTTGGGTAGTGGCAACCGCTTCGACTCCGCTCTTGTTTAACACTTCGGCTAAAAAGCGCTTCCGTGAAATACCAAACATCATTGGCAATCCAAGTGCTTGCAATCGTATCAGCTGGCTTAATAAAGCGCGATGATGCTCATAATCTTTAGCAAAGCCAAAACCTGGATCAATAATAATCTTTTCACGCTTAACGCCAATACTGGTGACCTCATCGATACGGGCTGCCAGCTCGGCACTGACCTCTTCAATTACATCGTCATATTGTGCAAGGTTATTCATTGTCGTCGGCTCGCCGCGCATATGCATCAGCATGACAGGAATATCAAGCGTGGCTGCCATTGCCGCCGCGCCATCACGCTTAAGCGCTCGTACATCATTCCAAATATCTGCGCCTACGTCAAAAGCTGCCTGCATAACCGCCGGATTACTGGTATCAATTGATAACCATATGTCATTACCTATATTACCTAGCTGGTGACGAATTGCTTTGACAACTGGAACAACGCGCTGTATCTCATCGCTAGTCGCCACGGGTTGCGCGTTTGGGCGGGTAGATTCACCACCAATATCGATAATGCTTGCGCCTGCGGCAATCATTTCTGTAGCATGTGCAAGGGCGCTATCAACAGCATTAAACCGCCCGCCGTCAGAAAAAGAATCTGGTGTAACGTTTAAAATACCCATGATATACGGCTGCGATAAATCTAATACTTTATCTCGACTTATCACCGTATAATTAGGTAAAGGTTGGAATAATGACATAACATATCCATTATAAATTCAGTTCGTAAAAATCGTTTTAGCTACAGTAATAATCTACTAAGCTATAATGCCTATGATAGCAGCAAATCTTATGCTGTCCTAAAGCCTTCCTAAAATTATAGCAACAAAAAAGCCCTTTACTAAAAAGGGCTTTTCTATCGAAAATAGATGCAATCTTAAAAGACTAAACCAGAAACTACATCGCTGGTAATGGCGGCGGTGTTGAAGTCGTAGTCTTAACATCACTTTTTGATAAGTTTACTTCATTATGCTGATAGACTCTTGGCGGACGAGGTTGTTCGCCAGCTAGAATATCCTGCAATTGATCACGGTCAATGGTTTCCCATTTCATTAAAGCATCTACCATCGCATGGATTTTTTCTTGATTGCCTTCAATCAATTCGCGCGCGATGTCATACTGCTCTTCTAACATACGGCGCACTTCTTCATCAACTTTTTGCTGCGTCGCTTCTGAAATAGTCCGACCGCCACCGCCGAAGTAACCTTGTGAGTTATCATCATCTTCGTAGACCATGATACCTAGCGCATCCGACATACCGTATTTGGTAACCATCGCTCGTGCCATCTTGGTTGCACGTTCAAAGTCGTTTGAAGCACCCGTTGACATCTGATTGATAAACACCTCTTCTGCGATACGACCACCAAATAAAATCGCAATATCACTCAGCATTTTTGATTTATACATACTGGTTTGGTCATGCTCAGGCAACTGCCAAGTAACACCAAGCGCGAAACCACGCGGCATAATAGTCACTTTATGCACAGGGTCGGTACCCGGAAGCAGCTCAGCAACCAAGGCATGACCCGCTTCATGATAAGCCGTTGCACGGCGCTCTTCTTCACGGATGACCATAGATTTACGCTCAGGACCCATATATAGCTTGTCTTTTGCATCTTCAAAGTCATTCATATCAACGCTGCGCTTGTTACGACGCGCGGCAAATAAGGCTGCTTCGTTGACAAGGTTGGCCAGCTGCGCACCACTAAATCCTGGTGTGCCACGCGCCAATGCATTCGCATCAACACCAATGGTATTAGGTAATTTGCGCAAATGCACTTTCAAAATTTGCTCACGACCTTTGATATCTGGCAAACCAACTTGCACCTGACGGTCAAAACGACCCGGACGTAATAGTGCTTTATCTAGTACGTCAGCACGGTTAGTCGCAGCAATGACGATAACGCCTTCGTTGCCTTCAAAACCATCCATCTCAACTAATAATTGGTTCAGCGTCTGCTCGCGCTCATCGTTACCGCCGCCCATACCAGAGCCACGATGACGACCGACCGCATCAATCTCATCAATAAAGATAATACATGGAGCGCTTTTTTTCGCTTGCTCAAACATATCACGCACACGTGAGGCACCAACACCAACAAACATCTCAACAAAGTCAGAACCTGAAATCGAGAAGAACGGTACTTTAGCTTCACCAGCGATGGCTCGTGCTAGTAATGTTTTACCCGTACCTGGAGGGCCAACCATTAAGATACCACGTGGAATCGTTGCCCCAAGTTTGGTAAATTTATCAGGGTCTCGCAGGAACTCTACGACTTCGACGACTTCTTCTTTGGCTTCTTCACAACCAGCAACGTCTTCAAAGTTAACTTTGATTTGATCTTCGGTCAGCATTTTGGCTTTTGATTTACCAAAGCTCATCGGACCACCGCCTTTACCGCCAGCGCCGCCCTGCATATTGCGCATAAAGAATAGGAACAGACCAATAATTAATAAAATTGGGAAACTGGCTATCAATAGTTGCATCAAGACACTTTGGCGCTTAGGCGCAGTACCTTGCACTTCAACTTGGTTTTCGCGCAATAGCGGCATGAGCTGTTCATCAGCCACGGCTGGTCGAATGGTCTCAAATGCTGAGCCATTTTTCTTTTCGCCGGTGATTTGTTCGCCGTCGATTTCAACACTGGCTACTTGGTTTTCTGACACAGCGGTCACAAACTCAGAGTAGTTAAGGCTATCAGGCTCAGACGATTTATCAAAGCCGCTAAACACCAGCACTAAAACGCCGATTACCACCAGCCACAATAAGGTATTTTTTACCATGTCGCTCACTAGTTATTCCCATCCCTTACTTATTGGTGTGTTTACTAAACACGTGACGTCTATATGCAAACGTATGTCTCATTATTCAATGCCCAGTTGTAAATTATCGCTCAAGCTTGGATTTAAGTAGCTTAAACCCCCGAGCAAAATCAATAGACAAACGAACATAAATAACTGAGTTAATGAAGCGGTTGCTGTTAAACGACTTTATTTAAAACAACTTTGCCTAAAATATAGCCTTGATTTAATAGGTATATATTTAAAACGATATAGATTCAAAACAAAGTTAATATACCATGATATGTGGTGCTAACCTGAATAATTCAAGCAGCATTCCTATTTATTCAGTTAACGATTGTAGCGGTTTTATTTTAATCAGCAATACTCTCGATGATGAAATAACATCATATGGAAAATATGCTTAACTGATTGACCTTAAAACCATTTAATAGAAGGGTTTGCATACCTGCTACTTGATGGCAATCCAAAACATCTCTTTTGAGCGTGGTCTTGAAGCGCCAGGTTTGATACTACGAATTTTACTAAAATCAGCCTGCATCTGCTTGCGTAATTCTTGTGTACCCTCGCCTTGAAACACTTTCATAATAAGCGCGCCACCTTCTGGTAAGGTTGCGAGGGCGAAATCAACGGCTAGCTCGCATAAATACATCATGCGTGGCTGATCGATGGCGCTATTGCCAGCGGTATTCGGTGCCATATCGGATAACACCACATCGACCTGTCGGTTGCCCACTTCTGCCATGATACAGTCGAACACTTCTGCCTCTCGAAAGTCGCCCTGAATAAAGGTGACGTCGGGCAAGGTGTCCATTGGTAAAATATCAGAGGCAATCAAGACGCCTTTTTCACCAACCAGTTGTCCCGCAACTTGCGACCAACTACCCGGCGCACTGCCCAAATCGACGACGGTCATGCCTTTTTTAATCAGATTAGTCTTCTCATTAATTTCAAGCAATTTATAAGCAGCACGGGCACGGTAACCATCTATTTGGGCTTTTTTCACATAAGGATCGTCAATGTGCTCCTGCATCCAAGCACTGCTGCTTTTTGACAATTTTTTATTTTCAATACGCGTGACCAAAATGACTGCTCCTATTACTTTGCAAAACACCGCTAGCGTCTTATAAAGCGGTTATCTATGACGATTAAATATCTGTCTATTTATAAAACCGTTGTCTATTACATGGCTTTTTTATATAGGTGCTTAAGCTTTCTAACGAATTTAGCTTTTTAGAGCGCTTAAACGCTTTTCATGCACCTTATAACCTTTTACGGTTAAATTCTCTTGGCGAAAACACTGCTTTATAAACCTGTAGCGTTTATAATGTACTCATACTTTCAGTTTAACATTTTCATCACGTAAAATCGTGCAAAATCCTGCTGATCTCATGCAAGATGACCACAGATTATCTATAATGGTCATTATCTGCTCTTAATAGCACCATCTTTTATTTTTACCAACATCTAGGAATTCTATGCAACTCGATAACGCTACCATCAAACGCCTAAAAGGCATTGGTCATGACCTAAAACCTATCGTTATGATTGGCAACAAGGGTATTACCCCAAGCATCACTGAAGAAATTGATCGCGCTTTGACGGATCACGAACTTATCAAAATAAAGTTGCCGGCCGGCACTAAAGAAGAACGTGATGTCATCGGCGCTCAGCTTGCCAGCGCCGCTAATGCCTCTTTGGTACATTCAATTGGTCGTATGGCGCTGTTACTGCGTAAAAACCCACATGCCAATCCTAAGCTATCAAATCTTGCTCGTCACGCGCAGTAAGTTGTTAGTTCAAGCTTAGTTTATGTTTTATCATATCTAATAAAAGCCGCGCAGCATTTGCTCGCGGCTTTTATGTTATCTATTTACTGCTTACTGTTCATTCTTAATTGCTATTAAACTGCGGATATTATCAACTTATGAGCCAAACTTTTAACTTATACCTAGCAACGGATACCTTAGATGCTGATGCTAAACAGCTTGGCGTGACGATAGAGGATTTACAAAATATTCAAGTAGAAGTCGTCGCAACCTTAGCTCAAACAGCAAAGAGAACACAAACAGAACAGATAGCCCAAAGCACTGAGCAGCCAGAGTGGCAGTTACAGCTTGATTATCGCGTAACACTGCCAACACTGCCACTTGAAGCGCTAGCAGCGCAATTAGACTGGCCAACATGGCAACCGAAGCAAGTAGGATTTGCAGATTATTTATGGGAGCAGACTTGCCTTGAATGCTTTTTAGCAGGGACGTTAATAGATAGCACTTCTTCGATAAATAGAGATAGCAAAACCGACATTAATAATGCTGACATGAACAAAACGACAGCATATATTGAAATTAATACCAATCCTGACGGTCGTTATGCGCTTTATCAGTTTAAAAGCTATCGTAACCCTGCGACATTGCCGCCAACACCGCTTTTGCAAGCTGATGAGCAAACGCGCGCTTTTATTAATTGGACAGCCAGTCACTGCCCTTCGAGTAATGGTACTGCCAACCCAGAGCAGAACCCATTGTCAGAGACAATCAAACCTTTTATCGACTCATTAACACCTAATATTACTACCACTAAAACTTATCTTTATGAACGCAGCTTTAGCTTGTCCTTAAGACAACTGTCAAATGCAAAGGATTTTATCGATGATACTGGCATTGATTACATTCATCCTTGTGTGATTTTGAATTTTTCAACGACATTTGGTACAACGGCATTATATTTTGCACCCAAACACGCTTCCCCGCCGGATTTTCATAATCTGGATTATTGGTCAGTATTTGATAAGCAAGCGGCGCTGGCTAAGTAACCTGTTTATATACATGGCTAATTTAAATAATTATTAAATTATACAAAGCAAAAAAAACCAGTAATGTCATCAAGAGCATTACTGGGTTCGGAGAAAACACTTCATTCTAAAATGTGCGATAATTATTTAACGCTTGCTTATTAGTCAGCCATAGCAAGGTAGATACCACGGTTAGACGCATCGTCAACATATTGAGAATCGCGCCAGGTTGTATAATTATAAACGCCACTGTACGGGCTAATACTGCTTTGACGGAAGTCAGATACCCAACCATTGCCATCAAAAATCTGGATATGACCATGTGGATGCTTTGAGCTGCGATCATAGACCACAACATCACCAACTTGTGGCTGCATATTGTTACTGATTTTAGCAAAGCCAGCTTGGGCAAGTGTGCCACGAGAGGCATACTGATAAGCTGATGGGTTAGGCGTAAATTCATAACCCGCTGATTGTAGTGCTTTACGTACATAACGCGCACAGTAACCAGAGCTGCTTGAAAGCGCCACGCGTGCAGCATTGGCTGCGGCAATGGCAGGAGCAGAATAACGATCTGGCACTGAGCTTGCTTGCTGCTGACGCTGCTCATAAGACAAACGATTGGTTAGCGAAGCAAGCTTATATTCTTTTTGCTTGGCATGGGCACTGAGATTATCAATCGCTTGACTGATTTCATCATTGCTTGAAACATAAGCACCGCTATTAGTGCTATAAATATTGCGACTTGAACCGTAGTTCGCAGAAGTAGAGATATTTGTGATGGTATGACTCAAGGTATTATTTGGTTGAAAGGTTGTTTCGACAGCACCACTCGTCTGCGCTATACCCATTCCCAATACTGACAAAATTAATAAAGCTTGTTTCATAAATTTACTACCTATTGTGAATACAGGATTGCTCGCCGTCCGTGACAAAGCATGAATTAATTTGGGGAAGATAACCATGAAATAAACATGATAAAATCCTTAGTACAAAAGCTCGCTATTTATGATGAATATCGATTTTTTCACCTATTAGATGAGTGCTTACGATGTCAAAAAAACAACCTAACCGCCTTGCTAAACTGATTGATCATCAAGCTTTTGCTGGTAGCGCGCTACCTCAAACACTTGCTGACAATATGCGTTTATATCTACAAGCAACGACCGAGGTAAAAGAGCTTTTAGTAGATTGTCTACCTGAGGAAATCCTCAATAACTGCTGGGTCGTGGGCTTAACCTCTGAGCAACTCATACTCAGTGTGGGCTCGATGACTGCTGCCAATCACATTCGCTATTTACAGAGCGCTTATTTGCAGGTACTAACGGAGCAGTCAATTACATTTAAACAACTCAAGCAAATCCGCGTCGTAGTAGCCAAAAATTCTGCTCATAATGATTATTCTAAATCATCACAAGCCTTGTCAGCATCTCTACCAAAGCCTCTTAAAGCCCATGGAAATCAGGCTCTTAGCCAAAACACAAAGCGGACTATATCACAGGCCGCAGAGCATGTCACCACTGATAAAAATCTCAAAAAGGCGCTTTTACGCTTGATTAATTCCTAAAATAGCGTGGTTTACTTTGTAAAGTTATGTAAATTAAACCCATAGTTAACCCTGCTAAAGCTGCGTTTTTGTAATTTCTTCCATAAAAAAAATCAGCGTTCAGTGCCATTCACAATGTGAACCTCACCGAGCGCTGATTTTTTTATTTCCCACATCTATTATTTTACCTACCCTGAAGCAGGTTATTCATAAAATGCAAAAGAAAATATCTATTTAAACGAATATTGTTAAGCCTTACTTATAACCATTTTATGTAATATTGCGTAAATGTTTCGATACTTCGTGTATATTCCTGTATTCATCCTTCAACGGTTATACTATTCAAAGGTAAATATTCGATAGGACAGCTTACATTGTCATCAAAAGTTACAATTTCAAAGTTACTAGGGTCTGATAATATCTCGCGCACCAACATATTATTTAGCGCATGACCAGATTTATAAGCATTAAAACGACCTAAAATTGGATAACCAATCAAGTATAAGTCACCTAAAGCATCTAGGATTTTATGACGTACAAATTCATCATTAAAGCGTAAGCCTTCTTCATTAAGAACGCTGGCATCATCAATAACAATCGCATTGTCCATGCTGCCGCCTAATGCTAAGTTATTCTGGCGTAAGGCTTCGATATCACGTAAGAAGCCAAAAGTACGCGCTGAGCTCAATTGCTCAATGAAGTTTTGGGTTGAAAACTGGAACTGCGCATGCTGAAAGTCTTTATCAATGGCAGGATGGTCAAAATCAATCTCGAAATTTAACTCGAAGCCATCATAAGGACGCAGCTCTGCCCATTTATCGTCAACTTTTACGCGTACCGGGCGCACAATTTTAATAAAGCGTTTTGCCGCCTCTTGTTCGCAAAATCCAGCTTGGAGCAGTAAACCCACAAACGGCGCTGCACTACCATCCATAATCGGTATCTCTGACGCCGACACGCGAATCAATAGATTATCAACGCCAAGACCTGCGACCGCGCTGAGCAAATGCTCGACCGTGCCGACACGCGTGCCACCAAAGACTAGGTTTGATGACATCATGGTATCTTGTACCAAAAAGGCACTAGCAGGAATAGGATTACTACCCGCAATATCAGAACGTTCAAATACGATGCCGGTATTGATAGGCTGTGGATGAAACTCTAAGTCAACAGGTTGACCACTATGAAGACCAGTACCTGTAACGGCTATTGCTGTTTTTATGGTTCGTTGGTTCATGGCTGTCTTCTCACATATTTTGTTACAATTGCCATAGTGTAGCATTACCCACCCCTATTTCGCTAGCGCTAAAAAGCGTTAATTTGCTTATCTCTTTGATTGATAACACTTATCGCAATCATCTTAACGTTAGTTTTTATCAGTTAGAAAATGCTCAGTCTGTGATCAATCAATGCTTAAAAGCTTACTAACGTCCGACTCTACAGATTATAATTTTATAAATAGCCAGTTTATAAGTAAAAAAGTCAAAGTTTTGAGGCGAATTTGAAAAACAGGCACAAAAAAGCCAGTATCGAAATACTGGCTTTTTCTTATTCAAACTATCTAATATAATTTTCTGTTCTAATGATTAACTGCTGCAATCATTATTTATTCTGTTGGCGCTTAAGATAGTCTTGAATACTGTTGGTTTTAGTTTTAGGCTGCTCTTGAGTTGCATTTGAGCGAATCGGACTTTCTTGATATTGAGCCTGAGACTGCTTTTGACTGTTTAGCGCACTGGTATGCAAATTTGGGTCAACAGGTTGCGTGCTGTTTACTGATGGTACAGGCTGCTCTACCACTTCAGGCTCTTCTCCAGCATTTTCATCCAAAGTCAGACCCGTTGCAATCACAGTCACATGCAAATCGTCACCCATTTTTTCATCGATAACCGAACCATAGAAAATATGCGCGTCGTCGATATCAGTAATTTCTTCGACGATGACACTGATTTTGCTCATCTCATCCAATGATAAAGATTCAGATGAAATCACGTTAACTAGCAGACCTTTGGCGTTTTCTAAACGTAAATCATCAAGCAATGGCGAGCGGATGGCTTTTTCGGTCGCTTGACGAGCACGATCATCGCCGCTAGCACGGCCGATACCCATCATGGCATGACCTTTAGCCGTCATGGCGGTGCGGATATCGTTAAAGTCAATATTGATCATGCCTTCGCTAGCAATGGTTTCTGCAATACCTTGAACCGCATGCAACAATACATCATCTGCTTTTTTGAAAGCATCTTGCATAGAGATGTTGCCATACACGCTCATGAGCTTGTCGTTTGGAATGGTAATGATAGAGTCAACGAAATTGGTCAACTGCTCAATACCGGCCTTAGCAGCCTTGATACGTTTACCACCTTCAAACTTAAACGGTGTCGTAACAACCGCTACGGTCAACACTTCCATTTCTTTAGCAATACGTGCTACGACTGGAGCGGCGCCCGTACCTGTACCACCACCCATACCCGCGGTAATAAAGACCATGTCTGAGTGCTCAAGTAAGGCGCGAATCGCTTCTTCATCGCTTTCTGCAGCTTCACGACCCACTTCTGGGTTCGCTCCTGCACCTAAACCACGGTTGGTCTTAGCACCAAGCTGCAATTTATGCGGCGCGGTGAGACGATCGAGCGCTTGTTTATCGGTATTGGCACAGACAAACGTTACACCTCTAATCCCTTGTTGTACCATATGCTCAACCGCATTACCGCCACCGCCGCCCACACCGAATACAGTGAAGCTTGCCTGGCCGTTATTTTGAAGCTGATTATCATCTGGCATGGTGTATTTTGACATAAAAAGGTTTCTCCAGTTGCAGATAGCGTGATGGGTCGATACGTGGTAACACACTCATATGGCGCGCTATCGACTTACTATATATAAATGTATTTAAATAAAACACGGCAAAGGCTTAAATAGTTGTGCTTAGCCAATATATGCCATTATTGTACAGGGTGTTGCTTTAAATATGCTTACCTATAATACTGCGGCATGCTGTTAACTGCTTAATCTGAGTGACAGTGCAGCAGGATTATAATATCTTTTTGAGTACACTGGCAAAACGTTGCCCGGCACTTTGAAAAACGCCGGTGACACGATTTTTTTGAATCGCTTCCGGTTCACTTTTTTCACTACGGCGAAACTGCTCGCTTTGACTATATAGTAATGTACCAAATGCCGTTTGATAAGCACGATCATTGACCTGCATATTCAGCTGTTTAAATGACTCATCATTATCAAAATGATTGTAAGCACTAATAGCTGGATGAGTATTGGTCAATACTACAGGCATTCTTAACAGCTTTTTAGCAAAAGGTATCATACCTTTAATGGCACTGCCACCGCCTGAGAGCACAAGCCCTTTATCAATATAACCTAACAAGTCGGCGTCATGTAATTGGCGAACCACTTCGGTGAATATTTGCTCATAACGCGCTTCGATAATGCGCGCTAAATTATAAGTACCGATGTTAATCTCATCACCTGAGCCTTGCGGCTTAAAGAGAAAGAATGAGCTAGGATCGACGCTATTGATATCGACAGTACCATGCGTTTTTTTAAGCCTTTCGGCCTCTATCATAGAGATACCAACATCAGCTGAAATATCCATCGTCACTTCATGGCTGCCGGTGGCAATACAATGGGTGAAAATCAGTTTATTTTCTTTATAGACACAAATACTGGTGGTACTAGCACCGATATCAACCAAGCAAACCCCTTGCTGGCGCTCATCAGGCATCAAACTATATTCAGCGCTGGTCACTGCATCAAAAACGATATGGTCAATACCGACGTCACAGCTTTGTAGTAGTTTTTGGATATTTTGACGGCTAGATACTGGCATCATCATCATGTGATACATCACGCTGAGATTGTGCGCAACCATATCAATAGCATCATCAACCATAAATTCCTGATTGTCGATATAAATGCCTTGCTGACAACAATGCATCAAATAATAGTCAGGCGCCAAATCTTGTGACTTGGCGTTTGACAGCGCTTGTACCATGTCTTTGGCACGGACGACTTCGTCTTCTACCTTGACATTACCGGCACTGTTTTTACTTAACAGTTCAGGGGTCGCCATGGTTAACCAAACGCTATGTACACGGCAATTGGCAGTGTCTTCTGCCTCTTGGATGGCTTGTCTAATAGCGCCTTGCAAGCGTTCACGGTGCTTTATTTGACCTTGATAAAAGTCACTATTTTTAACTTGCCCCACACCCATAATACGAATGTCTTTTGCAGAGACAACGCTGCCGATGACGACATAGACTGCCGTGGCACTTAGATGGACAACAACCAGATTTTCAGTATTTTTCATGGTACCAGACAAATTATCGCTAAACAGGAGACCAAATGACGTCCCCATTAAATCATTAAAAAGCGCTATCAACACGCGGTGATATTATATGTTAACTTTTCATATCAAGAAAGCAGACAAATACAAGGTTTTGACTGCTTTCTTAATGTTTTACTCTTCTGCGATGGAGTCTTCTACTGTGGTGTTTCAGTAGTTTTTGGCGGCGCCAGATTCCATGCGATAGTAAATCCATTTTTGTAACGAAGATCGACAGATTGTATTTCATCGCGGCGATTGCTTAATTGATTGCCAAGTAGCTGACTTAAATTCAATAGCTTTTGCGCGGTGTTCTCATTATCAACGATGACACGTTGACCATTATCAAAGCGAATCAACCAGGTCATTCTTGGTGACAAGATGATATCTTCAACTTGCATACCAAGCGGCGCATACCAATCATTTACTTGCTGCATTTGTTGCATAATAACGGGCGCTTGCGCTATATCGCCTTGCAACGTCGCAAATTTCTCTTGCGTTAACTCTCGACTATCCGCAGGAACAAAGACGGCGCCTTTTGCATCAACCAGACGCTCGGTACCGAAATTTGCCACTGCCTGTTTTGGTAAGGCTTTAATGACAATACCGCGCTGCCAATCACGACTAACACTCACTTGGTCAACCCAAGCTAAGCCAGTACTAATATCTCTTAGCGCTTGCAAGTCAGAAGTGAAGAAACTGCTGACACTCTGTTGGTTCATGACTTGCTGTAACGCTTGGTACTGCGTAACTGTCAAATCTCGATCATCAACGTGAATAGCAGCCGGCGGTGCGTCGCGTAATGCTCTACCACCCATGATTAATATCAGCACAAGCAAACCTAACACCAGTACAGTAAAGAAATATCTTAACGCAGTCGGTACCTGAAAGTTAGAGCTCGGGCGACGGGTCTTATCACTCATCAAGTCAGCGACGTCATTGACAGTTTGAGCCATAATAAACTTCGTCCCTATTTTTGCCTAAAACTATTCGCATAATGCTAATAGTGCTTTTATTAAAGGTGAATCTGCTAAACATTCGCAGCGATCGATGAACCTGACATGTTATCAATTTATTTGTTTAAAACGGCGTATAAAGTGCAGTTATAGTGATTAAAACGTAACATTTTTCTTATTTAATGAATAACTTAAGAGAAAGCTGCATAAATAACCATAAATATCACTAATATAGACCAATAATTACAATATTAACGTATTTTACGTTTAAACAATAGCTTATCCCCTACTACGAACAACGAATTTACACAAGTTTACACGAAGCTGTGTTATAGCAGGTCTAGCGATACATTTGCGTGTATTTAGAAAGATTATTTATAGTCATTAAAACGCTGTTAAAGTTAGGTTTTGACTAAAACAAAACAAGCTATTTTAGGTTAGGTATTTATAGGGTTTGCGCTAGGATATGCCAGCATAAGCTGTCAAAATCCATGCCGCGAGCTTTGGCCGCCATGGGTACCAAGCTATGACTGGTCATACCCGGCACGGTATTAATCTCAAGTAGCCAGAAATTGCCCGCTTCGTCTTGCATCGCATCGATACGTCCCCAGCCTTTTGCATCAACGGCACGGAATGCCGCCAAGCTCAACGCTTGCAAATGCTTTTCATCAGCAGCACTTAGACCGCAGGGGATATAATAACTGGTATCGTTACGATTGTATTTGGCTTCAAAATCATAGAAGTTGGTAATATCGGCAGGCTCGAGGCGAATAACCGGATAAGCTTCATCATCGATGATAACAATGGTGAATTCGCGACCAGTAATCCAGCGCTCAGCCATGACCACATCGCCGCACTGTACGGCGGTTGCATAAGCAGCAGGTAGCTCATCTAGGTTATTAACCTTGGTCATACCAATACTGGAGCCTTCATGGACTGGCTTGATAATCAGCGGTAGACCCAACATATTAACCACTTGCTGCCAGTCGGTATCAGCGGTTAGCAATGAGAATGGCGCAGTCGATAAACCGCAGCCTTGCCACAGCTGCTTAGTACGTACTTTATCCATACCGAGTGCTGATGCCAAAATACCTGAACCGGTCTGTGGAATATTAAACCATTGCAGCACGCCCTGTAATAAGCCATCTTCGCCGCCGCGACCATGTAAAACGTTAAAGACGCGATCGTATTGACGAAGTTCCGTAATATCTTGCTCATTCGGATCAAAATGAGTGGCATCAACGCCTTGGTTTTGCAGCGCTTGTAAGACCGCCGCGCCACTATCTAAAGAGACACTGCGCTCGTTACTACTGCCGCCGCAAATGACGGCAACTTTACCAAACTGACTGGCGTCTTTGACTTTGCTGTTTGCGATACTAGGAACAGCGTTAGATTTTGGCTGCTCACCTTCAGTCTTATCTTGCTCTGCTTGTGCCGCCGCTGCCAATGCCGGTTCTGGATTGGTAATCGTGGTTTTAGCGTCTACATTAATACTTTTATCAATGTTATTTTCATTTTTTTGGTTATTGTTTTCTTTATGATTAATAGTCATGGGTCTCGTTCCTAAAATTCTTTTGCGGCTTATTTGATGTATAAATTATTGGCGGCCAATTCGATCGCTATTTGCCCAACATTACCCGCACCTTGGGTAATGAGCATGTCACCTGCTTTTAGTAATCGCTGCATTACTGGTGCGATATTAGCTTTATCGATAATCGTCGGTTCAACGGCACCGCGCAAACGGATACTACGTGCCAAGGCTTTGGTATCGGCACCAGCAATCGGGCTTTCACCAGCGGGATAAACGTCCAACAACAATAATTCATCGACGCTTGATAGCACTTCGACAAAATCATCGAAACAATCGCGTGTACGGCTATAACGATGTGGCTGGAACATCATCACTAAGCGGCGCTCAGGGAAGCTTTGACGGGCCGCTTTAATGGTCGCATCGACTTCTCTTGGATGGTGACCGTAGTCATCAATCAGCAGGACATTACCATCATCTATCTCTACAGAGGCATGCTGCTCAAAGCGGCGACCGACGCCTTCAAACTTCTGCAAGGCGCGCTTAATCGCTTCGTCATCTACGCCTTCGTCGGTTGCCATGGTTATAGCAGCCAGCGCATTATAAACATTGTGTACACCCGGAATATTCAAGGTCAGACGCAATGGCTCACGGTCACGGCGTAAGACAGTAAAGTGGGTTTTTGTACCTTCGCTAACCAAATCAATGGCTTGTACATCGTTAAAAGGTTCAAGACCAAAGGTTAATACCGGACGCCCAATATCATCAATCATGGCATATAATTCAGGATCGTCACCGCACACCACCGCCAAGCCATAAAACGGCATGTTTTGTAAAAACTGGATATAAGCGGCTTTTAATTTATCAAAACTATTGCCATAGGTTTCCATATGGTCTTGATCGATATTGGTGACAATCGCCGCCATCGGATGCAAAGATAAGAAGGACGCATCAGATTCATCGGCTTCGGCAATCAAAAAACGACTGCTGCCGAGGGCGGCATTTTTACCCGAAGCATTTAATTTACCGCCAATCACATAAGTAGGATCAAGCTTACCTTCCGCCATCATGGTGGTCAGCAGACTGGTGGTGGTGGTTTTACCATGTGCGCCAGCAACGGCGATACCATGACGATAACGCATCAATTCACCGAGCATATCAGCACGGCGTACCACGGGCAGACGCGCTTCA
This sequence comes from Janibacter sp. CoH_79_TC_3, assembly GCF_058197955.1. Taxonomy (NCBI): domain Bacteria; kingdom Bacillati; phylum Actinomycetota; class Actinomycetes; order Micrococcales; family Intrasporangiaceae; genus Janibacter; species Janibacter sp. CoH_79_TC_3. The sequence goes on from NZ_JBXWIV010000001.1 coordinate 261,329, forward strand.
AGCGCCGCTTTGACTTCAGGGTTACTACGGTCGATGGCAGACGATACGACGATCACATCGGCATTGGCGATATTCTTGGAATCATGACCAATCGCGATATCAATACCAATCTGCTCTAAACGTTTAGTGACTAGGCTCTCTGCGATATCAGAACCACTGACCTTATAACCTTGGTTATTCATGACCTCAGCGATACCACACATCCCCGAGCCACCAATACCGACAAAATGCAAATGCTGAATACGGCGCATTTCTGGTATTTCAATCAAACGCTTAGTTAAGGCTTTAACAGAGGTTGGCATAGGGTTTTCTCTTTATTGTAGACAAACAAATTTGGTTAATAATAAGTGATAAAAATAATAAATATGACAGTCAGCTTTTATACAGCTTGCCAGATAATATCGGCTACTTGTTGGCAGGCCTGACGGTTGGCAAGCGCATGACCCTTTTCTGCCATCTTTAAACAAGCGCGCCTATCTAGCATATTAAGCTCATTGCTCAGCTTGTTAGGAGTTAACTCATTTTGTGGCAGCAAAATACCTGCTTTGTGTAGCGTCAAGGTGCGCGCGTTTGCCGTCTGATGGTCATCAACCGCGCTTGGTAGCGGTACAAATATTGCCGCTATACCAACGTTTTGAATTTCAGTCACTGTCAACGCACCGGCTCGACAAACCACGATATCGGCCCAATTGTAAGCTGCTGCCATATCATCAATAAATGGCTGTACGGTAAATTGATGGGCGCTTAATTCTTCACTATCGTATGCCGCTTGCGTGGCGGTCTCGTTATTGCGTCCACATTGATGACGTACCTCAAACGGACGGTCAATCAATGCCAGTGCTTTGGGTAGCGTCTCATTTAACACTTGCGCACCGAGCGAACCACCCACCACCAGCAATTTAAGCGGCGAGCTGTCATTCACATCGTAACGCACACTGGGTTCGGCAACACCGCTAATGGCATTGCGCACCGGATTGCCCACCGTTTCTATCTTGCTATCTAGCTGGCTATTGGCAAAGGTATTTTCAAACGCTTGCAATACCTTGGTCGCCATCTTGGCCAAATAACGATTGCTCATACCTGCAATGGCATTTTGTTCATGGATAATCAGCGGCTTCTTGGTCAAACGCGCGGCAATACCGCCGGGCGCGGTAACGTAACCACCAAAACCAACAACCACATCAATCTGATTGCCACGAATGACTTTAATCGCCGCCATCGTCGCTGACAACAAATTAACAGGTAACTTAAGCAAGCGCCCCAATCCTTTACCGCGCAGTCCCTGCATATCAATCGCATGAAAAGGATAACCAGTCGGTGCAACCAAGCCATTTTCCATACCATTTGGTGTGCCGAGCCAGTGAATAACAGCACCGCGCTTGGTCAATTCTTCGCTAACCGCCAGCGCTGGAAATACATGCCCGCCTGTACCAGCTGCCATCATTAATATATGCGGTGTTTTCATGAACGCCTGCCTATCTTTTCTTTATTTATATGAAAGACTTATTATCTTTTGACTGCATTATATATCGAACCAAAATAGCCCTATAAAAGCCCGCATAGTATAGTGTAAATCGCTGCCTGATAGACAGCATTTTATGCAGCGTGAATAATAAAAATCCAAGCCGTGAGCAATCGCGGCTTGGCTTTATTGAATTTATCGTCTTAATAAGAGTGAATATTAAAACAGCAATGATTAACGGCGTTTTAAAACACGAGTTTTACCAATTAACGAGATACCTTTATAGCCTCGTAGCTTCAACGTATCACCTTGTAATTCTGCTTTTCCAGAAAAGGTTCTGCCAGTCTCTGGCTCAATACCGCCGCCATTAACATACTTATTAGGATCATTAGCGTCCGGCTCTAAATCCCACAATACGGTCGCTCCGGTCAAAGGTTTGTCTTTGAACTTACCTTTGCATTTATCACAGACTTTTTTATCTTTAGCCCGTGGGTCCAAAATTTCAACGATTTTTGCCGAAAGCTTACCATTGCTTTCAGAAAATCTTAGCACCGCATCGGGCGTGCCATTATCATTGTAAGTGGTCCACTTGGTATTGTTAAGCTGGTCAGCCGCGCTAGCACTAAAGCCAAACGCTAAGCCTACAGTGAATAAAAGTGATTTTGCAAATGTGTTCATAGTACATCCTTGTGTTATAAAAATTCTATAAAATGCGCAGTATCATCATATTTATCGATAATCCTGTTTTATCATATAAAATTGTGACAAACAATCAAGATTATTTATGAACATAAGTTTTTCTCTAATTCATTGCAAAAACCGCTTTATTTAAACGGCCAGCTTTTTCTCGATAGCGATAATAAAGTCAGTTGCGATATCCGTACCGCATTGGTCATCAATCTCACGCACACAGGTTGGACTGGTGACATTAATCTCAGTGATACGGCCACCGATTAAGTCTAAACCGACGAACATCAGCCCTTTTTCTTTGACAATCGGTGCGACGACTTGAGCCACTTGGCGTTCAATATCGGTAAGCGGCATCGCAACACCGCTACCACCTGCCGCAAGATTACCGCGCGTCTCACCTTTCACCGGAATACGCGCCAAGCTATAATCGACCACTTCGCCATCGACGATTAACACACGCTTATCGCCTTCTTTGATTTCCGGTAAATAACGCTGCGCCATAATTGGTAGCGTCTCAAGCTCGGTTAAAATCTCAAGCGTCACGCCGATATTTGGACTGTCAGCGGTCAAACGGAAGATGCCCGTGCCGCCCATACCATCTAAAGGCTTAACAATGACATCTTGCTGCTCAGTAATAAATTTGCGAATATGCGCCTGTTTACTGGTCACAATCGTTGGGCTCATATAATCGCTAAACCAAGTAGCAAATAGCTTTTCATTGCAATCGCGTATCGCTTGTGGGTCGTTGACCACCAGCACGCCTGCGGCTTTGGCATGGTCAAGCATGTAGGTTGCATAAATAAAACGCATATCAAACGGCGGATCTTTACGCATCAAAATCACATCATATTCGCTGACTTGTGCTGTCGCTTTCTCACCTAAGGTATAAAAATCTTCAGGGTCACGTTTGACCGTTACCGGCTGGGTATCCACCATCAACTGCCCTCGATCCAACCATAAATCATGAATCTGACAGTAGCCAAGGCTGTGCCCACGATCTTGTGCTGACCACATCATCGCAAGGCTGGTGTCTTTTTTATAATTGACCTGCTCGATTGGGTCCATGATGACGAGTATGTTTAATGATTTCTTTTGCTTTTCTTGGCTCATGATAAGTCTCACTTACGTTATAGTATTAATCATTTAAAATAGTATTAATCGTTCAAACGGACATTAATGACATGCCAACATGACTCAAACTTCACTCAAAATATTGTTGGGACATAGCTAAAATACAGTAAAAACTGCGCTAAATTATACGCCGTACTGGGCGCGGTAATGCTGCATTTTTGCAAGCTGGGTCGCATCTTTTTCTGGGCTACTTTCTGCTAAGTAGCTGATTAAATCATCGATATCGACAAGGGCACGCACTGGTACTTCTAATGTCGACGCCAACTCTTGAATAGCAGAATACTCCGCTAAACCCTTTTCTTTACGGTCAAGAGCGACAATAATACCCGCAACGCTTGCGCCCGCTTGCTCTAAAATCTCAACCACTTCACGCATGGCCGTACCAGCGGTAATCACATCATCAAGTACCCAAACCGCCTTGCCTTTGACATCAGCACCGACTAAATTACCACCTTCGCCATGAGTTTTAGCTTCTTTACGGTTATAGCCCCATTTAGCATTGATACCATGATGTAGCCATAACGCTTGCGCCGTTGCCGCCACAAATGGGATACCTTTATAAGCGGCACCAAAAATAACCAGCTCTTGCTCAGCTGCGCCAGCGTTTGCCATTGAACCTTGTGCAGCCATCTGCTCAGCCAAGGCATCAGCATAACCACGCGCTAATAACGATAACATCTCACCCGACGCCAGCAAACCGGCATTAAAAAAATACGGACTAATACGTCCAGATTTTAAGACAAACTCACCAAATCTTAAGACCTGATTATCTAAAGCCAATTGGATAAATTGATGCGATGAAAATGACGCATTATTGGCAGGTTGGTTATTGGGCGTTGTGGCATTAAGCATAGGGCATTCCTATCAACAAAAAGAAAATGGAAAGTTAAACAATAAAAAGTTGTGAAGCGCATTATAGTCGTGGTGGTTTAACTTGACCAACCATTGATATCATAATCCTGCATATTCGCGTAACGCGTCAATAAGCCACAACGTGATGAGATATTAAAGTAGCATTGACCATCGCTATTGACGTGTATGTCCCAGCCCAAATGATAGGCAGCAACGATAATATGCCCAGTAAATAGATGTACTTGGCGGTATGCATGACGCTGTGCTGGCTCAAAAACAATCTGACTGAGCAGGTAGCTGCGCAGATGCTGACAAATTTGCGCCCCGCTGTAGCTATGGTTAATCGTTTTGCGCGTACTGCATTGCTTTAAAGCATGGACGGCGACGCTACATGCCATAAGGTCAGTTGCCAAACTACCCTCGCCGCTATCAAATTGCTGCGGCTGCAATATCACTTGCCAGTCATCGGCATAAACGCTATTGAGTAACTCATCAGGATTATAACGTTTGGTCAGTGCAAGCAGAGATTCTGATGCTAAAGCTTTCTTAATATGATTATTAGCCTGCACACTATCAGTATTAATATTGTCTTCATTTATAATATCAGCAGCTAAAAACCCATAACGCGTCAGTTTAGGGTACGCTTGTAGCGCGCGCTGGATATCCGCCATATCAAGCAAAGTCATGTCTGTTAATGAAGCTAATAACGGCTGCTCGCTATGATTGTGATAAAAACTCTCGGGCAGCTCAACCAGTCTTGCGGCACTGAGCAGTGATAAATGCTCAGCCAATGCTTCTGAAGCCATCAATGCCCATTTCGATAAGCTGTCTGTATTGGGCTGATAAAAACGGGTCGAACTGCCATATAAGCGGCGCAGCTGACTATTTAAGCGCCGTGCAGGCTCTGGAATATCAGTCAATGGCCGTGCAGGGTCCAATGGCAAACGCTTTGGGTCAAAATTAGGATGTACAATCGCAGGCTGCTGGCTGTTTGCTAAAACAGCGGATTGCTTAGCATGACCTTCTGCAAGCTGATCCTCTTCTGCTATAAAGTTAGCACTGGATAAACGGTTATCAGAAGTAGAAGGCTGGGTCATGAATTTTCCCTAGGCTTGCAAATTTAAAAGTCGTAAAAATAAAATAAAATCAAAATGACATTTTACTCTTGATGTTGTTCTTTATTTTGATAGTGCAAAATATCACCATAGCCTACTTGCCAATCAGGATAGTCCAGCCAAGCTAACGGAATGTTGCTGTGCAAGCGCTTCCCCGTTACTTTCGTTTTATTGTCATCAATAACAGGCGATACTTCATTTATCTGCTCACTTAACCAAGTGCCGAGCTCAAAAGTGGTGACTGGCGCATAATCCGTGGCGATATAAAGGGGTTTTGGCGTGTCTATAGTCATGATATTGGCAATAATAGTAACCAAATCGCGATCCATAATACGATTGCTCCAGTGCGCTGTTGCCACTGGCTCTTTTTGTTTCTCTTTAGCTTTACGTAGACGCATCAGGCGCTCGCGTCCGTAAATACCACTTGGGCGAATGATAATAGTCTTAGCACCAAAACTTTGTTGCAATACTTGTTCTGCTTGCAATATCACTTGCGAGGCTTCACGCTCTGGCATCACAGGCGCGGTGTCTTCATCAATCCATTCGCCATTATCTTGCCCATAGACAGCAGTTGATGAAATAAAAACAATGCGCGCAAGGTTGGTCAATTTATCAGTCAATGTTGCCAAATGCTGGCTGATGGCTAAGTAACTGTCATGATAACCGCTGGTTGAATACTCATCAGGAGTGACGATAATCGCCAACGCCGTAAAGTCTTGCAGCTGCTCTGCAGTTAGCGTTAATGCATCGGCTTGTAGAAAGTTAGCTTTATCATCTAGAGCATAATGATGACGATCACGACGTGCCAGCCCAGTGACGTTTAAACCGTCTTGCGCCAGCTTATTGGTAACTGGCAAACCAATATCACCTTGACCAATAATCAGTAAATTTTGCGTACTCATCATATATCCTTTATTTAAAAACTGCTTTTAATGGCTGTCTATGCTAATGACTGACTAAGAAGACTGTTATTAATTTAATAACAAGTGCTAAAAATAGCGTCTGTAGGACAGCTGTATGTCTTCTTTGGCATCGATACGATCTTGCCATTCGTAGTTGGCATTGATACGTAATGCTTGTTTTTTATCGATGTCGTATTGCAGCCCTAACGTCGATATCGGCTGCCAATAATGACCACGAGCATTAGACTCATCGCTGCTGCCATGATACCAATATGGCAGTTGCAATTCAGCCTGCGCACGTAACTGATTGTTAATCTGATAGCGACAACCAGCATTGACGCCTGCGCCAACACGATAGCCTTTATTTATACCGCGCCCTGCTTGCGCCGTACCTTCCAAAAACGTATAACATAGCTGCGGCGGCATCTCGCCTGTGCCCGCGCTAGGTGTGCCAAACGCCCACGACCAACCCGTCTCATAGCCTAGACTACCGACTAAATGATCGCTGCCATCCTGCTGCGAGCCGTCGTTCACGCGTGTCGCTTCAATACTTGCGCCCCAGGTTTTGCCCTTTTTGGCAGAGTTGACCGGATTAAATGAGCGCCCTCGCACCAAAGTTACATTTTGCAAAACCACGCTGCTTGGCTGATTGGCCTTATCATTATCGGTATCATAGAGGCGCAAAGTCGCAGCCGCGCCTTCTAAATCAAAGAATTGCGGAAATCCTGACGGACGATCAAGAGTATCGTGATAACCTGCCCGCACACCCAAGTCAATATAGTTATTATCACCGCGCTGCCCTAGCCCGATAAACCCAAGTTGCAGAGGATGCCTGTCTATTGGGTTATTATCAGCTACCGCAATACGGCGTGGCAATAGCGTTTTTTCGTCGGCTGCTATGCTCGACGTTGGATTCAATTGGGCAGATTTAATCTCACTTAACGTCTGCTTAGCGTTATTATGATAGCCCAATTGCTCACGCTGCTCTTTAACCTTATTTAACTGCGCTTGGCGCAAGGTGCTATCAGCGGGTGTATAGTTGGTGCTGGCAAGTAAGTTTTCGCTATTAAGTAACTGCACGACATCTGAGGGAATAACGGCATAAGGTAGGCGGCTTAATAAATGCTGCTGCGGGCGTACCACGTCAATTAAGCGTAAAATCTCAGACGCACAGTTATCAGTGGTGAAGTAATACGGCAACTTCAAATCTTTGGTCTCCCAAACATGCAACATAATCTGCTGCACTTCCGCTGGGGTCAAATCCAATTGATACGTCCACGCATCGCGCTCATCTTCTTGCAGATACTTCGCCAGCTTCTCTGGATAAGGGTCAATTTCAATCAGATTGTCATAACCGCCACTCATCGATTTGATGGCATAGACCAAAAAGTTATCGCTTGAATCACCGCCTACCGTATAATTTAGCGCCACTGCATGATGAATTTGGCTTGGATCGGCAACGCTGGCTTTAGAGTCGATACGTAATAATGTATGAGCAAAGGCTGAAATAGGATTGTCTAAATATTCTTGCGCAAACATAATAGACAGCTGCTCGGGTGCCAGCTTTTGCATCCAGTCATTCAGCTCTGGACAGTCGACTTGCAAGCCACTTTTTTCGATATTGAGGGTATCAGTCAGCCATTGAACGCGCGCTGGGAAACGGCATAACACTGAGTTTTGTACCGAGTTTTTAGTCGCACGATTACTAGCAGTGCTGTTATCTGGAGTCGTAGCCATCTCGTCAGCAAGGGCGACCAGCAAGGCATCAAGCTCGGCCGCTGAATCATGCTGTCCATTTTTACTTAAGAAAAATGCTGCATCATCAACGATACTGCTGTCTTTTTTCTTGCCGATTAAATTCTTTTGATCATCAAAAAAATATAATAACCGTCGCCATGTTATATGTTGGGCAAGGTTTTCTGTTTTTGCTTGCGCACGCCATGATGCTAATAGCTGTTGGGTGTTCGCCCCATTATCACTATTATTAGCACTTTGATTGTTAGATGTCCGAGAAGTGACTGCGGTATTTGAGACACTATCTGGCTTGATGGTATTATTTGATCCGGCGACAACTGGCTTAGTATAAGCCATTAATATTGGCTCAGCGTTTTGTGATTTAGAGGCTGAATTATCATCAGCAGTATCTAGTGCCAACTCACCTGTTGTCACAAGCGATGCGGGCGTCGGCAAAAATGCCTGTGCCTGTGCGGTCAGTAGCAGTCCGGCTATGGTGAGCGGCAAACGAGCTCGCCTACCAATGTTTGTTGGCGTACAATCTATCGGCAACAGGTTTGAATATATAGACATGAGTAACATCTCGCACTGTAGGAGTCAGACGCGTATCGCGTTATGAGTTCTATCGAATTATTAGAGTGATATTATGAATTATCGTTTTGAATGACAGCTTTTCAGGTAGATACGCCATTTATTGATAAAAAATATAATCATCAGCATTTACTGGGTACTTATTTATCAAATTATAAAAGAGAGTATTATGTCCATAGCATCGTCAATGACTATTAATGCCGGTCGATTATCAGCTGCGACTTGGCTTGCCTCGCCCAATCATAATAAACGACCTGAAAATGTCGCGATTGATGCCATCGTTATTCACAATATTAGCTTGCCACCCAATGAGTTTGGGGCTTGCGATACTGACGGTCTACATTACGTTAAAGCCTTATTTACCAATCAATTAGACTGGGAGGCGCATCCTTATTTTCAAACTATTAAAGGGGCAGAAGTCTCAGCGCATTTATTTATAGAGCGTGATGGCGCGATTACTCAGTTTGTCAATTTTAATGAACGCGCGTGGCATGCTGGGCGCTCTAGCTACTTGGGTCGCCCTGAATGTAATGATTATAGCATTGGCATTGAGCTTGAAGGTTCAGATTTTGTGTCCTTTACCACTGCCCAATATGAAGCGCTTACCAAAGTTATCGTCGCTATCTATGACGCTTATCCAAAAACTCGCAGGCATCTGACTGGTCATAGTGATATCGCGCCCGCTCGCAAAACTGACCCCGGTGATTATTTTGAATGGACAAAGTTGCGTGAGAGGGTTGCAGCTCTATTAAAATAAAGGGCTTACTCAACTTGAATGATGATTAATCATCGATTGAAAACATTATGATTTGGATTGAAGTGGTCGATTCAGCAGTGAAGATAGGTTTGGGCGCATTGATAGCAGGCGTTATTACTTTTCTATTATCCTCAACACAACATCGTAATGAGCTTAAAAAAGCTAAAGTAGAACGCGAGTTTGAGATGTTAAAAGAAGTCGCAGAAAAAGTAGAGAATTTTAATACCATTGCTCTGAATTATTGGGCATTTGCCACTGATTGGCGGCGTAGACTGGTTCCAGACTCATCTCTTCCTAAATCTAACGGATTCCTAGATTCTTAAAATAAACTATTCGATAGCTTTAGTGAACTAACGAAAGCAGAATCTTTATTACTATTGTTTGGCTATGGTAGCGCTCAAATTAAGCTTAGAGAATACGGCGAAACAGTTATAGCTCTTAAAAAGAGAGTCGAGTCTGTAGATATACCTTTCGACCATAATGATACAGCCAATTATAGAAAATCTATGATTGATAAACGCTCCGAGCTATTTAGTCTCTTGAATGAAATTTATAAAACTATTTGATTTTTAATTTATTTGTCGCAATTAAAAAAATTATCGCCACTTATCAACGATTTTTTATCATTCTATATTCCACATTCAATCCATTTATCAGTATGATGAAAGTGCTATAATCCGTCAGTTTTTTGACAACACTGCATCAGTAAACAACCTTCAGTAAACAAATTAGCAGAATAGGTTCTCATGGCAAAAAGTCGGTTATTTCGTTCAACCATGGTGGTCAGTAGTATGACCATGCTGTCACGTATTTTAGGTCTGGTACGCGATATCGTATTACTAGGTGTCTTTGGCGCTGGCGGTCTGATGGATGCCTTTTTGGTCGCCTTTAAGATACCGAACTTTCTGCGACGTTTGTTTGCTGAAGGCGCGTTTAGTCAAGCGTTTGTCCCTGTTTTATCGGAATACAAAGAGAAATACAGCTTACGAGAAGTACAGATATTAGTCAGTCGCACCTCAGGCGCTCTGCTATTGATCCTGTCGATGTTGACCGTGGTGGTTATTTTAATGGCGCCATGGGTCGTGACGTTATTTGCGCCCGGTTTTGCTGATCAGCCCGATAAATTTGCCATCACCGCTGAGCTGTTACGCCTGACCTTTCCTTACTTATTATTTATCTCTATGACCGCCTTTGCCAGTGGTATTTTACAAAGCTACGGACGTTTTGCCGCGCCAGCTTTTGCACCCGTATTGCTCAATCTATGTATGATTGGTGGCGCATTGGTTTTTGCACCGATGTTTGAGACGCCCATTATGGCGCTCGGTTACGCGGTCGCTATCGCAGGCTTATTACAGCTTCTACTTCAGTTACCACAATTGTCCCAACAAAAGCTACTGGTGATGCCGAAAATCGACTTCCAGCATGAAGGCGTCAGGCGTATATTAAAATTAATGCTACCGGCTATCTTTGGCGTCTCTGTCACGCAGATTAATTTACTGCTCAACACCATTTTCGCCTCATTAATGATTGGCGGTTCGGTGTCTTGGCTCTATGCTGCTGAGCGTATGAGCGAGTTACCCCTTGGTTTAATTGGCGTGGCTATCGGTACGGTTATTCTACCAAGCTTGTCAAAAAGTGAAGCGCAAAAAGACGATATCAGCTTTAAAAAGACCATTGATTGGGCAGCACGTTTAATCATTTTAGTCGGCGTACCTGCATCGGCTGCGCTATTTATTCTGTCTGATGTGCTGATGCAAGCGCTGTTTTTACGTGGCGAATTTACCTTACGTGATGCACAAATGAGCTCGCTGGCGCTAAAAAGCATGGCGGGTGGCATCTTAGGCTTTATGTTAATTAAAGTCTTTGCCCCTGCTTTCTTCGCTCGTCAAGATATCCGTACCCCAGTCAGAATTGGTATTATTTCCGTTTTTGCTAATATGATTTTTAGTGTCATCTTTATTGGCATATTTTACTTTTTTGACATGCCGTTACATGGTGGACTGGCACTTGCGACGACTGGCGCATCATTTGTGAACGCTGGCTTATTATATTACTTCTTGCATAAGCGTGAGATTTTCCGCTTTGGCAGTCATTGGAAAAAGCTGTTTGCGCAATTTGCAGTTTCTACCACTGCCATGGTTGCTGTACTTTACGTCATGCTACCCTACTTTCCAACAAATGAAGCACAGTGGCAACGTTTGGTTGCGCTACTAATTATGTGTGTGGTCGGTGCGCTGGTTTATGGCATAGTATTATTGGCAACGGGATTCCGTCCTCGCCATCTAAAACATGGTTAAAACAGTAAGCGTTAAACATTAATTATTAAAAACCAAGCAAGGCTTTAATTTACCAAACCAGAACAAGCTTGGTATGAGAATTGACAGTGCATGCCGCTGATAGTTACCATAATTGCTCTTTAAGAAATAAATGAATTCTGAGAACTAATATGACGACTAAATCATCAGCTTTACCATCAACCTTGTTATGCTTACCAAGCATATTAACTGTTGGTATCCTGAGCACCGCACTACTTTTAAGTGGTTGTAGCAATAATGATAAGGGTGAAGCAGAGACCGCGGCTCATACTGCAAGCAGTACTGAAGACACTGCAGCGGTCGCGCAAACATCTGAGAACGACGCGAGCCAAGTAGAATTAACAGGCACTACTACTGATAGTAAACAGGCAGTAGATAACTCTAAAGATGAAACCACGATTGCTAACGATAATATCAATCCTGTTACGACTGCTGCTAAGCAAAAAAGCTTAGTGAGCAATCCGACCCAAGATGGTACGCCAGAAGATACGGTTAAAAAAGCATTAGACAGCTTGTATTATGGCGACGCGAAACAAGCCGCTACTTATTATAAAGTAGATATGGCAAATTTCGAGGAAGAGCTTGCTAAGACCCAATCGGCTTTTCAGCAAACGGTTGACGGTGTTACTTTCACTGATACCAAATACAGTGATAACAAAACCCGTGCCACCATCACTGGTGAGTTGATGCTAAGGGGACAAAGTGAACCCACATCATTGACTTATGAGCTGCAAAAGATAGACGGAAAATGGAAAATTTTAGGTTAAAAATCGGTCTACTGTTATCTAACTTTTCTTTATGTGGCGCCATTATCTGCCCTCACTGCTTTACCAAGCATCACCACATCCGCGATAAACCCCTGCATATCGCACACCTTTGGCATATAACCCCATTGCTCAAACCCAAGCTTACGGAACAATCCTAAGCTTGGTTGATTATGAGCAAAGATAAGCGCCACCACGTTATGAATACCTAAGCTCGGCGCTTGCTTCAGCATCCAACGCGTCAATAAGCCACCCAATCCTTGACCATGATAATCCTGATGCAAGTAGATACTTATCTCAGTGCTGATATGATAAGCCGGTCGTGCATATAAATCGCTAAAGCTGCCCCAGGCGACGATTGGCGACGCTGTTTGTTCTATCCGTTCATCTACATTTTCAACAAGAGCTTTAACAATATAAATAGGTCGCGTGGCATTGTTTAAATGCTCATCAAACCAAACCTGACGCTCTTCACAACTCACTGGTGCTAAATTAGCAGTAGCTTGTTTGCCCGCGATACTTTGGTTATAAATCGCTAAAATCGCTGGTAAATCTGCCTTATTAGCACGCTGTACCGTAAAGTGTTCGTTGAGCTCATGAATTGACAAAATAGGTGTTATAGAGTGAGAGATATCATGACAAGCAGCGATAGAGACAGCATCAGTCATAGCGTTTCCATGATTATTGATAGTAAAAAGAAATGATGAGTAATAAACAACGGCTGCTTAATGTTAATGATGAACCCTGACACTATTCATCTAACGTACGTCGCAGAAGCCCTTAGCAGAAAACGACCAACGTAAGCCAAATATGAAAACCAGCTTTTGAGGCCATGGCATGGTTGTTAGATTATCAGCAGACTATAGGATGTTAGTGGGGCTATTTTACTTTATAATGACTGGTTTTAGACACCTCTTTTAGACACATCTGATACAGAGAGATATTTTAAAATATTGTTTTTAAGTCGCGATGTGTTTTTTCGTTTTTTATCTGGTCTTATCTATCATAGCTGAAAATTTATGAACACCTATTTTCTTGAGCAACTGATGGCGTCACCACGCGCTTTGTCTGCCAATACTAGCCCAGTAGATTTGGCAGCCTGCGTGCTGACTATTGGCAACTTCGATGGCGTGCATTTGGGTCATCAAGCAATGCTGGCACAAGTTCGCGATACCGCTAAAGCACAAAATATTGGCTCGGCAGTCATGATATTTGAGCCGCAGCCACGTGAATTTTTTGCGCCAGCTACCGCGCCTGCTCGCCTAACCAATCTTGCCGAAAAGCAAGCTTTGCTCGCAAAGTACGGCATCGAGACTTTGATTGTTGCAAGCTTTGATAGCGATTTTCGCTCGCTATCGGCACAGGCATTCGCCGATATTTTGGCACTGCGCCTCAATGTAAAAGCATTGGTGTTGGGTGATGACTTTAAGTTCGGTCATGATCGTACTGGTGACAGTCAGTTTTTACGTGATTATGGCTTAGATGTGACCAATCTGCATACCGTGATCGATGATAAAGGTAAAGGCGCGCGCATTAGCTCTACGCGTATACGCAACCTATTATTGGCCGGTGACATCGATGCGGCTAATGCCTTATTGGGTCGAGATTATACGATGACAGGCGTCGTCGTTGGTGGCGATAAAATCGGGCGTACCATGGACTTTCCCACTGCCAATGTCGACTTAAAACGCATAAAACCAGCGTTACATGGCATCTTTGCTGTCGATGTCGTTATCCTTGATGATAATGGTGATGTCATACCGAACGGCTTGACCGCACTGACAAATAGCGAAAATTCAGGGATTGCAGGTTTACGCCCGCATAGCTTATTTGGTACGGCCAATATTGGTATCAGACCTTCGGTAGATAAAGAGCATGATTGGCGCTTAGAGGTACATTTCCCTAAGCTGCAAGCAGACTTATACGGCTTAAACTTACAAGTACGTTTCTTGCATTATTTACATGGCGAGCGTCATTATGAGAGTTTAGAGGCGTTAAAAGCAGGTATTCATAACGATGTGATTGATTTACTCGAATGGCGTGAACAGCAGAGCTAGAATGATAGTTATGACCCTAAAAAGGCTTAATTCACACTTTATAAGAGACTAATTCCTAAAAAAACCCACAGCATTAATAACGTTTGTGGGTTTTTATTTAGGGTAATACTTTATTGATTGATACTTTATTATTATTTTTATGCTTCAGGATGCATACGCACGTTTAAATCATCGATAACCTCGACCCATGCGGCATCTTTATTCCATTCTTCCTGCAAAAAGGCACGCTGACTGTCATTCCATACCGTAGATTCGATCAACTTTTCTTCTTTTGCTAATTGGTTTTTTTCGATAAAACTATCAATGGCTTCATCCGAGCTATCCAGTCCTAGCTGCGCAAATAACTCATTCATATTATATTCAGGTTCACCCAACATAGTCTTTTTCCTTAATAAAAAAAATTTTATAATGATTTGATTGTACTTATTATTTGAATTAACCACTTTATTGTAGCAAGCTTTATTCTAATAGCTGTTAACCAACGTTTAGCTAACGTTATCAATTGTATTAATAGACATACAAGGCAAAAAAAAAGCCCTCTAATAAGAGGGCTTTTTTAGATCAATATCTATATAACAGCTTTAATAAATTGACAGCTTATGGAAGCAGGTGTGCTACTGCATCACGCTCTTCGCTAAGCTCTTGCTCAGTGGCTGCCATTTTCTCTTTTGAGAAATCTGATGACACGTCAACACCATCTACGATAGACCAATCGCCGTTAACACAAGTAACTGGGAATGAGTAGATCAAGCCTTTAGCAATGCCATATTCGCCGTTTGAGTAAACGCCCATAGAGACCCAATCGTTCTCATCAGTACCTAGCGCCCATGTACGTACGTGTGCAATGGCAGCGTTGGCAGCAGAAGCAGCAGATGATGCACCGCGCGCTTTAATGATTGCAGCACCACGTTGTTGTACTTCTGGGATATAGGTAGCTTCGTACCATTCGCGATCTACTAAATCTAACGCTGGCTTACCATTGACAGTTGCAGCCGTTAGATCTGGATACTGCGTTGATGAATGGTTACCCCAGATGATCATTTTTTTCACGTCATTAACGGTGCTATCCGTTTTGCCAGCTAACTGTGCCATCGCACGGTTGTGATCTAGGCGAGTCATAGCCGTAAAGTTACGTGGATCTAAATCTGGTGCATTACGCTGAGCGATAAGCGCGTTGGTGTTCGCAGGGTTGCCGACAACCAATACTTTTACATCACGGCTTGCAACGTCGTTCAATGCTTTACCTTGGGCTGAGAAAATCGCAGCATTGGCTTCTAGCAAATCTTTACGTTCCATACCTGGACCACGAGGACGTGAACCGACTAGCAGAGCATAGTCAACATCTTTGAATGCAACGGTCGCATCATCAGTTTGAACAATACCGGCCAATAATGGGAATGCACAGTCTTCTAATTCCATGACCACACCCTTTAGGGCGTCAAGTGCTGGGGCGATTTCAAGCAATTGCAAAATAACTGGCTGATCTTTACCTAGCATCTCACCAGAGGCAATACGAAATAACATAGCATAGCTGATATTACCAGCGGCACCAGTGACGGCAACACGTAAAGGCTGTTTCATTGACATTGAATACTCCCTAATTATAGATTAGATAATTCACGATTCTAATGAATAGTTCTGATTAATGATTCTAATGGATGGTTCTGATTGATGAATATCGTTTGAGATAGCGATCTGCTCGCTCTATATAGCAGTCATAAACCGATAGCTAGTGTAGCACCTCAGCCTATTAATCGTCTAGAGAAAGCGCGAATGCGATTGCTGACAATACTGGTTATATTGTTACATTTTATACGAATAGATGTTTGAGCTTTTGGGAAAGGCTTAAAAACAAGGCGTTAGATAAGCCTTAAAAATATTTAAGGCAGTCTTAGTAGCATTATTGACATGAATATAAGGCAATTAAATAAATGATATTTCCGTTAAATAACAACCAGCCTTATTAAATAAACGCTACGGCTGTTCTTAGATATCAATGAATAGATATTATTTACCACCCGAAATAATAAACTTACTGCCACAGTTATCGACAACATTACTACAAGTGCCAAATGAGCTGCCTTCATAACATACATGAACGTCGGTCAATACCATTTGACGACGTGTTCCTGCCTGACAGATCAAATCAACGCTATTAGCTGACATACCGCTATTTAAGTGGGTCATCTGTGCGACAAAACGAGATTTTAATACCGTATAACTGTTGCCTGTATTCAACTCACTCGGCAGTTTTAAGTCGCCGGCATAGTTGGTGATTTGACGAAAATAATTACTGGCGCTAAGCGGACTACAAACGCCATAACGCTGCCATGCTTGGGTACGCACCGTGGTATCAGGCATGATACGGTTGACCACTTTTAATTGTAGCGGGGTTAGACGCGGCTCACTACCGCGTCCGCAGCGCTCGCCATAACCCATATCAAGTCCTGAAACCGTTAACGAATACCCTTCTAAACACTGACGCATACGCGCGCGCGTCGGTTGTAAGCTACACAGCGCGGGCGTCATCTCAATCATCAATACCCGCTGCCCTGTCTTGCTGGCACTAGCAGCTTGTGCAGGTAGCGTTATGGCACCCTGTAGTAATAGTAAAGCAGTCACACCAAGTATGGCATTGCCTTTACTTTCATACTTTTTGCTCATCAAGCATTCATTAAAATGCTCTGACAGCCTTGTCTTTGACATCGAGCCCACCTTTGTCTGAATAGATAGTTGACGCTTAGCTCGCGACGATATGGGCAGCTTAAAATATTTTTTAATCATAAGAAGTTAGAGCATCTAGCAATGACGAATAGGAGCTTTTACGCTTAATTATTATCTATAACTCAAGTTAGGTCGCTTTCAAAACATCAGCCACTTAAGAATAAATGAACAAAAAATGCAGACGGTAATGAAAGCAATGGTAGCAAACTGCCTTTTTTAATCTATAGCAAAAACGTAAACAAGACTTAAGAAGCTGGTGATTGCTTTTAAATGAGCAATTTTAAAAGCGCCATATATAGTCAAGATATATTGAAGCACTTTATATAAAAGCTTTACATATAAAAGCCGCACATATGCAAGCCCAACATATAAAAAAACCATTAGCAGTTACCTGCTAATGGTTTTGTCATGCAATATTTATAAATTAAAACGCCGCAGGAATCGTTCCCATACGTTGGCTAATAGGCTGACCACGACCTAATAGACTACTGTAGATAGTAGCGTTTTCCATGACGTGTTTGACGTAATTACGGGTCTCAGGAAAGGCAATCGACTCGACATACTGGTCAGCTGCGAGTGAACCATAGGTTGGCTGCCAGCGTTTGGCATTATTTGGACCAGCATTGTAGCCCGCTGTCGCTAAGACTGGTTGGCTGTTTAATTTTCCAAAGATATCGCCCATATACCACGTACCATAACGGATATTGGTATCACCGCTATTGGCACGGCTGGCACTATAAGTTTCGCCTAAATTACGCGCAATATATTTAGCGGTATCTGGCATGACTTGCATCAGACCGCTAGCACCAACGTTTGACCGTGCTGACGTCACGAAACGACTCTCTTGACGCATAATGCCATACGCCCATGCCGGATCGATACCCGCCGACTGACTGTGACGAACGACCGCCGATTGGTGCGGCATCGGATGTGACAATGCCAAACTGTCGACTCTATCGGTATTATCAACCGCATAAATCGCCCGATCGAGCCAGTCTATATCATATGCTTGACGAGCAGCGGCAATAATCAGATTATCATCACGATTGTCACGTGCTTTTTTCACCGCCCAGTTCCACTCGCGATTGGCATAGGCACGACTGGCATCAGCGTTATATAAAGCAAATGCGCGAGCAAAGTGTGGATTTTGCATAACACGGGCGCGGTCGGCGCTACTAACGTTAGGCAAATTGCTGCCACCCAAGCGACTGGCATCAAAACGTTGACCGACTTTATCCTTGGCCATCAAACCATAATACTCATTACTCTTTGCTAAGTTTTGATACATTTTTTTAGCGGTATTGCGTTTGTTGGCATCACTTGATTGCTCATAAGCACGTGCCAGCCAATATTGCCACTGATTGGTTTTTTGGGTTTCGGCATCCATTTTTGAGATAGCTTCGACCACATCATCCCAACGACTAAAACGAATCGCTGCCATAGCATAATATTCAGCTTCTTCAAAGCTAAAGTCATTGTCCAAGCTATTACGGAACCAATCAACCGCTTCAACATTAAAGCCATCATCGGTGTTATGATTCATCCGCTGCACGCCAAGCGTACGATAAGCAGCACGGCGGGTATCATCCGTCAATAATTTCGCTGAGCGCTGATTGTCTTGCTTGATATCAAAATCTAACTGCAATGCGGCCTCACGATAAGACTTTTCGGCGACACGCCCCATTGCATAAAGGTACAGATATTGATTCATTTGGCTTGCAGGCTCGCGGGCAAAACGGCTAAAGAATGCTGATGGATTGAGCTGAATGTCACTCAACGACGAGTAAGGAACCGGTGTACCTAAACGCGAAGACAGCGCCATAATATCGCCCGTTCTGCCTTTACGCAGCATACGCTTAAGGCGCGATACTCTATCTTGATTGCTAATCAGCGCATTATTATTCATCTCTAGCGCCAACTGGTCACACAGTGCTGGCTGCTTTTTGGTGTTTAGCCAAACATCAGATTTGGCTGCCATCGCACGCATGGTATCGCCGCCATTATTGAAACCAAGCGCCACGGCACACTTCTCACTGTCATCAGCGTTGGTGATGAGATTTGCTACTTGGCGTACGGCGGCATAATCATTGGAGCCCGCTTTGGTTTCAGCAAAATCAGCAACCAGTTTTTCTGCCATTACCGTATCTGGGTATTGACGCACAAACTGTGAGACCGCTGCCGGGCTTTGCGAATTTAAGTCTAAATTCATGCGCCAATAAGTGGGATACATGGCAAATAAACCGCCACTCATCGCTTGCTCGTAATTATAAAGCGCGTTGACATCACCGCGCTCTGCTGCAATCGCCGCCGCTGTAAATGAGCTCGCACCACTATCAGCTTGATAGCCGGTATTTGATTGGTAACTGTTATTTGGCTGAGAACTTTGCGGTTGATAGCTGTCTGGTTGATAGTTATCCGGCTGATAGTTTTGAGGCTGGTAAGGCTCGGGCTGGTATTTGCCTTCTTGCGGATAACCATTATTAACACTACTACTGGTATTATTACCCCAAGTCAGTTCGGCATAAGCTACTTGCGACATGGCCAGCGCACCCATTGCCGTTGTCACACTCAACACACTGGTTTTTAGCATCGTTCTTTTAAGGTAGTTGGGCGTATTATTTTGATGATTGGCAGCTTCATCCTTGATACTCTGAGCAACTTGCGGCTTTGTCATACGAACTCTCTTTATAATAAGTCTAAATAATTTGGCTAGATAAATAGTTTAAATCTCAGTTTAAAAGGGTATTTTCACCCTACTTAAAACGCTCATTTAAACAATAGTGCGGATATGATTGGCTTTATCATACTATACTCGTTGCACATTCAACCATAAGCTTTACTTTTCGTTAATAAATCCGATAGCCCTGTGTAACACAAAAATGTTACAACCCTTCAAATACCGACAATCTTTATCAATACTAATAATTGTTCCACAATACTAGGTAAGCATTTGATAGTATTATAAATAATCTAGCACAATTATCCCTATAGGCGTACGGTAACTTTTCACATTGCTTCAGGGTTGTGATAAAATACGCCACCGCTTAATCGCCTACCCCGCTATATTTTTAGTCAATCATGGACTTCGCTTATGAGTGTTACTGTATTTAATCCCCGCATCGATGACGCTGCTGTTGACACAAGGGTTACTGCGCCTGCCGTTACGGCACTCAACTCGCCAAGTTCCGTCCAAACATCAATAGCCAAAGCAGCAGTCAATGGCGCGCCAAAAAAAGTCTTTGTTACCACCCAAGGCTGTCAGATGAATGTCTACGACTCTGGCAAAATGCTTGATGTGCTTGGTGATTCGCACGGTATGGAGGTCACCCACAATATCGATGAAGCCGATGTACTGTTAATGAATACCTGCTCTATTCGTGAAAAAGCGCAGGAAAAAGTCTTTTCAGAATTGGGTCGCTGGCGCAAACTCAAAGAAAAACGTCCAGACTTGGTTATCGGTGTTGGTGGTTGCGTCGCCTCTCAAGAAGGCGACAACATCCAAAAACGCGCGCCGTATGTCGATATGGTCTTTGGTCCACAAACCTTACACCGCTTGCCGGAGCTATACGATCAATCTAATGAGCAGCGTGAAATCGCGCCTAAGAATCGTATCGGTACGGTGGACGTATCCTTTCCAAGTATTGAAAAGTTTGATTTTCTGCCAGAGCCACGTGTCGAAGGCTACAAGGCCTTTGTATCCATTATGGAAGGCTGCTCAAAGTATTGCTCGTTTTGCGTCGTACCTTATACCCGCGGTGAAGAATTATCGCGTCCACTTGATGATGTATTAGCTGAGATTGACAGCCTAGCTGAGCAAGGTGTGCGCGAGATTAACCTGCTCGGTCAAAACGTCAACGGCTATCGCGGCGAAAAAGATGATGGCAGTATTTGCCGTTTCGCAGAACTGCTGCATTATGTGTCACATGTCGATGGTGTTGAGCGTATTCGTTATACCACGAGTCACCCACTCGAGTTCACCGATGATATCATCGACGCTTATGCGCAATTACCAGAGCTGGTATCACATTTGCATTTGCCAGTACAAAGTGGCTCGAACGCTATCTTGGCAGCGATGAAACGCAACCATACCATTGATGTTTATATCAATCAAATTAATAAGCTCAAAGCCATTCGCCCTGATATTCACTTATCGAGTGACTTTATCATTGGTTTCCCTGGTGAGACCGAGCAAGATTTTCAAGATACACTAAATTTGGCAAAAGAGTTGAATTTCGATCACTCTTATAGCTTTATTTATTCTAAACGTCCGGGCACGCCAGCAGCAGAATTGCCTGACGATGTGAGCTTCAAAACTAAGAAAGCGCGTCTGGCGGAATTCCAACAAGTGATTATCGATTCAACCCTTGCAAAAACCCATGAGATGGTCGGTACCACCACTCGCGTCTTGGTCGAGAAAATTGCCAATCGTCATCCTGATTGCTTAATCGGTACAGCTGATAATACGCGTACCGTGATGTTCCCTTATGATGTTGAGAAAATGGATGAACTACTGGGTAAAATCGTCAGCGTGCGTATTACCGATTTTGTTAGCCCGCACATGGTTAAGGGTGAGTTAATCGAAGTGCTTGCTTAAGTTTTTAGAAAAAATAAATTAATAAAAAAGCCGTTCGCTATTAAATAGAGAACGGCTTTTTCATGAATATTAATTTTACTTATAAATGTGTAAGGTGATAGTCACCTTTTTAAATTACAAACTTCGTTAAGCCAAAAAACCATTTAACACTTCAGCCAATAAAGCTGCTGCAATCAACATAAATATCACCCCGCAACCGCGATTAAGCCATGCTAAACGCTCGCCAACGTCCAACCATCCTGCCAACTTTTTACCGCCAAGGGTGTAAATCAGCTGCCAAATCGTCTCGCTCAAAAATAACCCAAAGGTAAGCATAATATACTGCGGCCATAGCGGCGCACTAAAATTGATAAACTTGGGAAAGAAGGCGGCGAAGAATAAGATCGCTTTTGGGTTAGACAGTGACACCCACATACCAGTTCGAAACAACAACCAATCACTAGGCGGGGGTTTGACAGCGGCACTAGAGAGTGAGCGCGGCGTAGGTTTATCAGACATCTCAGTAGTCAGAGTCAACTCTTTATTAACTTCAGTACTCAGCGCATTTGCATCACTCATCAAGCTGCTACTGGTACTATCGCGCCACGATGTGATACCCAAATAAATGAGATAAATAGCACCAACGGTTTTAATAACTGTCAATAACCATGGCGATTGACGGCTGATAACATCGAGTCCTAGTAACGTGGATAGCAGTAAAATAAAAAGCCCAAGACTGAGCCCTGCCAGCGTCCATAAAGTACGCTTCACGCCGTAATTAAGCCCATACTGGAATGCCAGTAGCATATTCGGACCCGGTGTCGCTGAGATAAAAAACGTACTTGCAAAAAATACCGCAAACAGATGCCAAGACATCGACTAACCCCTAGTTCATCATTTATAAAAACTTAAAACCAACTTATTAAAATCGACTTAATATTTGCAAAATGGCTAAAAAATAAACACCGCCATAAAGACGGTGTATTTTATGCGCATATAGATTGAAAAAGAACGGCCTGCTGCCTATTGTATCAATTGATGGCACAGCTGTTTAGTAGCTTTTGTAAAAACTCATCACAGCGCTCGATCTCAATTAATTCAACATATTCATCGGCTTTATGCGCCTGCTCAATACTACCCGGGCCACAGATAATCGTTGGAATGCCGCTATTGGTAAATTGCCCGCCTTCAGTGGCATAAGCAACTTTATGACGTGTATCGTCGCCAGTTAGTGCCGCTATTAACGCTTGTAGCTCAGCGCTGTCGCTATCGGTCATTGCCGGTACACTTTCTTCTTGCAGCAGCTCAATGCCGGTATCGGCAGCGCGTGCTTGCATTTGGGCGTTTAGCTCCGCAACTTTAGCCTGAATCGGCGCAAGGATATCGTCTTGAGTCATATGTGGCAGATTACGATAGTCAAAGGTAAACTCACACAGATTAGGGACAATATTGGTCGCCGTCCCACCTTGTATGGTGCCTACAGACAATGTCGAATAAGGCACATCAAACAGCGCATCGTTATCACTGCGATGACTAATCTCTTCCGCCAATTCATCGACATAACCAATCAAACGACTGGCATAGCTAATGGCGTTGACACCTGTTGCGGTCAATGATGAATGCGCAGACTTACCATGCACGCGGCAACGGTAGACGGCGATGCCTTTATGCGCCACGACCATCGCCATATTGGTCGGCTCACCAACGATACAATAATTAGGGGTGATACCGCGTGCTTTCAAATCGGCTAATATCAATGGCGCACCTAAGCAACCAACTTCCTCATCAAATGACAACGCCAAATGCAATGGGCGACGCAGCTTGCCTGCATTAGATAGCTTTACCGCTTGCGGCAACAGTGTCAACGCACAGGCAATAAAACCTTTCATATCGCAAGCACCGCGTCCGTAAAGCTTGTCGCCGCGTATCGTCGCTATGAACGGCTCAGACGTCCAGTCTTGACCATCAACCGGTACGACATCGGTATGACCTGATAACACCAGACCATGATTCACATCGTCAGCGTTTGTACCTGCTGGCACCGTAACGAATAAATTGGCTTTATTTTTAGCGTCATTAAAGCTTAAATCTACCGTAAGACCCAATTGCTCACAGTAAGCTTGTACATCTTCAATCAATGCTAAGTTTGAATGGCGACTGACCGTATCAAACGCAATTAATCTTGTCAGCCAATCAATACTATCGATGGGATAATTGGCAGGAGAATAATGAGCATTAGGCGTTGCTCGCTCTTTACCTTTATTGTGATTTATTACCGTCATAAGACATCCTTATCGTACTACAAGATAAAAAGACTCTATACTGTTTGATGAGTCTCTTTAAGCAGATTTTTTAATTAGCCTTTTTGAAATGAGCGCTGTTGCAGTACTTTGATTTCTTCATCTAAGCCAGCAATCGGACCATCTACTGCCACATTCGGCGCAACTTCTTGAACAGTTAATAAATTGATGGGCGATGTTGATGTCATGCCCATTTCATCCATCCATGTACTTAGCTGTTTTGATGAGCTGATATAAACAATACGACCAAGCCCCGCCCATGCATGCGCAGCTGAGCACATGGCACAATGCTCACCTGAGGTATAAACCACCGCTTTTGCACGCGCTGCAGGGGTCATATTTTGAGCAGCCCATTTAGCCACAGCAATTTCAGGATGGTAAGTCGCATCGACCGTATTGGCACGATTACGATCTTCTCGTAATACATTGCCATCGCCATCAACCAACACGCTGCCAAACGGCGCATCGCCCGCCTCTAATGCTTCAGCAGCGAGTTCCACGCAGCGGCGTAAATGAATCATCTCATTATCAGTAGTCATCATAGCTTCCCTTCTATTATTTTTTCATAGCTATCTATCTAATAGCCAAGTGCCATTTGCATGGCGTCAAACTTGGCTATTTTTACATCTATTCATCATATTATGCTGTTTATGATGGACGGTTTTGATTCATCACATCAAGCACTGGCGGCATCGGTTTTGGCAACTTACCTTCTGCTTGTAGCTCTTTGGTGGTTTTGGCATCGATAGCCAGTCCAGCAATCAGAGCAATATCTTTAACAGCTTTACGCTTACGGGTAGCAAAGCTCACTGGCACCATGCGCGCAAACTCGTAAATATGCAGATAAGACTCTTCGCCACCTTCAAAATCTTCGTCATCTTCTAAACGAATGCCACCGATTTTAGCCAAATCCGACAGCATCTCGTTTTCGTCGCTGCTCAGACCACAATCTGTAATACCAAAACCAGTCATAAAGCCATTTGCCCACTGTTTCAGCGCCATCACACGCTCGTATAGGTCATGTTCATCATCTGGCACCAACGGCGTATAGGAATAAGCATCGTCTTTATCTTTTAGCTGAAAAACGATGTCTTCTGCTTCTTCTGTCAACAAGGTTAATGCTTCATCAGGCAGCGGCGCAAAACTCAGCTCCTCAAACACCTTTGCCCATACTGGTTCATCAGGCGCATCACAGGCGGTCATCAGCCCTGTCATCAAGCCATGTACCTCGCTGATAGACACGTCAGTCCAGTCATCAAATGCGGTCAGCCAGGTATTCCAGCCAGAGATATTGTCATTCATAATAGAGGTCCTAGTTATTGATTAATAGTATTAAATATAAACAAACACCGCACGATGTTATTGATAAGGCGGCGGTTAATAGAAGTCACGAAACAAAGCGGCATACAATTACTTTGTTAATATAGATATTATGCGGTCACCTATGGCATTATTAAACGCAGAGAACAAAATTCATTCACGCTTACTTGTTAAGGATAAAAACTGACTATGTATGACCAACTTAGAATATTAGAAAAAATGGTACTCGATATCAAAAAACAGTATCAGCTTGTCAGTGCTGAACTTAGCAGCCTCAAACAACAACCAGCGACTGACCCAAAAGAACTTGCCACGCTAAAAACCAAACTCGATAGCAGTTATACAGAGCGTGACGGTGCTAAAAAACAATTGAGCGATTTAGATAAGCGTTATCAAAATCTTGCCGAAGCGCATCACATGATAGGCGAAGAGCAAGATAACTTGCAAAAACAGGTTAGCCAATTACAACAAAAAAATAATGAGCTGCAGCAACAAAATAACGAATTAAAGCAGCAATATAGCGATATTAAGCAGCAAAATAGTGACTTGAAGAAGAAAAACGAATTGGCAGCTGAACGTACCCAAGTGGTCTTACAGCGTTTAACGCGTATTGATCAAGCAGAAGGTTAAGCAGACATTAATATTGATCACGTTTAACTCAACTATTTTTGCTGATTAAACGTTATTTATTAAGTCGCCAAGTTTATCATTACCACATTTATAGCCGTGATATTTAATTACTCACTTTAATAACATGTATTGTAGGATTTATCATGACCGATGACCGCGCAAACCCTGTAGACAGTCAGAACAAAAATATCCAATCAACAGTCACTGAATCAAAAAACAATCAAACAGAGAACACGCAAGCACAAAAAGCCATGCCAAATAATTCGAACACTCAAAATAGCAATTCAAATAGCAATAAGACAAATAATAGTAGCGCTGCTAAACCTATAAGCACTCCTGAACCACAAATCAAAAAGGTCGATGTGGCGATTGCTGGCGTGACCTATCCGATTTATTGTCCCGTGCATGAGCAAGAAGAGTTGCACTCGGCTGTTTCTTATATCAATAACTATGCGCTCGACCTAAAACGCGATGCGCCAAGCCTGAGTCAAGAAAGTCTACTTGTACTATGCTGCTTGAATTTGTATGAGAAAATCCATACCAATCAGAGAAATGAAGAAGATCGTCTGCAGCAAAGCAAACAGTCTGAAGCCTTGATAAATAAAATTATGAAAGATGCGCATTCTATTTTATAAGCTGCTACCGATATTAAATTGCTAGTGATGCATTAAAAAGACAAGCGCTTAACTCACTGAAGCTAAGCGCTTTTTTAATGTAAATAACAGCTTATCGACTTATAACTTGCCACTTATGACTTACAATTTAGGCATCTACTTGATAAGTCTTACCGGCATGAAAATCCGCTTGATGCTCATAATTGCAAAAGAATAATTCTTTATTGGCTGTGACGTCGTTACTACTTTCATCAGCTGCTGTGGAATTTTCTGCCGCAGAAATTGGCTTAGTTTCTAACACACCGCGATATTCAGCTAAACTGTTGCCACAAAAATTGCAAGGACGCGGCGTGGTCACATCGCCTTTTTTTGGCATCATACTTTTAGGAGCGCGTGGGTACATAAATTTATAAAAGCCCCACATCACAGCCCAAATAATAAGAATTACAATGATAACGCCCAACATGGCAGTGCTCCTTCGAATAGGGTCTAAGACATTATAAACTTAACGCTTTAGAATAAGCGCATAAAAAACTGGCCACATGCAGCCAGTCTTTTATGTCTTCAATACAATAACAAATGCTCAGCGTGTCGTTAGGCTATAGCTGTCAAACTATAGCTGCAGCTCACTGATATCAGCAACGGTTAAAAATAAAGCGCGAACTTGCTTAAGTAGCGCTAAGCGATTGTTCTTTAGCGCCGCATCCTCACTGTTGACCATGACATCGGCAAAGAATTGCGTTAATGACGCATCCAAACTGACCAGCGTTTGCAATATTTGCGTATAATCAGCCGTTTCAAGTAATGGCGTTACAGCCGTTTTTGCTTGCTGAACCACCTGATATAACGCTTGCTCAGCAGGTTCAGACAACAACGTTTCATCGACAGTGTCAGCGACGCTCACTTCTGACTTAGCTAAGATATTGGCAACACGTTTGTTCGACTCAGCCAACTTTTCAGCTTGTGGCAATTTACTAAAAGTCTGTACCGCGCGAATACGCTGATCAAAATCAAGCGGCATATGCGGGTTAATCGCTTGCACTGCCTGAATGGTATCGACGCTCACGCCCTGTTCGGTATACATCGCACGATAGCGCGAGTTTAAGAATGCCATGACCTGAGTAAACGTATCACCCATTTTTTCAATCTTGCTGCCTTCAGCGTCACTATAGCCTTTAATCGCTTGCTCAACGAGCGCTACCAAATTAATTGGCAATTGCTTTTCGATCAAAATACGCAAGATACCGATGGCTGAACGACGTAGACTGAACGGATCTTTTGAACCCGTCGGTGCTTGGTCAATGGCAAAAATACCGACGAGCGTGTCCAAACGATCTGCTAATGCTAAGCAAATGCCAATTGGCGTCTGTGGTAAAACGTCACCGCTGAACTTGGGCAAATATTGCTCTTCCAAACTTGCTGCGACTGCTTCTGGCTCATCATTTAAGCGCGCATAGTAAGTCCCTGCGATACCTTGCAGTTCAGGATATTCCCCAACCAACGAGCTTGCCAAATCTGCTTTAGACAAAATCGCGGCACGTACCGTTTCATCAATATTAATATCGCGACCTTGCTCCTGCATTAATGTTGCTATAAAAGCAGCAAGCTTGGCAATACGCTCAGATTTTTCCCAAATCGTACCCAGCTTATCTTGGAAGACGCGAGTTTTTAGGCTTTCTGTCAGCGAAAATAATGGCTGCTTCTGATCTTGTAAGAAAAAGAACTCGGCATCGGCCAAACGCGGACGTACAACTTTCTCATTACCTTCGATAATTTGATTCGGATCTTTTGACTCAATATTGGTAATAAAAATAAAGTACGGCTGCAGTTTTCCTGCTTTATCGGTCAAGCAAAAATACTTTTGATCGGCCTGCATGGTTGAGATAAGCGCTTCTTGCGGCACTTGTAAAAAGCGCGCCTCAAAGTTTGCTCGCAGCGCAATCGGGAAATCAACCAACGCCGTCACTTCATCTAACAAATCTTGCGGTACGATAGGATCAGCATCGACTTCATCGGCTAGCGCTTTGACTTGGTTTTTAATCAGCGTTTGACGCTTATCGAAATCAGCCACGACTTTTAAACCATCGAGAAGTTGCTCATAATCATTGGCGTGCGCAATAGTATGGTAATCAGGGCTATGGAAGCGATGACCACGCGTTTGATTACCAGTCTGATGACCTTGGATAGTCGCATCAATAACAGCATCATCTTGCATCAAGACTGCCCACTGTACGGGACGTACAAACTCATTGCGGCTCGCCCCTGAACGCATGCGTTTAGCAATGGGTAAGTTATCAAGCGCGGTCTGGAATATCGCAGGTAGCAGTTCGGTGGTCGCTTGACCATGAATGACTTGCTCATAACCGACATAATCACCTTTATCAGTATTAATCGTTATCAGCTCACTGGCTTCAATACCTAGACCTTTGGCAAAACCGATCGCTGCGCGCGTCGGATTGCCATCGGCATCAAACGCCGCTTTAATCGCCGGGCCACGTTTTTCTTCAGTACGGTCAGGCTGCTTAGGGCTAATGCCTTTAATCTGTAATGCTAAACGGCGCGGTGCGGCAAAAGCTTTAATATTATCGAAGCCAATCTCTGCTTCATTTAACTGCTCAGTGACACTCGCTTGTAGCGCATCACGTAAAGGTTTTAGGCTTTTTGGAGGTAGCTCTTCACACCCCAGTTCAAATAGAATAGTACTCATGGTTATCTCGGTTGATTAAGAATTTTTTATATGTTTAAAATTAAGTGGATTATAACAAAATCATAGTAATCAATAGCTGAGGATATTATCATAAGATAGAATTTCTTATACTAAAAAGCTAATTATGATAAATCATGAAAAACTGCAACATCTAGTTAAACAGCTATATAGCGTAGTCAATGAATTAGAAGCTATGTTCCCTGGTCGGCACTTTACTCCAGACGGTCACTTAGTAGGAAGCTTAGGCGAATGCTTAGTCGCGGATGCATATGGATTAGAGTTGCTAACTGCAAGCAATAAAGGCTATGACGCTATAACAAAAGAGGGTCTAAAGGTTGAGATAAAAGCCACTCAATCTACATCTATCGCCTTTCGCTGTGAACCTGAGCACGCAATTATTATCAAAATAATGCCAAATGGTACATTTGAAGAAATATATAACGGTTCAGGTGCGCTTATATGGCAACAGTTCGCAAATAAAAAACGGCCTAGTAACGGTCAGTTTCAAATTTCCACTACTAAACTTAAAGCACTCAATGAAAAAATATCCGATCAAGATCGAGTGCCCAAAGTTAACCCGTAAAATTAAAGCTACTTACTTTCTTCTTCTTTTGGCAAATACTTATCTAAAGCCGCTTGACGATGGGCTTCATCGGCTAATGGGAAGCCTAGCTTGGCACGCGCTTCGACATAACCAATGGCAACTTTACGAGCCAGCGTACGTACACGCAGAATAAAGCGCTGACGTTCGGTCACCGAAATCGCACCGCGCGCATCAAGTAAGTTAAAGGCATGTGACGCTTTTAGTACCATCTCATACGCTGGTAATGGCAAACCCTCAGCAACCAACTTGTCTGCTTGCTGCTCATAAAAATCAAACATCTGACCCATCATCGGCACATCAGCGTGCTCAAAGTTATAGGTAGACTGCTCAACTTCATTTTGATGAAAGACATCGCCATAAGTCACGCGACCAAATTCGCCATCTGCCCAGACCAAATCATAAACGCTATCGACGCCTTGCACATACATCGCCAAGCGCTCAAGACCGTAGGTAATCTCGCCTGTCACTGGGAAACACTCTATACCGCCTACTTGCTGGAAGTACGTAAACTGAGTGACTTCCATACCATTAAGCCAAATCTCCCAACCAAGTCCCCACGCACCTAGGGTTGGCGACTCCCAGTTGTCTTCAACAAAACGCACATCATGCACCAGTGGATCAATGCCAATGGCTCTTAATGAGTCCAAATACAACTCTTGGATATTGGGTGGATTGGGCTTGAGCACCACTTGGAACTGATAGTAATGTTGCAAACGGTTTGGGTTATCACCGTAGCGCCCATCAGTCGGACGGCGTGATGGCTGTACATAAGCGGCATTCCAACGCTCAGGACCTAAAGAACGTAAAAAGGTCGCAGTGTGAAAAGTACCCGCACCAACTTCCATATCGTAAGGCTGCAAAATCACGCAGCCCTTATCGGCCCAATAATTTTGTAGGGTTAGGATGAGATCTTGAAACGTCATCGGTTGAGAGTCTTTATCTTGTGTCATCGAGGTTGTCGCTTGTGATGTCATAGTTTGGATTGTCATAGTTTGGGGCATCTTAATAAAGCCACGGTGGAATTGGTTTTATGAAATAAAATATTGATAGCGCTCGTATAGCCTATTTGGCAACGACTCTATTTGCCTGCTCACCTTACTAAAAATTGACTATTTTATCTATATTTAGCGCAATTAAATTTGTCTAATCAGCTTAAATAGTCAGTTATAAGTCTTATTTATCCTTAAACTGTCCGCATAGGTCTTCGGATATGACTTATTAAACACCCAGATAAAAAAATACCCAAATGCAGAGCATCTGGGCAGGAGGAAAAGTATGTCTTTTGATATCCTGATGAGTCAGGCTTTTTGTTTTTTCGTGGGCTGTTATTTTTATATTAGCCTTATTCTTTATTTCTTTAGATACAGATTTATTTAATTTAGATACAGATTTATTTAAATAGTATTGGTGTTAAGTTTAATATTATTGATACGATTGGCTACTTGCTTTGGGCATGATTATCCATAAGATAATATAAATTAAAATACCAGGTACTGCCGCGCTCATCGTTGAGACAATAACAAATAGCAATCTTACCCATGTAGGTGACCAACCGACATATTCTGCGATGCCACCCATCACGCCTGCTATCATGCGATGATTTTGCGATCTATGTAATTTTGCTAACTTAGCCAAATCAAATACCTCTCTTATCATTTATAATTACTTATTATTTATACTTATTTTACGTCTAACATTTATCGTTATTTTTATAATCTGTCTTAAAACTATATAAGTCTTCTGAACTTACGAATAAGTATAGCAACTAATCCTATTCTATCTGTTGAGTATGTAGACGTGCTTTGTGAATTTATGCTACTTAAGCTTGCCCTAATCTCTCATAAACTGTCGTAAACCCCTGATTTTAAATAATTATTTCAAAATGTTTCATGATTAGCTTTGTTGCTCTTATCTTACACTTCTTGTTACAAATCCACTTTTCGGCTATTTATAACAGATAAATAAATCTTATAGATTTAGCGTTAAAAATAGTGAAATATTTAAACAATGATAATTAAATTAATAACTTAGTTTTATTTTTATAAATAAAAGATTTCGTCAATCAACGCCGATTTACAATAACCTACCTGTAAATCTGTTTAAACCTTTATACCATGCTGATAAACCATTAAAACAACAACTTTCGATTGGTAATTTTTAGCATATAAGGAAAGCTATGTACGACTCAGGCTTAATGATTGGACATTTTGAACCGCTACATTTAGGACAAATGCGCAGTATATTGAACGCAGCAGGACAGGCAAAAACCTTAAACATCGTGATTATGTCGCATCCAGCGCCGCATCCAGACTTTAATATTACGTTGCAAGATAAAGCGCGTTGGCTACAGATGGCATGTGCAGATTTGCCATTTATCAATATTCATACCACTGATGAGATTGAGCTACCGTTACATGAAAGCTTTTCTGATGTAAACATCGATGTTGCTGCTAGCAATGCCAAATTGCAACGCTTAACAGATGCATTAAAATTGCCGACAGAAACGGTATTATTTGTGGCAGAGAACCATCCGTTAGCGCGGACGGGCGTTTGTGAGCAGCTAATCATGCAAGTGCTCACCACACCCCTACAGCCTGAATTTGACTCTTATGCGATTGCACGTAATCCAGTCGCGCATTGGTCGGCGCTGCACCCACAAGTACGTGGCGACTATAGCAAAACGGTTGCCATCGTCGGCGGTGAAAGCTCGGGCAAGACGACATTGGTGCATAAGCTTGCCAACTATTACGGGGCCAGCTTTGCGCTTGAGATGGGGCGGCTATATGTCGGTACAGATTTAGGCGGTAGCGAGATTGGTTTGCAGTACAGCGATTATGGTCCTATTGTGCTCAATCATGCGCAGGCTATCCGCGATGCAGCCGCTCGAGCCACTGCACCCATTACTATTGTTGATACTGACTTTGTCACTACTCAAGCTTTTTGTGAAGAGTATGAAGGTCGTAGCCATCCTTTTGTGGCTGCTTGTATCGATGAGTTTCGCTTAGACCATACGATTATGCTCGATAACAATACCCCATGGGTGGATGATGGCATGCGCTCATTGGGTACGCCTGAAGCGCGCGGTCGCTTTGAGCAGCGCTTATTAGATATTTTCGCCCGTCATAACATTAAACCGCATATGATTGATAAGCCCGATTATGATGCACGCTATC
This sequence comes from Janibacter sp. CoH_79_TC_3, assembly GCF_058197955.1. NCBI lineage: Bacteria > Bacillati > Actinomycetota > Actinomycetes > Micrococcales > Intrasporangiaceae > Janibacter > Janibacter sp. CoH_79_TC_3. The sequence continues at coordinate 294,344 of NZ_JBXWIV010000001.1, forward strand.
AACAAGCTCTGCTACTTATTGACCAGTACATTTACGGTAAATAAGTGCTGTGCTAAATAAAAGCAGTGCCAAAAAAATAATGTAAAAAATGCAGCACATTAAAAAATAAGAAACATTGATTATCGTTTTCATACTTTGAGGAAAAAGGCTTTATGCGTATTCGGCTATTAGATAACATCACCGGAAAATGGGCGATACAATGGATTGTCCTATGGTTTATTTGCGGCGTCATTGCCTTGTCGGCAGGATTTTGGCTGACTACAGAGCACACTACTCTTGATTGGTTTTACTTAGCCGTGTCATTTATCGGTTTGATTTGCGTGGTGTCATTATCGTTTCGCAAAAACATTCTGGGTAATGGTTTTGGGATGGCGGCGACCGCAGGGGAATTTGTCGTCCAAGCGACTTCTGGTGCAGTTGGTTTGATGTTAGCGCCATTATTTAACTTTTTTAGTCACCTTTATGGGATTTTTTATTGGTCCAAGCATACCGATGCCGATGGCGATATGGTACCCAAATCCGCCAGTCGCTGGATTTGGCTATTAACCATTGCTTTTATGATCATCGGTTTGGCGCTATTCCCCACCGTCAATGATTTACTTGCCAATTATGGCTATGCCGTCGTTGAAGATGATAATAGTAAATTCTTGGGCTTTATCTCTTTCTTTTGGATTAACGTCATCGCTTTTGTACTCTCTATCACCGCGCAAGCAGCGATGATTCTGCGTTATTCATTTAACTGGTGGTTATGGATTTTATCCAACTTCGTTTGGCTGACTGTTAATCTGATGTCAGGCAATTATATCTTTGCCATTCAAACCATGGTCTACCAAGTAAACTCGTTTGTCGGACTTTATGAATGGTACCGCAGCGAGCAAAACTCTGTAGAACTGGCAAAACCAGTACATTAATGGATAATTTTAGTAAGCGATAAAAATTTGACAAACAAACAAATTAAGTTAAATAAATGGCATGATTTGACTGTACGGTTTACCAGATAAAATGGCAGACTGTGCCAATTAGTGCTACAACTGGTATTAATAAGTAGATTTATGCATTTATTACATGTCGTTTATCTATGATTGGTCATTTATTTGCTAACAGGGAGGTTAGTATGTCTCGTACTCGTCAAGGCCGTATGTCTAAACGCACACTTGAGCAATGGCTCAGTGAGTATTCTGTCAGCCATCAAAACCTAGTCAATAAAAAAATCCATTGGTTATGTGTCCCGACGATTTTTGTCAGCATATTAGGTATGGGTATGTCGCTATCAGTGTGGTTCACCTTGGTGATGAGCGCTTTAGTTTTGATATTCTATATGCGTTTATCGACGCCGCTGTTTTTGGCAATGGGCATGTTTATTCTTATTTGTCTGTCAGTAATGACGTTATTACCGTGGGGCTTTAAGGTTTGGGCGGCTATCTTTGTGGTTGCTTGGATTGGACAGTTTGTCGGGCATAAAATTGAAGGCAAAAAACCTTCTTTCTTTGAAGATTTACAGTTCTTATTAATTGGTCCAGCATGGGTAGCTAATAGTTTGATGCGCCGTAAAAAAGCTAAATAACAGCTATTTAGTGTTGCCCTTATTTTTAGCCTTACTATTTAATATTATCGTTTAACGTTACTATTTAATATGGCATCTAATACAGACAAAAAAACGCCACCCAATAAAATTGAGTGGCGCTTTTTTTATGTGCTAGCTACTTCTATTTGCTAACCAACCTTTTTATACAAATAGCTTACTTACCAAATACTTGCATACGCTCATCAACTGGCTTGAACGCTTTGTCGCCTGCTAGCTTCTCAATCGCGCCAAATACCATTTGCGCATTCAATTCCCAATGTTCGTCGATGTTCCATTCTTCAGCGACTTTTTTATCGATGATTGGATTGTAATGCTGTAAGTTAGCGCCGACATCAATACTGGCTAAGGCAGTCCAGATAATGTACTGGTGCATCGCATTGGTTTGGTCTGCCCAAATTGGGAATTTATCCGCATATAAAGGTGCAGCAGCTTGCATGTCTCTTACGACGCTATGATCTTCAAAGAACATAATGGTACCAGCGCCGGCTTTAAAGCCATCCATTTTTTGCTTGGTCGCAGCGAACTGCTCTTCATTATCAACGATATCACGTAAAGTATCTTCAGTGATTTGCCACAGCTTGTTGTGGTCATCGCCAAATAAAACGACGATGCGCGTCGATTGTGAGTTAAAAGCGGATGGCGTATGCAAAACCGCATGCTCAACCAACTTCACGATTTCGTCATTTGATACTGGCAATTGATCGCTCAATGCATAGATAGAACGACGCTTTTCTGCCAAGTGCTGTAATGTTTTTAGGTCTGACATAGGTTTCTCCGTATTATTAATATGATTCAATCCAATGAAAGTAAATGTTAGATTAGAGTAGAGATGATGAATTGCTGCATATCGCTACTTTTTAATCTAAACTAGTATATGAACATTAAAATCAAATCTGTGCGCTATTTTTGTAAAATAAACTTAACGATAAGTCTCTATTTAAAAGCCAGTTTAATGAATGATGCTTAATATTAAGCTAACCTTTAAAGCCTTGCGGTAACTCTGGTGCTGGCAGACGTTTCATATCTGAATCGACATTACCAAAACGCCCATGACCATTATTCCAGTCGATAATAGATTGCTCAATCTCTGCTTTATTGTCCGCGACAAAGTTCCACCATAGTAAGACTTGATTATTTAATGGCTCACCACCGATAAACATCACACGCGTGCCTTTTTTGGCGACTAACTTGATGCTTTCATTATTGGCAACATCGCTATCATGGAAGCGGAACAATTGATCTTGCTCACAAATTTTGCCTTCGGACTCGATCTGCCCCTCTGTCACCAAGATACCGTATTCAAAACCGGGCTCTAAATTAAGGGTAACTTCGCCGTCTTCTAAGAAATAGACATCGATACCGACCATTTTTGAGTATTGAATGGTTGGCGCTTCATAACGCTTGCCTGACACGCTGTTGTAGCTTCCCGTCGTTAGAATCATCTCGACGTTATCTTCGCGCCATGTTGGCAGCTCTGGATAATGATGGAAGTTACGTTCAATTTGTTGATCGGTCGGTAGCGCAATCCACAGCTGTACCATGCTTAGACCACGAGCGGCATCTGCTGAACCGCCCGTATCTGGAAAAACGCTTTGTTCGGTATGGCTGATCCCTTGGGTTAGACCCGTGCCCGCTGTCATGACGTTGACTTGGTTTTTGGTAATCACTTGCTTATTACCCAAACTGTCTTTATGCAGTACTTCGCCATTTAACATCCAGCTAAAAGTTTGCAAATTGGTGTGCGGATGACGACCGACTTGCATACCGGTTTCATCTTCACCAAATTCAGCAGGTCCCGCATGGTCTAAAAAGCACCAAGCGCCGATTGGCTGCTTGCCTTTATTCGGTAACAGACGGGCAATGGGAATGCCGCCCACATCTGCTAAGCGCGGTTCTAGGGTTTCAATACTCATGATTCACCTCTTATTATTTGATACTGGATATAATGTGACGTATAGATAAAGCTCATTGTTTAGCATTAAAAGCTCATAGGTACTTCCATTAGTAATACTTTAGCGTCATCGATGACGTCCATCGTAAAGTTCTTAGTATCCCAAACACCAAGACCATCGCGGGTATCCAAAGTGTTACCGTTTACAACGACTTTACCGCTAATGACAAAGATATAAACGCCATTATTAGGGTTTTTGAGCTCATAAGTCTGAGTCACGCCTTTATCAAAATCACCCATACTGAACCAAGCGTCCTGATGAATCCATACCCCTGCATCGTCGCTATTTGGCGACAATACTTGATTGAACTCATTTGGTTTTAGGATGTCATCCATACGAACTTGCTGATAACGAGGCTCAACGTTCATTTTATTTGGGATAACCCAAATCTGTAGGAACTTCACCGCTTCGTTGTCGTCACCGTTCATTTCACTGTGCGTGATACCAGTACCCGCCGACATAACTTGGATTTCACCAGTTTCGATGATGCCATTATTACCAATATTATCGCCGTGACCGAGCTTACCTGATAAAGGAATGCTGATAATTTCCATATCACGGTGTGAGTGCTTACCAAAACCTTGACCAGCGATTACAAAGTCATCATTAATGACACGTAGCGCACCAAAGCCCATACGTTCTGGATTATGATAATTGGCAAAACTAAAGGTATGCTTGCTTTTTAACCAGCCATGGTTGGCATCGCCACGAGAATCTGCTGCATGATAGATCGTTTTCATCATTTATCCTTAGTTATTAGTAAGTTAGACGGTTTTAGAATTTATGATTCATTAACTCGTTTAAACAATGGATCTATTATAATTGTTGTCTACTAATAGATAAACAACGATAATCGCAATTAACTATTCTTATTTTTAGAACAATAACGTCATAAAGATAGGGTAATATATGGATAACAGAACCCTGTATTTTCATAACAGAACCATTTATATTCATAACAGAACTAGTAGCATAAGCTGATATTATCGCTCATGTAATGATAGTGAATGTAAATTAAGTCTAGAAGATATTAATCATACTTACGATATAAGGAAATTTAACCATGTCGGATACGGCAAAGTCAGATAAAAAAAACAGAGAACCGTTAGATTACGAAGTCATTGATAATACTGATAAAAAGCGTTTTGAGATTCATATCGATGGCAAGATTGCTTTGGAAGATTATGAATTCTTTACGACAAGTGAAGGCGAAAAAGGTATTGAATACAAACATACCGAAGTGCCAGAAGAGTTAGGTGGTCAAGGTATTGCAGGTTATCTGGTCAAATATATCTTAGATGATGCGGCTGCGAAAAACTTGCGCGTGAAACCGACTTGTCCTTATGTAAAATCTTATATCGACAAGCATCCAGAGTACCAAGACAACTCAGTATTTCATAACGCCACGCCTTAAATAGCTAAACATAAACGCTTAACTAGAAAGTAAAAAAACGCCATATCTTTACGGATATGGCGTTTTTTATTGGCAATGTTTTGTGTGGGTAGGATTTTTTATGGGCAATGATTTTTATAAGCGATACTTTCTAATAGCAATAATATAAGCAGTGGAATGATTAAGCTAAAACTTATTAAGCAATATGCTCTAAAAACTCTTTATCGCGTGCCATTATTGACAGATATAACACTGGCAGTACAAACAAACCGACTGCCCAAAAACTCAGCTGCATATATAACAGCGCACCTACTAAAGCCCCGACTAAAAAGCTAAAGACCAATACTGAACTGTGTGCCAGTTTTTTGCCATTTTCGGCGTTTCGATTGAGTAGATAATCAGTCAAATTAATACCCAATTGCGTGGTATTTCCGGTCATCAACACTGTCGGGCTCATGTGTTTAATCACCGTTTTGCTAGCAGTATTACGAATTGCCAGCGCAATCAAACCCAATCCACCCGTTATTGCAACGGTTATATCGCCGGCATAGACAAACGGCTGATAATAAAGACCAGCCACCATAAATGCGGTCAAAAAAGCCGCTTCTGCTAAAAATAAATGGCTTAAGGTCAGCTGTTTATTTTTACTATGGTCAATAAATATCTTGGTGACCATGACCGTCAAAATAAACAACGGCAAGGCGGCAAGCTTAATCCATAGACCGTCCTCACCTTTGACCAAGCCACTACCCGCCATCACCAAGTTACCCGTGACGTGGGCAGTAAAGAAACCGAACAAGGTGATAAAACCGATGGTATCAATCGCGCCGCCCACCACTGTTAATAGTACCGGCGTTTGATGACGTTGCCAAAAACTTGGCGGCTTTGAACTTGGCAGCTTTGAGTCAGGTGAAGCTGATCGATGGCTATCATTTTGACTAGCAGCTTTATTATTAATATTAGCAGTATCGGTAGAGATTGAATTAGTCACTCGACTGTCCTGCAAATTTAACAAACTCAGTCACAAAGCTTTGTAAGAACTTCTGAGTCCGTTCGCTGACGCTGCCATCTTCATTTAAGCTGTCCGTTGCACGGCTTAAATGAATTTCAGGGTCGATCATTACTTGTGCCGACAGCATTTGCATGCTTTTACGCACATCAAGCCCACTATTAATACCGCCAAAGCTGCCAGGCGATGCCGTGACGACGGCGACTTTTTTACGCGTCCAAACACTTTTTCTATAAGGGCGCGAGCCGATATCTACGACGTTTTTCAAAGCAGCAGGCATGGTGCGGTTGTGCTCTGGCGTCACCATCAATACTGCGTCAGCGTCTTTTAGCTGCTGACGCACGCGCTCATAGCTGTCAATAGTCGTATCATCATAGTCTTGATTATAAAGCGGCAAGTCTGCAATATGCACTTCCTTTATAGTGACGTTGTCAGGCATCTGCGCCGCAATAAATTCTGCAAATTTACGATTAATAGATTCTTTTCGCAAACTACCGATAATTAGTGCGATATTGATTGATGCGCTCATAACAACTCCCTAATGATGATAAAAACCGTCTAGATTGAGCATTTTACTATACTAGATTCTGCGCGTATTACTGTTATCAATTGAATAAGCACCTGCTCCATGAGCAAATATCATCAAGAAACCACCCGCCATTGCAATGTTTTTCATGAATGGGTTCATTTGTGATTCATCAATCCAGAATTGATGGAAAAGTAACGCTGACACAATGCTAAAACCAGCCATTAAAATCGCTACCAAGCGCGCTTTAAAGCCTAATAAAATAGCGATACCACCAAGCAGCTCAACAGCAATGACCAAAGGCAATAGCATACCCGGTACGCCCATTGCTTCCATATAGCCTTGGGTAGCGGCGTAGCCAGTAATTTTGGTAAAACCTGAAAAGATAAAGATCATTGATAACAATAGGCGACCAATTGGGGCGCTCAGCTCTTGTAATTTGTCCATGATTATTCTCCGATAAGATAAAAGTCATAATTATAAAGATTTTATTTAAAAGACTTTTGTTTGATTAGGCAACGGCATTATTATAGCCGTTGCCTAATAATAGATAAACCATGATAATTACAAATGTAAGTTCTTATTTAGAGAACAGTCAAGAGAGGATTCTATTGATACAATAATAAAAACGACCATATTTATAATCGTTAATTAGGCTCGTTACTTAGGCTTGTACAGAAACAATTAACATTTGAGCAACGATATAAGACCCTACAAAAGAAAGCATTTTTCGTTACGGTTTAGCGTCTAACATCATATTTTTTTGCTACACTTATTGTGCTGGTATATAAGATATACTTAACGCTAAATTTTAAAACGAATAGTTTTTAAACTGAAGATTCTTATAACCGATTCAGTCTTTGAGATAATAATTAACCAAGGCATTATATTTACTCGACGCTATACTTACTTCTAACTACTCATTTAAAAAAAGGATGATTTATGATCACTGTAAATTCTATTAAAAAAACAAATCGCGCGCTTGCTTTTGCTGCTATCGGTACGCTTGGCCTGCTTAGCACACTAGGTCACGCTGCAACTTATGAGCTTGACCCGCATCATACCGCCGTGCGCTTTTCTGTGGATCACTTTGGTACCACGACCAATGCCGGCGGCTTCTATAACCTATCGGGTATTCTTGAATACGCGCCTAAAGAGAAAAAAGGCTTTGTCGGTATTACGATTCCTATGGGCAGCTTGAGTACAGGCATTAAAGCTTTTGACGGTCATCTAAAATCTGCGGATTTCTTTAACGTAAAAGAATATCCAACCGCTTATTTTAAATCGACCAAATGGGAGTTTGATGGCGATAAAGTGAAAGCGGTCAAAGGTGATTTAACACTGCTTGGTAAGACTCATCCAGTGACTTTAAAAGCCACTAAGTTCAACTGCTATGACAATCCTTTATTAAAAACTGAAGCTTGTGGTGGGGATTTTGAAACCACTATCGATAGAACCAAATGGGGCATCAATACCTTTACCGATGGCGGTATGATGAAGGACATCAAGCTAGTCGTTCAGGTAGAAGGCAGCAAAAAAGCAGCTCTTAAATAAGGGTAACTTATCCATTTAAGATGGTGCTTTTAGATTGACCACAGTCTCGATTATTTGGCTTTATTGATAAAAGGCTGGGTTTTTAACTCAGCCTTTTATCTTTTATATCGTTAATAGTAAATAAAATAGATATATTAAATATAGTAGGTTAAGTTCAAAACCGATACAGTGCGAATGGGATGAATTTTTCGTAGCCTCTGTGATAGCAGCAAGCAAGGATAATTTATGCCTGTCGCACGTGGCTATTAATCTATCGGATTTATTTCGAGATGACTATAATCATCATACGATATCGCAAAATAACCATAGCTAAGTAATAATAGCTAAATAAAAATAAGGAGGTAGCTAGGATGGGACAACTAGAAGATATGGCAATGTTTGTGCGCATTGTCGAAGCTGGTAGCATTACCAAGGCTGCCGAGCAACTCAATATTGCTAAGTCAGCGGTTAGCCGCCGTCTCAAGGATTTAGAGACGCGTTTGGGCAGTCAGCTTATCAGCCGCACCACACGCCAATCCAACTTGACCCAAGCCGGTGAGCAATATTACCAAAAGGTGAGCAATATACTCAGCGAGGTCGATGCGCTAAATGAGGAAACCAGTGGAGCGCCGACACGTATCGAGGGCACCTTGAAGATGACCGCGCCCTTATCATTTGGCTTGATGCATTTAAATGATGTCATCGATGAATACGCCAATCAGCACCCCAATTTAAACTTTGAATTGGATTTTTCTGATCGGCATACGGATTTGGTAGAAGAAGGCTTTGAGTTAGCCATTCGGATCAGAGAGCTGCAAGATTCTAGTTATCAGGTCAAACGTTTGGCGCTGATTCGTTATGCCTTATGTGCCAGCCCTGAATATCTGAGTAGAATGGGCACGCCTAAAACCATTGAGGATTTGGCAGAGCATGAGTTTTTACAATATGGTCTGAGCAAATCCAGCACCATAGAGCTGATAGATGAGCAAGGCAAGATGCATCAAGTCGCCATCAACTCAAAAATAAAAGTGAATAATGGCGACTTTTTACGTGATATGGCTGTAAAGGGACATGGTATCGCTTTTTTGCCCACTTTTATCACTTATAAAACCTTAGCCAGTCGTGAGCTTGTGCCCATCATGCAGCAGTATCAACTGCCCACTTTAAACGCTTATGCTGTCTATCCCAAAAACCGCTTTTTATCTCAGCGCTGCCGCTATCTCATTGATTTCATAGCCAAGCGTTTTGGTGATGACCCTTATTGGGATAAATTCTGATACGCTCTAATAAAACTATTTAATATACCTTATTAACCTACTTGGTAAACCTAGCAGTATTCTAAATACTGCTATCAAGACCAGAATAATGTTGCTACTATAATCTGCAGAAATCTATCCATTGGTCATAAGGAGATGCAACATGGATTTAACATCACTCGGCATGAAAGCCATTCACGACTTTGACGACGTTCGCCAAAGTCCATTACCACAAGAGCGCCTAAAAGCAGCCCGCAAGCAAGCAAGCGCTTTTAGAGAACGCTTTATGGATGAAGCGCCGGTACAGTTTTATCAAAGCGCCGACATGGTGCGCGTGCCCTACCCGACATGGTACGCCTACAGTGGCGTCTATACCCAAAGCACCTATAAATTCCCCTATATCCATATCCTAAACCGCATTTTTATCGTGCAGTACCATGACTTTTCGGGCGAATTAAAAACTTTGTTGTTTTCTCCTTCTGATATCGAAGCGGATCGTGAGACGCCATTTTTTAAACGCTTAACGGATAAAATGCCCAGTTGGTCGCCGCTTGAAGGTGTTGTTGCGCCTATCATTCGTGATGTCACTGGTGCCTTAGCTGAAGTCGGCTTGTCTCCAGAAGACGTTGATTATATTAGCTACGACCACCTTCATACTCAAGACGTCCGCCGCTGGCTAGGCACTAAAGATAAAGCTGCCTATTTCCCCAACGCTAAGTTATTGGTTCATGAGCAAGAATGGTTAAGTACTACCTCATTATTACCTGTGCAAGCAGATTGGTATTGCCCAAATGGTATCGAAGGTGTCGATCCTGACAAAGTGATTAAGTTTACGGGTAGCATTCAATTGGGCGAAGGCGTCGCGCTGGTGCATACCCCCGGTCATACCGAAGGCAATCATTCGTTAGTTGCGCGCGTCCCTGACGGTATAAGAGTGACTTCAGAAAATGGCGTCGGCGCGGATGCTTATGCACCGATGAATTCGAAAGTAAATGCCATCCGTCGTTATGCCAAAGACACAGGTATAGAAGTGATTTTAAATGGCAATACTTTAGAAGGCAGTAATGAGCAATATATTTCAATGGTTATAGAGAAAACTATTGCTGGTCCCTCTAAAAACCCTGACTTCCCTAACTGCGCCTCAAGTAGCGAGGCGACGCCCTACTGGCTAATTCCTGGGCATAAAGTCAGTCATTTAATCGGTGAGGCAAAGTTTGGCAGCTTACATAAAAAATCAGCAAAACAGCCAAGCTCGATAAAAGACAGATCATTGCAAAAGGAAAGCGCGTGATGGGTTACTTTACCGGTAAAAATGTCTATATCACTGGTGCTGCCTCTGGTATCGGACTTGAAACAGCTAAGCAGCTGATTCAACAAGATGCCAACTTAGTCTTGTTTGATAGACAAGCACTTGATGAAGCCGTTGTCACGCTGCAAGGCTTGAACAAAAACAAAGCTTCGATTATCAGCTATGAATTGGACGTCACCGATGCCGATACGACAACCAAGAAAATCGCTGAGGCTGCAAGCAAGCTATCGCCTGATATCTTGATGCACTTCGTCGGGATTACAGGGCCTTGGAGCTTTGATGAGATGAGCCAAGAACAGTTTGAGCGCGTACTGACTATCAATCTATTCGGCACGCGCAATGTTCTAGCTGCCATGCGTCCGTTTTTATCACGTGGCGATCAAGTCATGGTTACTGCTTCGATGGCGTCCTTCACTGGCAGTTATGGCTACAGCTCTTATAGCGCCTCAAAATTTGCTATTTGGGGTATGATGCAATCTATCGGTTTTGAATGGAAGCCTGACGGTATTGACATCACTGTCTTTGCGCCGCCACCGATAGATACGCCGCTTACCCAAGCAGAAGTCGGCGTCATGGCGCAAGCTGGTGTCGGCATGAAAAAACTGGCTGGTGAATTAAAAATTGACGATGCGGTTAAATCTATGCTCAAAGGCGTAGAAAAGCGGCAGTTCTTAGTCGTACCGGGCATGATGGCAAACTTGATTAGATTACAGCTGCGTTTCCTTCCTGTCAGTTGGGTTAATTGGATAGGCAATAAGACCGTCGCTTTTTCGCTTAGAAAATAGCGTCTCTAAAAATGGCTTATTTGCATTAAAATTGCGCCGCCATCGAGTTTTAATCAGTAAGTTAAAAACAATTCCCATGGAAAAGCGTCACCCAACATTTAGTTAGGTGACGCTTTTTTATGACAAGTTCTCTACACTAGCTATTATCGTTAACCTTAATTTTAGTCTAACGTTTGCACACCGCCGCCATTAACAAATAACGTCTGCCCACTCACCCACTCAGAGATAGGCGCAGCAAAATACAGCATCGCACCAGCGATATCATCGGCTTCGCCTAAGCGTTTGATAGGCGTATGCGATAGCATTCTCTCTTCAATCTCAGGCGTCAATACGCTCTCTAACGCCGCAGTGCGCGTGGCACCAGGACCGACGGCATTGATACGCACCTCAGGACCAAAATCATGGGTCAGGTTGGCGACCATATGATTGACCGCCGCTTTTGATGCAGCATAGCCGCTCATATCTGGGCTCTTATTGACACTCGACATCGATGTGGTGATTACGATTGAGCCATAGCCTGATTTTTTCATATGTGGCACGCATAACTGGCATAAGCGCCACGCGCTAAAGACATTTAGCTCAAAGTCGCGACGGAAATCATCAACAGAGATTTTAAACGGATTTTCTTGACCACCGCCACCGCCGCCGGCGTTACTAATCAGGATATTGATACAACCAAATGCCTCTAGCGTTTTATCGACCATCGCGACCAAATCTTCATCTTTTAAAATATTGCATTCAACAGCCAAGGCTTTAACGCCGTAGCTTTCTATTTCTTTGGCTGCTTTATTGGCATCTTCTATTTTTAAATCTGCAATGACGATATTTGCGCCCGCTTGCGCCAAACGCAAAGCAGTAGCCTTACCGATTCCATTGGCGCCGCCCGTCACAATCGCTGTTTTACCGGTTAAATCGAATAATTCGTTGAATGCTTTATGTTTAAAATCTTGCATACTCATTCCTTATTTATCGTTATTATTATTGTTAAAAGCTAGAGGCTATTATATTGAACGCACTTTTTTATCTCTAACTGACTATTCATCTCTAACTGAATAGAGATAAGTATGCGCGGCTAAGATTAAATAAGTGTGTCAAATCATCCGTGTTTTGTAACGGTCGCATTTTGTAATGCAGCAATTGTTAATATGCCTATAAACTTTTAATAGAGCTGCAAACCTACTTTTTAAATTTTAGACATAAAAAAAGCCTCACTTCTTATTATAAGAAGTGAGGCTTTAGTGCTTTTGCAAGCCATATTTGGAGCGGGAAAAGAGATTCGAACTCTCGACCCCAACCTTGGCAAGGTTATGCTCTACCACTGAGCTATTCCCGCTGAATATCAAATCGCAGTGTTGTTAACAACGACTACGTCTCGATAGGCTGGCTATTTTAGCAAATATTCTGGGCGTGTCAATAGATTTTTTAAAAATTTTAAGCAAGACTATGCTGTTTAAGCCTTTTCGGAGAAGCGTCTATGCTTATCATATTGATTTTGGGCAGTATTTTAATTAGCTACATCAACAAAATAATTTTAAATAAATATAAAGAATAATTCTAATATAGCGATAAAAGCTATTTTAACGATTTACTTTACCAACATCGCTTACAAACATGGTTTAAAAATCTTACTTACAATCCTACCGCCTATTGTTACTTTTTCTGTCTAGGTTTTAACTTGTTAACATTATTATACTTATGCCTAATGACAGGTGGGGTAAAATTCTACTGTTTTAGTGGATGGCTGAGTGGTAGTAGAATTTCAATAATAAGCTGCCCTTACCTTTACTGTTTTGATATTGGCATTGTTTCACTTTATTTTTTCCATTTACAGCGAGGACGTTTTATGAAAAAGCTAATTACCACTACCGTTATGGCGGCATCATTATCAGCGTTTGCAATGGCAGGTTGTTCTAGCACGACGAGCACCGGTGCCGTCGGCGTTGACCGTCAGCAGCTATTACTGGTTTCAAACGAACAAGTACTACAGTTATCGGCGCAAAGTTATGCTAAAACCCTGCAAGAAGCAAAGGCGCGCGGTTTACTTGATACCAATAAAGCACAGCTAAATCGCCTTAAAAACATCTCGAACCGTTTGGTCGGTCAAGTGGGCGTCTATCGCCCTGATGCAACAAAATGGCCTTGGGAAGTTCATACGATTAAGTCTAATGAGTTGAACGCTTTCGTCATGCCAGGTGGTAAGATTATGTTTTATTCAGGCATCATAGATCGCTTGAGTTTATCGGATGACGAAATTGCCGCTATTATGGGTCATGAGATATCACACGCCCTACGTGAGCACTCACGTGAGCGCCTATCGCGTCAATACGCGACGCAAACAGGTATCGGTGTCGCTGCTAGTATCTTTGGTCTGTCACAAGGTCAGGCAGAGCTTGCTAACGTCGCTGGTGACTTAGGTCTTAGCCGTCCACACAGCCGCACGCAAGAAGCAGAAGCCGACCAAATCGGTCTTGAGCTGATGGCACGTGCAGGCTACAACCCACAAGCTGCGATTACCTTATGGCAAAAAATGCAACGCGCCAGCCAAGGTGAGCCACCACAATTTTTGAGCACTCACCCAACCAGCAGCAACCGTATTGCGCAATTGCAATCATTGATGCCTAAAGTGATGCCGATTTATCAACAATCACGTCGCTAGTTTTGTATGAACATTAGATTTTAATCTAATAGAAAATGTGGACAACTAATAACAGCAGAGTGTAATAATGATTACGCTCTGCTTTTTTATGGGTGCTGCTAAAATATTTTCCCATGCTAATGCAATTCTGCTGCGTACAGCATGGCGGCACAATTGTCAGCGTCTGCTATAATGGGTGCAATCAGCCATTTAGATGGTGCAGTCGCATAAAATAAGGATGACTATGACTACTAATACGCCTACCGCCGATGCTCTTAATAATAAGCTACAAGCCCTGCAAGCGCAGCATATTGAACTGGTGAATGAATCTATGAATCATGCCGGTTATTTTGACGGTAAAGAAAGCCACTTTAAACTGACGATTGTCAGTGAGGCCTTTGAAGGCAAACGTTTGGTTGGCCGTCATCAGCTCGTATATGCTCTGGCAAATGAGCTATTGACCTCACAAGGCGGTCAAATCCATGCGTTGGCTATCCATGCTTATACGCCAACAGAGTGGCAAGGTCAAAGCCCTGACAGCCCATTATGCGCTGGACAAAACAAAGGCTAGGTCGCTATTTTTGAACAACTGACTTTGAAAAACCACTATTGAACATTATCGTTGAATATCATTCTTGAATGCTGTTCTTAAACGCTATTCCCAAATAATATAGATAAGCTGGCAAACGACACCTTTAAAGGAAACTTTATCCAATGAAACACCTACATATGCTCATGGCTGTCCTGTTGATTGCGCTGTTTTTATACCAAAGCTATGTGGTATTAGGCACAAACAAAAAGCCTCCATTTGCGGTAAAAATATCTACCCACATCCTCTATGCCGTCATTATCATTTCAGGGGCTGGCATGTTGGTGCAATTGATGAGTGTCAATGCGCCGGTGCAGTGGGTATTTGCCAAAATCATCTTGCTCGTTGCGGCGCTCAGTGCCAGTATCAAAGCCTTTAATGACAATGCCACACCCAGCCAAAAAAAAACTGGCATTCTTATCGCAGGTATCGCCTATGTTGGTATCGTGGCGCTCGCCTTTAGCAAGCCGGGTAATTTGTTTTAAACGGTGCTAAACGATATATTTTTCAATATCTTAATTCACGGTTTTTTGCTATCTTAAATAAATATAAACCTCTCAACGTCGCCTTATGGAGCCATTATGAAAACTCTTACTGCAGCAACACTACTCGCAACAGCTGGCGTTTTTGCTCTCTCGGGCTGCGCCTCAACGGGTAATATTACCCCGCAATACGTACCACCAAGCACCTACCAAAGTTATGACTGCCAAGCACTGAGCCAAGAGTATAACCGTGTCAATCGCTATGTCGACGCGGCACGTAATGAGCAATCAACCATAGCTGCCTCAGGTGTCGGCGTTGGGGTTTCCGCTGGACGCTGGGGTATCTCGCCTAATATCAGCTTTGGCGTTGGTAAAAGCAACAATACTCAAGCGCGTGATGCCAAATTATCAAGACTGTATGGTGAGCGTGATGCCATCATTCAGTCTGCCCGTATCCAGCGTTGCAGCTTTGCCAATGGCATAAAGATTTATGGTGAGTAATATTCGATAGTTTATGTTTGAGAGTTTTAAAAAAGTAATTTACAGACTAAAAAAGCCAATACGCGATAAGCATATTGGCTTTTTTATATCTAATAATCAGCAGTAAAAGCTCAATCAAAGCTTATGAATTTAAGCTTCTAACCCACTGCACGATTTGATCGCTAGGTAACGCACCTGACTGTCGCGCGATTTCTTTGCCATTTTTAAAGGCCACCATGGTCGGCAAGCTACGAATATTATAAGGAGCAGCCGCTTGCTCGTATTTATCGGTTTGTATTTTAGCAAAAACCACTTGCGGCAACTGCTTGGCCGCGGCTTTAAACTGTGGAGCCATCATCAAACACGGCTGGCACCAACTCGCCCAAAAATCAACGATGGTCAATATCTCATTTTTTTGAATAACCTTATTGACCGTTTGAGCATTTAGTTCATGCGGACTAGCCATTAATAATGGCTGACCGCATTTGCCACAGTTCGGTGCTGAATTAAGACGGGTTGCGGGTACACGATTGGTTGCACTGCAATGTGGGCAGACCAGATGAGAGTTTTGCTCACTCATTATAGAACTCCTTTATCATTACTATTACCACTAGCATTAGCACTCATCTTAACAAAGCGCCTATGCTTGATATTTATGCATTTATTACAATAAAAATTAATCATTATTTAGCGCTTACACGTGTTCATCCCAAGCATTTTATATAACGGACAAAAACGGAATAGCCCAGTTAGCAAGGGGATTAGACCGACGACACCCCACCAACTTTGGAAATAAAGCCCCAAGCCGATAATGACCACACCAACGATAATACGTAGTAAACGTTCAGTACTTCCAACGTTAATTTCCATGGCTAAGTCCTCAGTTATTATTAATTAATCCTAAAAAACAGCCAGCTTTTTATCTCACCATATTTCTCATTTCATCTTACAGATTAGCATTATGATGGCCGCTGCTCGTATTGTGCTTGCGTAACTTTTTGCTTAGTGATACTTACTTCTTAACAGTTATTCTTCATTCTTTAAAAATATAATTGGTGCTTAAAGCGCATTAATTGGTACTTTTAAATAGCGCGTGCCATTGTCTTCAGGCTTGGGAAAATGACCAGCATCAATATTAAGTTGTACTGACGGGATAATCAGCCGCGGCATCTCTAGAGTGGCATCGCGGCGCTCACGCATCTCGACAAACTCCGCTTCATTGATGCCCTCTTTGACATGGATATTACCGAGCTTTTGCGCTGCTACCGTCGTGGTTGAGCAATGCTTGCGACCTTGACTCGGATAGTCATGGCATAAATACATGATGGTTTCATCAGGGAGTGCCAGCAGTTTTTGGATAGACTGATACAAGGTTTTGGCGTCACCTCCCGGAAAGTCACAGCGCGCCGTACCCACATCGGGAGCGAACAGAGTATCACCGACAAAGACCACAGTTTTTTCATCGTCAGCGGCAAGATAGGCCATATCAGCACGCGTGTGCCCGGGCACATACATGGCAGTGATAGTAATGCCGCCAAGCTCTAAGGTCTCACCATCATCGGTCAAGATATCAAACTGACTGGCATCAGTGCGAAAGCTGGTATCAAAGTTAAATATTTGCTTAAATATTTTTTGCACTTCGGTGATATGTTGGCCGATGACCAGTTTACCGCCAAGCTCATCTTTTACATGAATAGCAGCAGATATATGATCGGCATGAGCATGGGTTTCTATAATATAAACCAGCGCCCAACCATGCTCACGAACGAACGCTATCACTTCATCGACACTAGCCGTATCCGTACGCCCTGATTTGGCATCAAAATCTAGTACAGGATCAATGATCGCACACACTTGCTGCTGCACATCCGCGAGTACGTGAGTGTAAGTCTCTGTGTCGCTATGTAAGAAAGAATGAACTTGCATGGCTACCTCTTTACTTTTATATGAATGTTTTAATTTTTAAGGTATTGTTCCGTATAATAGGTGCTAATTTATAGCATTTGCCTCTATTCTATAATATTTGCCTCTAGGTGCTACCTATACTTCTATCTATCACTACCAACCACTATAGCAATCATCATACAATTTATCAATTTATATAATGTAAATAATGATAACTTGCTATAAATTGCGATATCATTGATAATTAACTATATATAGCCAACTCTTATCTATAAACTCTGCATTTTCCATCTATATCATTCATAAGGAGCTCGCTCTGACTACTTCAACTTCAGCATTGAGCACAACTACCAATCCCACTGGCACGCCTGCATCTGCCAACGTAGCAGACTTTGTGCCCAAAGACATTGCTGAGCAAATGCAACAAGCCTCCATGCAAGCCAGCCAGTTATTAAAGTCGCTCTCGCATCCTGATCGCTTATTACTCTTATGTCAGTTGACCCAAGGCGAGTACTGTGTCAGTGAGCTTGAGGGCTTGGTTGGTGTCGGTCAGCCAAGTTTATCGCAGCAGCTAGGTATCCTGCGTAAAGACGAGTTGGTCACCACTCGCCGTGAAGGCAAGCAAATCTACTATAGTATCGCAAGCGACGATGCGTTATCAGTACTGCAGTTATTGTATGAACGCTTTTGTGCCAAAACAGACGCCTAACTGGTCATTTAGTTTTTAATTGTCTTTAACTTTCTTCATTGTGATGACATATTGCTATGCCTTCTATCGCTACTCGTCTGATTCCTGCTTGGTTACGTCAGTATCAGCTGTCTGCCCTGCCGACTGACGTCATCGCGGGCTTGGTCGTTGGGGTGCTCGTCATTCCGCAAAGCTTAGGTTATGCGGTGCTAGCAGGATTGCCGCCTGTCTATGGACTCTATGCGGCTATCGTACCCGTGCTGGTGTATGCGTGGATAGGCTCAAGTAATGTGCAAGCTGTAGGGCCCGTCGCCATCACTGCGATTATGACGGCAAGTAGTTTGCATCCTTATGCCAATGAGGGTACGCAGCAATATATATTAATGGCAAGTTTATTGTCATTGATGGTAGGGACGATGTTATGGCTGGCAGGTCGGCTTAAGCTTGGCTGGATTATGCAGTTTATCAGTCGCGGCGTATCTGCAGGTTTCATCAGTGGCGCGGCGGTACTGATTTTTGTCAGTCAGCTTAAGTATCTGACGGGCATTCCTATTGCAGGTAATGGCCTCATAGGTTATTTATCGAGTATGCAGGTGTATGCCCGCCAGCTGCATCCACTAACCTTGGTTATCGGTGTTATTGCTTTTACGCTGTTGTTTGCCAATCGTTATGCAAGTAAATGGGTGTGGCGCTCTTGGTTATCGGCCTCTTATGCCAAGTGGGCTGAGCGTCTATTTCCGCTCATTTTACTTGCTATTGCCATCGTGTTAAGCATGAGCTTGCATTGGACAACGCACGGCGTAGCAACGATTGGTACTATTCCGCAGGGCCTGCCTACTTTTACCCTACCATACGTGCCAGATTTTCATGAAGCGCTCAACCTATTACCGAGCGCAGGCTTGATGGCATTGATTATCTTTGTCTCAAGCAGTTCCGTTGCTAGCAATTACGCACGCCTGCGCGGCGAAACCTTTGATGCCAATCGTGAGCTTACGGGTTTGGGGCTGGCCAATATGGCGGGCGGATTCTTTCAAAGCTTTACAGTCGCTGGTGGCTTTTCACGTACCGCGATGAATGCTGACTCAGGTGCTAAAACGCCGGTCGCAAGTTTAGTGACGATACTGGTCATGATTGCAGCGTTAATCGCTTTTGGCAATTTATTAGCACCTCTGCCCTATGCTTTATTGGGCGCGACCATCATGGCATCGATTGTCGGTCTCATTGATATGGCGACCTTAAAGTCAGCATGGCAACGCGACCGCTTAGATGCAGCAAGCTTTCTGGCGGCATTTATCGGTGTGCTGATATTTGGGTTAAATACTGGCTTGGTCATCGGTTTGATGGTGTCCTTTGCCAGCCTAATTTGGCAATCAAGCAAACCACATGTCGCCATCGTTGGTCAGCTAGCGGGCACAGGACACTTTCGCAACATCAATCGTCATGATGTAGTGACCTTTAGCAATTTATTAATGCTGCGTATCGATGAGAGCTTGTTTTTTGGCAATAGTGAATCCGTGCATCGCAGGGTCATACAAGCGACGCTCCAGTACCCCGAAGCGCATGAAATTATTCTTATTATGTCAGCGGTCAATCATATTGACTTGACCGGACAAGAGATGCTTATCAGCCTCAATCAAGAACTGTTGAATCAAAAGAAGCACTTAAGCTTTAGCTTTATTAAGGGACCGGTGATGGACATCATTGAGCATACACCAGTTATTACTCATCTATCAGGGCAGGTTTATTTAAGCACCATGGATGCCGTCAATGCGCTTAAAGATGTTTGATAACACTGGATTTATGCAACTCAAGTTAAATTATTCATGACCGTTATTGTCAGTGTCAAAACATCAGTGATAAGACCTTAATTATAAAATATCAGTGACAAAACAGAGATATGATAAAAGCTGTGTTATGCTAAATTACTATCAGATTAAAAAATTACTGTCTCTAGAAACACCAGAAATTCTAACGCCATTTAATATATGCGACCGAAAAACTTATGACCGATGATTTAACCATTTATAAGCAAATTTACCCAAGCCAATGCGTCAAAATTGCCGAGCTAGGTTACCGCTCTGTGCTCAATATTCGACCTGACGCTGAGACAGAAACGCAGCCGAATAGCTGTGACTTTACCAGTGCAACGGCAAAAGCCAACCTTACTTATCAGCATTTACCGTTTGATGATGAACGTTTAAGCATGGCGACTGTTGAGCAGTTTGCAGCCTTTTATCGCACCATGCCCAAACCCATCCTGATGTTCTGCGGCACGGGTGCACGCGCCAAATTACTGTATCAAAGTGCGCTGATGCAAGGCTTGTTGTAGAGAGCAGATATACTTTATTGAAATACTTTAATCTAAGCGTAAAAGTTTCATTTTTACGCTAAAAAATAAAAAGGAGCTCTTATGAGCCATCAAATTAGTATTACCGGACAAATCACCCCTGATCAAGTACCTATGATTGCTGAAAACGGTTTTAAAACCATTATTAACAACCGTCCAGATGGTGAAGAACCAAACCAACCAACCAGCGCTGAGATTGAAGCCGCTGCTAAAAAAGCAGGACTTGCTTATAAAGAAGTGTCTTTTGCAGGTAGTGAGCTTAATCAAAACCATGTTGAAGAGTTTGCGGATTTTTTTAACCAAGCTGAGCAGCCGATGCTGATATTCTGCCGTACCGGTAACCGCTCGACAGGTATTTATGAAGCGGCAAAGCGTATGGATTTATTAGACGATTAATAATAATTTAAATATAATTACTACTGCTTTAAAAACGCCCGTCCAGATTTTGGATGGGCTTTTTTTATATATTACTCAACTATAGACTGGTCAACTCTTAATATTGGAGACATAATAAAATCCTACTGATATCCCTTAATAGGACTTTATGATGCAAAAACCGCTACTCATCATCGGCAATAAAAATTATTCGTCGTGGTCATTGCGAGCTTGGCTACTACTCAAGGCATTTAACATTGATTTTGATGAGCAATTGATTGAGCTGTTTCATCCATCAGCGACAGCCATTCTTAATGAGCATGCGCCAACCGGCAAAGTACCGGTTCTGGTCTATGGTCAAGACAACGATAATAACAGCGATAAAGTCACGGTCTGGGATACCTTAGCGATTGCCATTCACGCCAATGATTATCTGACAGAGTTAGATGTTTGGACAGGACGGAGTAAGTCTAATACTAAGAATAATACCAGTAACAGAATAAATAGTGCTTATTGCCAAAGCATCGTTGCTGAGATGCATTCAGGTCTGATGGGTATTCGTAGTGAGATGCCGATGAACATTCGAGCTAAAGCGAAAATACAACCAAGCGCTGCATGCTTAAAAGACATCACTCGTATAGAAAATATATTTGCAGATTGTTTAAAAAATCGCCCAAAAGACAGCTATCTGTTTGGTGCATTCACAGTTGCCGATGCTTTTTTCGCCCCTGTGGTTCTACGCTTGCAGACTTATGCGGACGCCTCGGGCATAACATTGAAACCAATAACCAAACAGTATTGTGAGACGATGTTAAACAATCCTCATCTACAAACTTGGCAAGAAGCAGCACTCAATGAAACTCGAATCATTAAAGAAGATGAAGCGGGTGAATTACTCTCGGTAGCTGGTGTATTGGCAGATTAAACCTTAACCAATGCGCAAAAAAAAATACCCCTAAAACCATAGTAGACTTTAGGGGTGTAAGACTTTGGTAAAAGCTAAATAACTTACTGCATCACCAAATATTCAAACGCTGATAATGCTGCTTTTGAACCTTCACCCATCGCAATATTAATCTGCTTAAAAGGTACGGTAGTAACGTCACCACAAGCAAAGATACCTTTGCGATCGGTGCGGCAGCGCTCATCAATCTCAACCTCACCAAAGCGGTTTAAATCGACAAAGCCTTTGACAAACTCAGTATTCGGCACCAAACCAATCTGCACAAACACTGCTGAAACATCAAGCTCTTTGGTCTCACTGCTGCTACGGTCTTGATAAACGATAGATGTCACTTTACCATCTTGCGCTTTAATCTCTTGCGTTGCAGCACTGGTAATGATATCAATATTTGCTTTTTCTTTGGCTTTATTAATCAATACTTGGTCGGCTTTTAAATCATCCGCAAATTCAAGGACGGTCACATGCTTCACAATACCTGCCAAGTCTAACGCCGCCTCAATACCTGAGTTACCACCACCAATGACAGAGATGTCTTTACCTTTAAAGAAAGGACCATCACAGTGCGCACAGTAAGCAACACCTTTACCGACGTTTTCATCTTCACCTGGGACACCCAGTTTACGCCACTGGGCACCGGTCGCTAAGATAATACTGCGCGTCTCAAACGTCTCACCGGTATTCAGATGAATACGATAGTTTTCATCTTCAGTTTCACTGATTTCTTTGACGCTGACATGTTCTTTGAGCGTAATGTCATATTCGTGCAAATGCTTTTCAAAGTTCGCCGAAAGCTCACTACCCGTCGTCAAAGGTACAGAGATTAAGTTTTCGATATCTTGCGTGTCTTTGACTTGCCCGCCAATGCGATCGGCGACCATAGTGACTTTTAAGCCTTTACGCGCGGTATAAATTGCCGCCGCCACGCCAGCAGGACCCGCACCAATAATCGTCACATCTTGCTGCTCTAACTGTTCAGCATTGTCATCAGCTTCTGCTAATAAATCAGGGAATTGCTCTTGTAACTTTTCAATCAATTTAGCCGTGTCAATCAGACCATTAGCAAACGGCTTACCGTTTAAAAACACTGCTGGTACGCCTTGGATGTTATTCGCTTCTACTTGCTCTTGGAATAACGCACCATCGATCATCTCATTGCTGATGTCATCGTTTAACAGCGCGAATTGGTTCAGTGCTTGCACAACTTCTGGGCAACTGTGGCAAGAGAGTGAGACATAGGTTTGAAACTGCAGCGGTTTATTAAAGCGCTTTATCAGCTTTTGAATGCCTTCATCTAGTTTTAACGTATGACCACCGGCTTGCAAGATCGCCAAAATCAGAGACGTAAATTCATGACCACCAGGGATACCGCTAAAAACAATACCAGTATCGGTCAATACATCATCAATATGGCTGACTACTTTAAAACTAATTGGGCTTGGTAAGCTGTCATCGGTAGCTGTACTATCAAAATGAATTTTATCCGTAGTCCCTGCAATTTTGGTCAAAAAATCAATCAGCTCCGCACGCTTGCTATGTTCTCCGCTACCCAATACAAAGGTAAGTGGGCGGGTCATGTTTTCACTGTAGCTTTTTACTGCATCTAATAAACTTTGATCTATCATGTTTGTTCCTCATTATTATTAAATATGTAACGTCAGCTACGATGCTGGACATTTAAATAGGGTTTGGTGATAAGTTAAGTCGCTGATTTAAAGGCTATAAATACTTGGCTTACCATCTTTGATACGTCTATTATCAAGGGTTTGGGCGTTTTGAGCAAGCCGATAAACTCAAACCTTATGTTTTATAAAATAAATCATAAATAGTTATTATCATTTAATTTCAAAACTACTGACAAATAAAAGATAATGATAGTCATGGTATCTAGTAAATTTTTTCGCTACAATCGAATGAGGCGAATAAGAAAAAATCTTATTTACCTATCAGTAGATTGATGGTTATTTGTACTTATTAAACGCCCTTTCTGCTACTAGTAAACCTGTTTATAATTGAGCTGAATAACGATTTGGCTTAATGACATTGAAGTCTCACAATCATAGCAATTCATCACAGCACTCTTAACTAAAAATGCGCTATTGCTTTAATAAGCTTGCGCTTCATAACAAGGATGACAAGATGAGAAAGACGGATACATGGCAAGACAACAGAGAAATTATTGCTGACCTTAAACAAAAAGACAGCCACTTTGCGACTATTTTTGATGAGCATACGCAGCTTGATCAGCAAATCAATCAGCTAGATAAAGATTTGGTGACGCATGCCAGTCGCGATGAGGAAATAGAACAAATGAAAAAGCGAAAACTGCATCTAAAAGATGAGATTTATAAAATAATTGATAAAAATAAATTACAATCTCATGCTTAACTAGTGGCTAGTTTATACCGTTAGATATTATAAAGCCTTATAAGATTGAGACAAAAAAAGACCCCATTAGCATAAGTTAATGGGGTCTTTTTTTAGCACTTTATTTAGCATTATCAATCAGCAAATACCGCTTTAAATAATACTAAAATCTTAATCTAATAACTTTGGTCTAATAAATACTGACTTAGATTTTACCGACTAGATCAAGACTTGGTTTCAATGTTGCCTGACCGGCTTCCCAAGCTGCTGGGCAAACTTCGCCGTCGTTTTCACGAACATACTGTGCTGCTTTTACTTTACGTAGCATGTCTTTTGCACTACGGCCAATGCCACCTGCATGGATTTCAGCAACTTGAATCAAGCCATCTGGATCCACTAAGAATGTACCGCGCTCAGCCAAACCTGCTTCTTCAATCATGACGTTAAAGCCACGAGTAATACGGCCAGTAGGATCGCCAATCATCGGGTAAGTTACTTTGCCGATTGCTTCTGAAGAATCATGCCATGCTTTATGAGTAAAATGCGTATCGGTTGATACTGAGTACACTTCTACGCCCAAACCTTTAAGCTCTTCGTAATGTGCTGCCATGTCTTCAAGTTCAGTTGGGCAAACAAAGGTAAAATCAGCTGGGTAAAATAGGAAAATCGCCCAGCTACCTTTTACGTCTTCAGAGGTGATGGTTTTGAACTCACCGTTTACAAACGCTTCTGCTGAAAATTCTGGGATTTCTTGATTGATAATAGACGCCATGATTGGCTCCTTTTTTTTGATTGATTGATGGTAAGGTAATTAAAATTTATTTTAGGTTTATTTCTATTAACCCTTCTAATCTCTGGGCTACCTGACAAACTATACGCGAATTCTATGGTTAATCAAATTAAAAGTTTTTAATTTGATGTTTTGTTTTATTAAACTTGTTAAACTATTCTATCTACTTTTTTATCTGTACATCAGTATTAAATTGATATATTACACAAGATAAATGAGTAAAACAAATCGCATGAAAAACCCATTAATAGAGAGGTTTTATGATTACTTTACGTCAACTCGAGTTTGCCTTAGCCGTCGCTAAACACCGTCATTTTAAACGTGCAGCAGAAGACTGTAATATTTCACAGTCTGCGCTAAGCCTTGGTATCGCAGAGTTAGAAAAACAACTGGATACCCAGATTTTTGAGCGAAATAATAAGCAAGTCTTGATTACGCCTATCGGCGAGGACATTTTGACGCGCGCGCAGCGGGTGTTTTCTGAAGTCAACGATTTGACCACGCGCGCGCATAGCCATCAATCGCCGCTTGCTTACCCTATGACCGTCGGTATCATTCCAACGATTGCCCCTTATTTGCTGCCAAAAGTGTTGCCTGCGCTACGTGAACACTATCCAGAATTTCGTATGACCATTGTCGAGCAGCAAACCGAGCGTTTGCTTGAGCAAGTACGCTACGGTCACATTGATACGGCGATTATTGCACTACCTTATGCGGTCGATGGTTTGCATACTTTTGAGTTCTGGGCAGAGGATTTCTTTGCCGTCTTTCCAAAAGACGACGTCCATTCCAAGCTCAAAACCATCAACGCTGATGAGCTAGCAACGGCCAATCTGATGCTACTTGGCGAAGGACATTGCTTGACTGATCAAACCTTGACCGTCTGTCATTTTGACCGTGCGCAAATGAAATCGAGCTTTTCTGATGCCAGCTTAAATACCCTGATACAAATGGCGCTTGCCAATATGGGGACGACATTAGTGCCAGAGATGGCGCTCGATCAGCTGCATCTACAAAATCAAAATGCAGTCGCGGTGCCATTAGCCGAGGAAGGACCACATCGTCATATCGCTTTTGTCACCCGCTTGAATTATGCCCGCGTCGATGATGTTAATTTGCTCGGCAAGCTGTTTAAACAAGCATTTGAAGATGCGGCTAATAAAAAGTAAATCGCTGGTTTTAAATCCTAGGCAGACATTAAACAAAGGCTAACTATGGACGGGTTGTCACAAATAGAGACTGAGCTTGGTAAGATTTTCGAGTGGCATTTATATACTATAAGTAACGATATCGAGCCAGTAATATTAAAAGCGCTGTGGCAAGATATCGCCATGCGCTATAACGAAAGCCAGCGCGTTTATCATAGCTTGCAGCATATTCGGCAGCTGTTTGGGCAGTTCGAACAGGTTAAGCATCATTTGAATGAGCCGCATATTATCGCATTGGCACTGTTTTATCATGATGTGATATATACGCCAACGTGCGTAGATAATGAGCTTAAAAGTGCAGAATATGCCGTAGAGTCGTTAAATTCTTATCTGAGTGCTGAGCAATGCCAATATATCTACGCGCTAATTATGATGACGGCTAGCCATCAAATTGACAAGACTGATGATTGGTTAGATAAAGCTAAAAAAAGCGATGCCGCCTATTTACTAGATATGGATTTAAGTGTTTTGGGAGCATCTTGGTCGGAGTATCAACAATATGCCCAAGCCGTACGCCAAGAGTATGCTCACATCTCAAACGTCAATTACCGCGTCGGACGCATATCAGTGTTAAAAGGATTATTAGCGCACCAAACGCTTTATCTAACTGATTACTATCATTCCCGCCTAGAAGAACAAGCTCGAGAAAACATTAAGCGTGAGATTAAGATTTTACGCGCATCTTAATAAATAACTCACTGCCCTGCCGCGCCGGATGCGAGTTATAGCTCGTCTCCATAATTTCAATATCAAAATGACGCTCAAAACGCTGCTGGTATTCAGCTTTTGTACCGCCAAATGGTGGCTCGTTTCGTCCAAAGTCTTTATCAAACAGCAAACCAATCAGCTTACCATTTGGTTTCAGTAACGCTGCCATCTGCTGCACATATTCGTCACGGCGTGATGGATTTATCGCACAAAAAAATGTCTGCTCCAGCACCCAATCAAACTGATATTGCGCAGGCGATAACTCAAAAAAATCAGCACAGATTAAATGCTTAACAGGAAAATCAGGATAACGCTCAGCAAACGCTGCAATCGGCGCAGGGGCAAAATCAACCAAGGTAACATTGGTAAAACCTTGCTCATGCAGATAGCCTACCTCATAAGCATTACCCGCACCCGGTACTAGAATCGATTGCTCTTTAGCAGATTCAGGCAGTTGGTCAATATAGGCTTTGAGTGGTGGTGACACCTGTCCCATATCCCAGCCGATACTGTCTTGCTCATAACGCTGCTGCCAAAACTCCGCTTGATTGACGTTTTCCATATCACATCCTTGACTATAGCTTTATTGTTTAAATGATAAACGGAGTACCATTAGTATTTATCATATCAGGCTTACTGAAATTTTTTATATTGTTTACGTGAGACCTTTAGTCTAACTGTCCCGTCTTACCAGCCAGCATATTATGCCAATACTGATAATCGGGCATGGCGGTTGTCACTGTTTGCCAAAAGGCGCGGCTATGATTGGCATGATGCAGATGACACAGCTCATGGACGATGACGTATTCGGTGCATTCAATAGCATAAGCAGGCAAATAAATGGATAGCCAAATACGGCCTGCGCGGGTATTGCAACTGCCCCAGCGCGTATGCATTTTCTTTAGGCGTATCTCATTAGCGTGAGCGCCAACAATCGGTTGCCACTTTTTAAATAATGCAGGTACAACTTCAGAAAGCTGTTGCCGATAGTAGGCAATCTTTTCATCATCACTCAGCGTGAATGATTGCTTTACACCCCACAATAGCAGCGTGTTATTAGCAATCGAAGCATCATTTGAAGGAATTTGCTTGCGTTTATATTGCTCTAATACTTGCGCGTGATTTGCTATCGCCCATGGCACGCGTTTCTCTATAGCGAGTGCGGCTTGCGCTGAGCTAAGAGATATTGGCACAGACACAAGTAATTTATGCGGTTTTAAGCGAAAGTTAATATTTTTAACCCGCTTTTTAGTGATATGTAGCTCAATATCCGCTTGCGCCAAACAATGTATAGCGCTGTCTAATAAAAACGAATGATTTGCTGACGGCACATTCATGCTCAGAGCGCTTGTAAGTGATTATCGAACGACATCATATGATATTTGCCATCTATAAAAACGCGCTCACCTTTATCCACAGTATCTAGTTGTGCAGCTGCCAAGTTATTAACAGTTAACGCCGTTAACTGACCTTGCCCATCACTAACGATAAAACCTGATTGCTCATTATTATCTTCTGCTTTTTCAGTATTATTATTAAACAATACTGCTGCCCCTGCACAATCTGGCAGGCTAACATCATCAATTAGTGTACGAGTGTTTAAATCATAAATCGCCGCGCAACCGCCAATCGGCGTGGTCACGCATAATAAGTTACGCTCACTATCAACCGCTACACTGGCGATATATTGATGGAAACGCTGCCATTGGTTATTTGGCATCATAAGGGGTTTAAAATCAGGTTCACCGCGTTTATGGGTCAATACTAACGGCACATTGATATGCTTTTCGCCTTGGAATTGAATGCCTATCATCACCGTTCCATCATTATGCATGGCTAGATGACGCACGCTCATCTGATTGTGTTCAGGGATAATTTGCTCAAATAAATCGCCATTATGGCGATTTAGGTACACCAATGATGGGCGCATGCTGTCTAAATTGAGCTCTGCACGCGACGCTTGCTCGGTTTTGATACCGCCATTCGCAATCACTAGCGTTTCGCCATCAGGATGCATAATCAGCTCGTGCGGACCAATACCATAAGAATCAAACTCTGCTATTTTTTTATAATGATCATCAGCATCATAGATACCGATTTTACCATCTAAGCTTAGAGTGTCATTTTCGGTCACATAGAGCAGTTTACCGTCTAGGCTGTAGCAAGCATGCCCATAAAAGTGGCGATGAGTAGATGCTTTAATAGAAAACTTTACTTGTCCACTCGCCGTGTTTAATACCCAAAACTTTTCACTCGGACGCCGACCCATGACAACGACATCGCGATTTCGATTATGGTTAGCATTTTGGTTGTGGTTAGAAAAGTTACTTTCACGGTCAAGAACAGGCTGGACGACAATATCGTGGACACGTTCTGGCATGGTCGTTTGCCAAACGAGTTGTCTATCGGCGGCGATACCGACCACACCAAAGTGGTTTTCGTCAGCGCTATCATCATTTGCTAAGGCAATATTTTTTGGCATAGACGCCACACCACTAACCCAGCAAACGGGGCGCGGCAATACGGTAGTGGTATGTGCGGCGCTAAAGTCAGCTAGGCTATTATGATTGGCGTTTTGCTTACCTTGTATCGGTAAACGATAAGCCTGTTGCCATGCAAAAGTCGCTTGCTGACAAGCATGGCGAAACTGTACGAGCTCGCGTTTTGATGTTGAGCTTAGCGACTGTAGTTGCGAGCGCATGCCTACTACATAGTCGCGCAAGCTGGCATCAGGATGGTGCTGCTTGCGATAACGATGATGGATACCGACAAGCACGGCTGTACCTATGACAGTAGAAAGCATGGTCAATGCCGATATCGCAAACAGCTCAGAATTAGGCTGATTCTCTTGTGGCGCCTGTTGTGACTGCCCTTGTGAATTACTTGCTGTTTTAGTGTCGATAGAATGCATTTTTTAATCGCCATCAGTACTGTTAAAGCCCACACGGATACCGAGGGTCGGAATCAATTGGCGTTTAATAATGCGTGTAATAGTCGTCAGCTGATCATACAATTCTTGCTGGGTGGCTTTATCAGCAGTCGCCAAGTCTTCTGGCATTTGCGCCAATAAGGTGGTCGCATCAGCAAGCGCGGTCGATAAATTATCCGCCACTGCATTTTCATTATTGCTACCAAGAATAGCGGTTAAGACAGGATCGGTCATTGCTTTATTCAGCGTGGCCAATTTAGCATTTATAATCGCGCGGCTTTGCCCTGCGGTCGCAGCTGGCAAATGGCCTTTTTTCTTACCCGTTAAACCTAATGGCTGATCGATAGCATTAGATTTCATGGTCTCAACCAATGACAATAAAGAATTAAACCATTGATTCAAACCTTGATCGCTCTCAGCAGTTTTATCAATCGCTAATAAAGTGGTTGAGTTTTGCTGCCAGTTTTTCTCAATATCTTTTAGGCGTGTGCTTAAGGCATTGCTTGCGCTCAGCACATAAGCACATTGCCCAGCATCCAAGCTGTCATTGGCATATAACGCTTCTTCTAACCCTGGAACACCTTGCACAATCGCGCTTTCATTAGCCAGTTGCTCAGCGGTAAGCTTAGGATTGGCAGCAATTAGATCGGCAACGCCACCGTGCACCAAACCACGCTCATCAGGATAATAATTGATATATAAATTACTCATACTCGCGGTTGCTGGACCAAAATTAACCATCTCAGCGCCAGCCCATGCTTGTGCGAGCACCAGCCATTGGTCGCGCAATTCTTTTAGCGCATCACCGCTAACTGGCGCCTGCTGACAATGCTTTTGTGCCAACTCATGCAATAAATCACTCTGCTTCGCTGCATCTGCATAAGCTGGAATAACCATATCATTTGCCACATGGGTCAAGTAGGTTTTTTCAGTATCAGCACTAATATCGACAGCGGTAATCTTATCTGCACTATTGTCTTTTTCAGTTGTAGCCGTAGAAGTAGCACTTTCTTTGGCAACTTGGCTATCTACTTCTGGCGCTTTGCTCTCATCAGCAGGTTTGACACAGCTAATAAGAATACCAGCACTTAATGCTGATAGTACCATTGCTAATGCAGGGTTTATTTTCATAGTTTTCTCGGTATTTATATGGCTATTGATATGAGTAGTTATTTAAATCTATATATTTAAGGAGAATAGCTTTTAAATGGTTTTTAAATGGGTTTTAAAGCCCATCATCTTACTTTTATAATGATTTTAAGAACGCATTTAATTCACTGCGCCCTTGTTTATCAAGCTTAAGCACCTTTTTTTTCTGCTTTTCCGCTTCGCCGCCATGCCAAAGTACCGCTTCCATCAAGGTACGCGCGCGCCCATCATGTAAAAACGTCGCTTGTGGATCGACCGTTTGCGCCAGCCCAATGCCCCATAGTGCAGGCGTGCGCCATTCATAGGAATTGGCTAAAAACTCAACTTGTAAATCTTTTGATGGCAGCTTGCCAGCGATGGTACGATCAGCAAGATCATTTCCCATGTCATGTAACAATAAATCGGTATAAGGATAAATCACTTGCCCATGCTGCTCAAGATGGTCATCGTCGGTTTTTGGCAACTGATAACGCGGCGTATGGCAACTTTGACAGCCCATATCATAAAAGCGTTTTTTGCCCGCCAGTACTAGCTTGTCATTAGCATTGCGGCGATGCGGCACGGCTAGGTTACGGGTATAAAATTCGACGAATTTTGCCACTTCATCATTGACTTCGACGGGCGGCTTGCCATTACCTTGCTCATCAGCCCCAGTTGTCGCATTCATACAAGCGGTCTGCGTCGGCATGCAGGATTCATGCGGACGGATATTCGAGGTCAGCCCCATATCCTCATTAAACGCACTTTGGTTTTGAGTAATCAGTTTGGTTTGCCCAGCTTTCCAGCCAAAGCGTCCTAATGCTATTTTACCCGTTTGCGGATCCAGCACCATGTTGAATTTGCCGCTAATGTCGCCATTGGCCTTACTCGCTTTTACTACTTGTTTTTTAATAGCCTCGTCTGGTATTTGCTCGAGTAGTCCAAGCCCAATCATCGGTAAGGCAACACGCGGCGATACCATCAGCTCATCATCAAATGCACCATAACCGGGCTTGGTCAAATTAAAGGTCGGCGCTCGTAACGTTTCGACATGACCATCAGCAAAGGTGACGGGTTTATCGCTCCACTGTACCGCAATTCGTGCTTCAGCAGGGACACCTTGAATACCACGATCTTGTAATTGACCGCCATACATAGGATGTACGACTTTTTCAATCAAGGAATTTTTTAATTTTTGGCGCTGCTCATCGGTAGTAGCAGGCATAGCAAGACGAATAAGCAAGCTGTCGGCATCATCTTCATTACTCATTGGCGCATGACCGCGACCGTCTTTGATATGGCACGATTGACAAGCAGCGACGTTAAATAAAGCCCCAAGCCCATCGCGGCTATCGGTACTCGCCGGCGCAACTACCCAAGGTTGCCTAAAAAATGCATTACCAATAAAAAAAGAGCCTTTGCGTGAAGCGGTGATGTTTGATGAAGGCTTAGAGTAGCTTTCACTAGTGGTGATACTAATACCGGTATCGCCGCCTTGCTTAATTTCTTGCGCATCAAAGCTGGCAAGCTGCTGCATCGGTACGCCAGCTAAACCCTCAATAGCCTGCAGACGTTCAGAAGTTATATTTTGCGAATAGCTGCTTTCTTGAGTCTTAACGTCATCTGTAGCAGGATTAGCAACATTATCACTCGGCTGGCAAGCACTTAATGAGAGAGCACATGCTATCCCTATCCATAGCCTCAATGGCGAGCTGTTAAATATCAAAGAGGAATAAGACGCGATAGATTGTTTGGCGGTTAACACATTACTGCTGCTCATAAGGAACCTTAGTTCTGGTATAGAACCATTAAAAACACGTGCTATAGTTTTTTCACTTTTAATCGATAGGTATTTCTATTCGATAAGTATTTGCTGCGCCCTGACCTATCTGACTATTTTAATAGGCTATAAAAAAAACACGCTGCCAACAGCGGTCGACAACGTGTTTATTATACCTAAATTATTTTTCTATGAAAATAATTCTCATTAACTTATAGCGACTTATCAGGCACATAAAAGCCAGAATAAAAATAGCTAAAAAACACTGCCACAAAAACACTAGCAATTAATACTATTCAATAGGCGCTAGCTTAAAACTGTGAGCCTGCATCGGCGTCTAGGTTGTCAATACCAACGGCTTTTGCCGCATTTTCGATACCAGCGGTTAGCTCTTGTAAGCTTGTGATACTGCTTTCAATCCAACCACGGCGTTTGTTTTGCTCTTCAGCAGAAATACCATGCTTGCTTGCTTGCCCTACTGTAGCAATCATTTGATCGACCTTGATACCTTCTTTCTCGCCTTTATCAACAATTACCTTAAACGCCGCTTCTACTTTGGCAAAGTCAGCCGCGAGCTTATCAGCCGCTTCTGTATTACCGGTATCAATAAGATAATTTTTAACGCCGTATCCGCCGACCGTTTTACCGGCGACGTTTTTATAGCTACCATTAAAGACATTTTGAATACCCCGGGCATTATTGGCGTAGCTTAAATGAGTTAAATCACTAAAGCATTCGTGCTCATCTTCTGTAGAGCCGGTGACAAAGGCCACTTGTATGCGCTCAGATGCCAGCTCACCAAGCGCTAAACTGCCCATTTGATACATGATTTGACGCAGACCATTTTTGTCTTTACGTGCCATCATGTCACTACGTAAAGTGTTTTCGCTATCAGGTTGCCACTCAGCTTCCATCGCGGTCAAATCATTAACCAACAACTGGGTAGCGGCTTTTAAATACTGCCCACGGCGCTCGCAAATACTGGCATCAGTATTGACCGTTTCACCACTGGTACATTTACCATCGGTTGTCACATAGTCGCTCACCGGACGATTGCCTGCGCCTTCACCGACGCCATTGGTATCTTGACCCCACAGCAGAAACTCAATCGCATGATAACCAGTAGTCACATTGGCTTCGCTACCGCCGATCTCACTCATCTCAGCCAATAACTCAGGCGTAATGGTGCTGGTATCTTGCTTTATGCTGCCAACGGTAATGCTGTCGCTATTAATAATATTGTCTTGACTGTTATATTCGCCCTCATAACTATCACTCACATAGTCAATCAATGCTTCATCAAGCGGCCATGCATTTACCTGCCCTTCCCAGCCATCAATACTGCCAAGCTCACGTTTCTCATTAGCAGTCACAAAGCCTTCGTCAAAGCGGAATATTTCAGTCTGCGAATACGGCTGACGCGCGGCTTTATACGCAGCTTTTGCAGCATCAAGATTGGCTTGGGTTGGCGTTTCTACATAAGTATTAACTGCCGTTTGTAAAAGTTTGGCGGTTTCTAAAGAATCTTTATAGGCGGCGTGCGCCATATCAGCATAGCTAATCAGCAGACGATCAATATGAGCTTGGGCGGCAGCTGAAGAGGTTGTAGTAGCGGTATTTTCTGCCCCTTGCGTCTCAGTTTGAGCAGCCGTATTTGCAGTGTCATCAGACTGTTTGCTACAACCTGAGAGCATTAGCATTCCTGCCAGTGCAACAGCTAAAGTAGTCGGTAAAATTTTACGGCTTGTCGCTGGGCTGATATTCATACACGTCCTCGATGAGATACACTAGATAAAATAGCAAAGTAAAAGTTTAGAGAATTAGAAGGAGAAAATTTAGCAAGGTAAGTAGCAGATATTGTTCAGAGTAAAAATCTTGATTTCACAATATCGTTAAATACTAGCAGAATTTAATACCTGCGAATTATAATGTTATTGATAACTATTATCAAATATAAATTTAAAAGATTGAACAAATTTTAAGCAAAAAAAAGACCAGCTGTGCGCTGGTCTCTTTTCTAATTCTTTATCTGAAGTCATTCAATATTGATTAACGAACGCTATTTGGTGCGTTAACGGTTAGCTCAACACGGCGGTTTTGCTGACGACCATATTCACTGTTGTTATCAGCAACTGGACGCGACTCGCCATAAGCGACTACATTGATACGGTTAGAAGCCACGCCGCGAGCACTTAAATAGTTCGCTACGGCATAAGCGCGTTTACGTGACAAATCCATGTTATAAGCGTCAGCACCTTTACTGTCAGTATGACCAGCAATAGTAATGGTGTTTTGATTATACTCATTCATCGTAGATGCAAGCTTATCAAGCGTTGGTTTAAATGAATTATTCAAAGTAGCATCATCAAATGAGAACGTGATGTTACCTGGCATAACCAAATCAATGTTACCGTTAGCGTTTGGTGTAACTGTCACGCCAGTACCAGCCATTTGCTGCTGAAGTTGCTTGGCTTGACGATCCATGTAATAACCAACACCTGCGCCTAATGCAGCACCGATAGCAGCATCACGTCCAGTTTTATCGCCACCTGTTGCTTTTGAGATGGTCGCGCCACCAGCTGCACCAGCTAATGCGCCAAGTGCCGACTTGTTAAGAGTCTGTTGTCCAGTATATGGATCAGTTGCACAACCGCTTAGAGCCAAACCTGATGCTACTGCTACAATCATTAATGTATTACGCATGATATTTCCTCTTAAGTTAAAAAATCGATAGATAAATTGTGCTTTTTATGAATATTGCGTATAACAACTGTTGATCAGCAATATCGTTTAGATGTTTATCCACCCTTGTTATTATTATGGCAATTACCATCCATTTGTGTGTAATATTTTGTCACATCTATGTATGGAAAGTGCATAACTGTCGATAGGTTATTGATGGTGGACAAGGCTAATTTGTTACCGCAAGTCACGTTTACAGTCGTACACTCTAATTTTTTTCTGCTAAAATCACTCTGTATAATAATGAGTAAAGAGAGAGTTTTATAATAATAAGCAGCATAATAACCAAACTTATATAAGGTTTCGACTAGCGTTAATCTTCAAAAGTATTTTTACAGCATCAAAAGACCATTTTGAGGTTTTCTGAAAAAGAATAATTCAAAAATAGCGGTTTAAAGCTAACCATTAAAAAAAGAAAGTTTGAGAGACTGAACGATTCGTAAAATTAACAGGAAGGGATTGGATATGCGCTTGAACGCAGCTATGCAAAAAATACATACACGAGCCCCAAAGTTGGGAAAAGCCATGTCGCTTGCGGCAGCAACTGGGGTCATCGCTGCCAATAGCTTTGGTGGGAGCATTCCATTATGGCTAATGGGCGTTGGTAAAATCGTGACGGGCGCTCCTATCGCCGATAAAACGGTGATTAAAATCGCCAATCATTGGATTAGTAGCAATAATGCGTTAATCGATACTATTTTGCCTCGTAAAGACTGGCGCATTCATCTACCTGACGATGTCCATATGGACGGTAAATACCTGCTCGTTAGTAACCATCAATCATGGGTGGATACCAGTATCGTGCAATATATCAGTGAAAAACGCTTGCCGCTGACTCGCTTTTTTACTAAGTTTGAGCTTATTTATATTCCTATCGTTGGGCAGGCGTTTTACTTTTTGGACTTTCCAATGATGCGCCGACATTCTAAAGAAGCGGTTGCTAAGAACCCAGCTCTTCAAGGTAAAGATATCGAAGAAGCCAAGCGCGCTTGTGCATTATTAAAAGACAAACCCTTTACCTTGTTGAACTATTTAGAAGGCACGCGCTTTACTCAAGAAAAACACGATAAACAAAACTCACCCTATACCCATCTATTAAAACCACGTGCTGGTGGTTTGTCATTGGCGATTAATGCTTTGGGCGCTGATGTCGATGGCATTTTAGATATGACCATCGTCTACCCTGACGGCGTGCCAAGCTATGGTGATTTGTGGAAAGGTAATATTAAACGCTTAGGCGTCGATGTTCGCCATATTGAAATACCTGACGAGCTGTCGACTGGCATTCAAAACGGTGGTTATGAAAACGATGACGCAGTTAAGGCACAAATGTTTGAGTGGGTTGAGCAAATTTGGCGACAAAAAGACAAACGCATCACGGAGATGCTTGCTGAATTTAATGACACAGTGGTTAATGACAAAGCGGTTGATGACGTGGCGGTTGATAAAACGCACCAAGCTTAAAATAATACGAAAAACACTCTACTCTTTCAGTCGGCTAAAATGGCCGACTGATTTTTATGTAAAAAGATAATGGCTAAAATACCAAATTATAATGGTAGATGGCTTGTTTTTTGGCATGATTCATTGATAATGTGAATAGCCATTAAAACTCGTTGTTTATTTGGTAGTGATTGGCATAAAGCGATTCACTACTGATGCCATTTACTACTTAATAAGGTATGACTGTGCCCGCCTCTTCTACTACCAGCGCGCCTCTAGAATCAACGCCAGCACGTATTCAGTCCTCAGACGTATCGAACAGTGCGCCACCAAGACCAAACCGTCCCAAGCCCAATCGCTTGAAGCTGACCTATGATATCGTCATGATTATCGCCATCAGTATTGATTTATTATTAATCAGTATTGACGCTATTTTGATGAGTAATTTTAGTAGTAATACAGCGCAGTGGTTGAGCCTGAGCGAAGCATTAAACTGGTATCAAAATCATATTCATGATTCGTTGCGGACAGCCGGCGGTTTCTTTACGCTATTCTTGATTGCAGAGCTACTGTTACGCTGGGCGATTGCCATTAAAGAAAAGGTCTATTACCGCTGGTTCTTTTTCCCTTTTGTACATTGGTATGAAGTGTTAGGCTGTTTTCCGCAGCTGCGTGCCCTGCGTTTATTTCGCGCGGTAATTATCGGACGCCGATTATATCAGTTGGGTTATCAAGTATTGCCGCAGCCGTGGATTAACCGCATTAACTTTTATATCGACTTACTCTTAGAAGAGCTGTCTGACCGCGTCATCTTAACGACCATTCAGACTTTCCGGCAGCAGCTCACCGATCCTAACACTCATAAATCATTTATTGAATCTACCATCGCGCGCAATCGCAATGAAATTGAGGCGGCGGTGCTATCGCTACTGCGTAAAGAGCTGGCACCGAAACTCCAAGCAATGACCGAGTCATCGGGCGGCGGCACCATTATTGCCACTGAAATGGGCAATGCCATTAAAGAAGGCTTGGCCAATACGCCTGAGCTACGCCGCTACCTGCGTATGATACCCATTGCTGGTACTTTAATTGAATCCCAGCTTCAGCATGTCGGGCATAATATTGGTGAAAACGTGGTATATGCGCTTAACGAGCGCCTGCTTGACGCCGAACGTATCGACGCTTTGATGGTCGCTATTGCCAGCGGTGTCGCTCAAATCGATACCGACAACAGCGCGCTTGATACATTAATCTCAAGCATTATCGCCGATGGTTTGGACGAGTTTGAAGCCCAAATAAAGGTGCAGCAGTGGAAGCATCACGACATGCTTAATTTATAGTGTTTTTAATAAGAATTAGATTTTTTGCTAGCCATACTTTGATGCTAGATGCCGAGGCAAAAACGGCACCTTGAACAGCGCAATACGACCATTTTTGAGGATTTATATTATGACGATTTCAGACAATGAGCAACAGGCCCTAGCCTCACCCAATACGCCGGCGCTAGCCTTTTATGGCAAGATGCTAACCTTCTCACGGGTACAGTTTAGCACTGCTGATTTTACTGCGATTGCCAGCCAGCTTGAAACCACTCTGAGTAATAAGAACAGCAATATCCCAGTATTGATTGACAGTGAAGTTGAGCAGGATTTATCGGCGTTGGTAGAGCTGCTTTGGTCTTGGGGTTTGCAACCTATCGGCGTGGTCACAGGTTTACTTGACGCCCAAGCACGCGAGCTACGTTTGGCGATATTCCCCGCTGATGGTAAGCGTATCGAGCGTATTTTACCAAGTAAAAAAGCCACTACTGAGTTAAGCCAAGTCGCGGCTACTGTAGATAATACGCAATCAACACCATCTACTTCCGATAATAGTGGCTCAACAGCAGATAGCCAAACTGTTGCAGCAAGCGCGATACCTGAAGTAGCCGAAACCACCTTGACTGCTGAAACGCTTATCAGCGCTGAGCAAATCACCAGCCTCATCTATGATCAAATGCTGCGCTCAGGACAAAGCCTCAATCATGTTGGCGGCGATTTGATTTTGACCAATAGTGTCAATAGCGGTGCCGAAGCCATTACCGACAATAACTTACATGTTTATGGTCGTGCCCAAGGTCGCTTAGTCGCAGGCGCAACTGGCGATAAAGACGCGCGGATTTTCTGCCAAGTATTTAACCCATCATTGGTATCAGTCGCTGGTACGTATTGCTTACGCGACAACCTGCCTGAACATGTGATTGATAAATCGGTTGAAGTGCGTTATTTAGAAGGCGAAGGCTTAGTCTTTACCGTCATGGACAACGCTTAAGCTGTGTATAAAGTTAAAATTTCTTAGAAGTCAGTTTTGTTGGTATCAGTTTAGATAAATGGGTTTATAGAGACTCATTCGACCTATAAATTGCTTGATTAATAGTGTGGTAAGTTTATTTAACAAAACTGCGCTATGATGAATTTTTAGCTCTGCCACTATTTACGCTACACTATACATACGGGCTTCAAACACAAATATTAGATGGGTCTTTAACTATTTAATATCTGTACTTACAGCGAGCATAAATATTATATGTCCGCTGTTTTTGTGCTCAAATACAGACTCGCTATAAGTTTTTGTATATTTATGCTAGGCTTACGCTCGCAGATAGCACATATACGCTAGGTAAACGACGAGTAATTGTGCTACTTTACATCCATGCTATTTCATCTAAAATTTTTTATCTAATAAATATCCCATCAATTCATAGGAGTGTGCCATTGTGGCGAAGATTGTTGTAATCACTTCGGGTAAAGGCGGTGTGGGCAAAACCACAACCAGTGCTTCTTTTGCCGCCGGTTTAGCATTACGTGGCTATAAGACAGTTGTTATCGATTTTGATGTAGGCTTACGTAATCTAGACTTGATTATGGGCTGCGAAAATCGAATTGTTTATGACTTTGTCGATGTCATCAATGGTAGTGCACGCCTATCGCAAGCCTTGGTTAAAGACAAGCAACTGGAAAATCTATATATCCTGCCTGCCAGTCAGACGCGTGATAAAGATGCGTTGACGGACGACGGTGTAGCAGAGGTTATGGACGAGCTGTCGAAGCAATTTGACTATATCATCTGTGACTCGCCTGCTGGTATCGAACGTGGTGCGCAGCTGGCAATGTATCATGCTGATGAAGCTATCATCGTGACCAACCCTGAGATTTCTTCCGTACGTGACTCGGACCGTATCATTGGTATCTTACAAAGCCAAACCAAAAAAGTAATTGAAAATCAAGGAACGGTACGTGAGCATTTGATTATCACCCGCTATAATGCTGACCGTGCAGCAGCTAACGAGATGATGGATATCGATACCATTTCTAATGATATTCTAAAAGTGCCGTTACTTGGCGTAGTTCCTGAGAGTCATTCAGTGCTTGAAGCTTCTAACCACGGTGAGCCAGTGATTCATTATACCGACTCTGTGGCAGGTCAATGTTATGACGATATCGTCGCCCGTTTCTTAGGAGAAGAGCGACCATTACGTCATATTGATGTGAAGAAAAAGGGTCTACTACAGCGCTGGTTTGGGGGTTAATGATGAGTAAGAAAAAAGGATTTTGGAGTAGCCTATTCGGTACTGACGACGGCAATAACACTGGCAGCGCCAATATGGCCACTGAACGTCTAAAGGTTATCGTTGCAAGCGAAAACCGCTTAAATAATCGCCTAACTGCTGACCGTATCGAAAAAATGAAACGTGAAATACTAGAAGTGGTCAATAAGTATGTCAATGGCGTACAGATTGATGATGTCAATATCAATCATCGCTCTGAAGACAGCTTAGATGTACTTGAGATGAATATCAGTTTACCTGAGCATAAAAAGTAGACTGATTTATTTTATAGGTATTCACTATATTATAGATAGACTCATATTTTTACTGCCACAAAGAAAAGCCCTAAGTATTATGCTTAGGGCTTTTTTATACACGTTTTTTCTTATCTATAGCCCACTATTTCATACGCGCCATAAGATTGTCTTTTTTGATAAACTGATGGTATAAAGCGGCGCCAATATGAATAACGGTAAAGGCAATAATCATTGGCCATAAAATATCCGTGTGCCAATCATTAAAAATTCGAGCTAAGCCCCTATCTGGCGTCACAAATACGGGAATTTGGAATAAGCCAAATATGTCAACGGCTCTACCGCCATAGACGGACATCAGTAGGCCTGCTGTTGGCATCGCGATTAATAAGGCGTACAAGAAAAAGTGTGATAACTGTGAGAGTAGCATCTGCCATTTTGGCATAGCAACTGCTGGCGGCGCTTTAGTAAACATACGATTGATCACGCGTGCAAGCATCCAAAACAATAAACTGATCCCAAATGCCTTGTGCAATCCAATATAAACTTTGCTATCAAGCTTGTCATATAAAAGTATCATGACCCAAGTGACCAGTAATAAAATAGCGCTAATCCAATGAAAAACTCGACTAGCGAGCGACCACTTTGTCAGATTCGAATTAATGTTATTCATAGTGTACTTTATCATCCCTATTGTTCATTGGTACTCATAAGTGCTAATTGACGCTTACTAATACTGCTAGACTGATATTGTTAAACTTATATTGCTAAATAATGATTGGCTGATAAAGAAACACCCTAAACAATCTTAGGGCTGAAGATAAAAAACTATTTTAAACAATATAATCATGAGCAAATTAGCTGTCCAAATCAACCAATTGATGAGCGATTTTATCCAAATCCGGCACCATGTATAGCGTGTTATCAATCATAACCGTTTGAAATAGGTAGGATAGCACAACATCTTCTTGTACGCGTTCCTGAACATCATCGATTTTGTCATCTGTTTTAATGAAATGCTCAGGCAGGTCGATATCTTTGACATCAGAGATACGCGCCTGAAGTTGGCGCAGCTCGCCTGCTGTCTGTAGCGCAATACGGTGCGCAGAGGTATTACCTTCTAAGACAATCATTTTGTCCGGCGTTTGATGGCTCGGCATTAGATGGAAGACAGCGACTTCTTGTTGTTGCCATTCATAATTCCATGTATGTTCGCTACATTCATCGACACTCAAAATTAAACTGCTAGGAATAATCCAATCCGGCTGGTCAACAGCGGGGACAATCGTCACGTCGAGCATACCATTATTGGTGGTCAGTAAGCTCACTGCCTCAAACGAATGCTTTAAAATCTGTTTCATAAGTCGCTCACAATAAATGAATCCGAAGAAGCGCTTGCCGCCTTTTCAGCAATATAATCGGTAAGTCTTTCTGCTAATGCGGTGGGGCTACCGACAAACTGACAATACCCTGAATCAATAATCGCTTGCGGCTGACTCGGGCAAGTACTTAGACTTGGGTCTTGCGCCCACAATTGACTGTCATTATCTTGGATTAAATCCAGATACTGCGTACCATCGTTACCCATACCGGAAAAGATAATATTGATAAGCTCACTGCCATAAACATCGCTGGTATTTTTAAGAATTTGACCAATAGCAGGTTTATAGTCGCCCTCCCACGCTTGATCTAACAAAATGATACGCCCAGTTGAATCGCAAACTATTTGTTTATCAATCGGTACAATCAAACATTGACCAGCACGCAAGCGCTGCGAGGAGGTAATCAGCTGACAACGCCACTCATTATGGCGGTTTAATATACGCGGTAGGGTACTAATCATCGTTTGATTAAAATGATGAGCTAATAAAATACTCACAGGTAGTACAGGTGACAAATGGTCTAAAAACTCTTTGACCGCACTAGGCCCGCCCATAGAAGCACCTAAAAATACAACATAATGCCAATCATTGGCTTCATTTTCATAGGCAGTATTTTTCTCATACGGGATATTATCGACTAACATGGGTAAAGCCAGCATTTGAGCAAGCTTACGCTTTAGTTTACGCTGCCACTTGGCATATTGCTGCGCCTCGTTGAGATACGGCGCTTGACTAAAACCTACTAAAACGGCGGTAGGTTTGGAAGCGGCGGTCGCTAGCGCCATATCATTATCATAATCGCCGTCGATTAGCCAAATATCGATAGACGCTGCATAGCTTTTAAGTTTTTCTTGCAACTGTACCCGTAATACGCAGTCGACCAGCTGTAAACCACAGCTACGCACCGTATCAGAAAAAGCCATACGCTGCTGATGGTCTTCTGCGACCACCAGCACTTTAATATCGCTTTTATGTTTGTCTTTTAGCGCCATCACGCTTAAATTATCCTTCATTGACTAAGCTAGCCTCTTTACCCAATAGGGTTTCAATCTTACTAAGCAGCTGATTTTCTTGGAAAGGCTTGCCCATATAGTCGTTAACCCCAATCTCAAGCGCACGCTCACGATGTTTTTCACCCGTACGCGATGTAATCATAATAATAGGCAGCTGTTGCAAACGTTTATTATGGCGGACTTGGGTTGCGACTTCGAAACCATCCATGCGCGGCATCTCGATATCGAGTAGCATCAAGTCTGGCGTTGTCTCTTGTAGAATCTCAAGCGCATCGATACCATCTTTGGCAAGTACCACATTGAAGCCTTGACGCTCCAAGAAACGTGAGGTGACTTTTCGTACCGTGACCGAGTCATCGACCACTAAGATAGTGGCTTTAGACTCTGTGCTACTGCGCCCTGTAAGCGCAGGTTTTATTACTTCTTTCACTAAAGAGGCATTACGCATCAATGCAATCAAATCAAGGATAAGCATTACCGAACCGTCACCCATGATGGTCGCCGC
Source organism: Janibacter sp. CoH_79_TC_3 (assembly GCF_058197955.1). NCBI lineage: Bacteria > Bacillati > Actinomycetota > Actinomycetes > Micrococcales > Intrasporangiaceae > Janibacter > Janibacter sp. CoH_79_TC_3. Next base: position 337,989 of record NZ_JBXWIV010000001.1, read on the forward strand.
TGAAATACCTGATAGATTTGAGAACTGTTGCCCCAAAGGTTTTACCACCACTTCAATACGCGAGCCGGCGATTTGATCGACCTGTAGCGCCATATTCTGTCCACTACGGTTTTTGATAATAATAAGTGGCACGCTGGTATTAGTATTGACGACCAGCTCATTTAACTTATTACCCGATAAAATCTCATTTAAATAACGAACACGATAATCGGTATCTTCAAAATTAAGCGTGGCAGCGCCTGATTGATAATAGTCATAAATCTTTTCTGGATTAATACGCACAACACGCTCAATCTGTACCAGTGGTATCGCATAGTAACGGTCTGCGGCACGTACTACCAAAGCATCAGAAACAGCAACGGTAAGTGGCACACGCATCGTAAAGCGAGAACCTTTACCAAGTTCCGATACCACTGATACTGACCCACCTAACTGACGAATCTCACTGATCACAACGTCCATTCCGACGCCGCGACCCGATATTTGCGTGACTTGCTTACTGGTAGTTAAACCGGCATTAAAAATATACTGCATGATATCAAGGTCGCTTAGCGAGGTATCTTCTGCATCAATCAAACCTTGAGAAACAGCTTTATCACGTACCGCTTCTACATCAATTCCGCGCCCATCATCGGTTAATTGAATGATGATTTCACTACCTTCGCGCAGTACCTCTAAAGTAATTTTTCCACTACGCTCTTTGCCCGCCTCTAGGCGCGTTGCAACCGTTTCAATCCCGTGATCGACAGCATTACGTAACATGTGCTCAAGCGGCGAAGTAATGCGCTCTAAAATGGTTCTATCCATTTCATCATCAGCATTGATAATCTTTAGCTCAACCGACTTATTCAACTCGTTGGCCGTCTGACGTACGATACGCTCAAGCCTTGGCGTTAGACGGGTAAATGGCACCATACGCGAGTTCATTAAGCCATCTTGCAGCTCAGTTTGCGTGCGCGATAGCTGTAGCAACAGACTTTCACTATCGCGGGTTTTTTCTAATAAAGTATGGTTAATGTCTACTAAATCAGACGCCGATTCTGTCAAAGATTTTGACAACTGATTCAACGAAGAATACTGATCCATCTCTAGAGGATCAAAGCCTTCATGATTGACCAATTCGTCATCAATTTGCGATAAAATCTGCGCTTCAAGCTCAATCTCCATTCGGCGTAACTGATCCGCCAAACGTTGTACGGTCATGCCCATCTCTTCAATACTATTGGTCAAGCTACTCATGCCCATATCGATACGCGCACGGTTAATCGCCGACTCACCCGATAGATTAATCATGTGTTCAATCAGGCCACCTGAGATACGAATCATCTCATTATTATTGGTGTTCTGTTCTTGCTCAGCAGTATCAGCCACCATCAGTGGCATCTCACTAATATCCTTTTGAATATAGGTCGATTCTTGCTTTTCTTTCGCCAAAAGAATGGCATCACGCTGCGGTTGCAATGACTCTTTTGGTATTTTCTTTAAACTATCTGGATTTTTACTAAACTGCTGTAATGCTTCAATCAATAAATCAGGCGTTGGCGGATTCACCTGCTGCGATAAAATAAACACGGCATCTGCCAGCCAATCATGACAAGCAACCAAAAGCTCTAAGACTTTTTTGGTAGCAGGACGGCGACGATCGACAAAGTCGGTATAAACAGATTCCATTTCATGGGCAAGATCCGCAATACCACTTGCGGTAACCATACGCGCGCCACCTTTCAGGGTGTGTAAGTCGCGCTGTAGCGCCTGTAATGCGACCATATCGCCCGCATCACTTAAGAATAGCTGCAGATATTCGTTACGGTTGGTCAGTGCTTCTGCTTCTTCTAAGAATACTTCCAAGATATCAGGATCTGGCAAGCCATTTGCCCATGATTGCTGAATGATTCTATCTAGACTTAAGCTATCTGTGGTTTTTTCTATACGATGGGTATACTCATCGGCCAGTATTTGCTTCTCAGCCTCAACATGATTTTTTGGCATCGGCACAATAAGTTGTACGATCTCTGGAAGTGCGGTTGCCTTTTCAAATTGCTGCAGCTGCTCAATCAGCTCAGGCGTAAGAAACGATTGTTGATAGCGGACAATGTGCGCTACTTGCAATGACAGCGTGTCTTGTACGACTTGCATAATCTCAAGCCACTGTGCAGTTGGCACTCGTCTTTTTTCTACAAACGCTTCATAAATATTTTCAGCCTCATGGGTCAGGTCACCAATACTACGGATACCTGCCATACGTGCGCCACCTTTGATGGTATGTAGGTGACGTTGTAAGACTTTTAAAGTATTAATATTGCTAATGTCAGCGCGCCATTTACTAAAGCTATCATTAAGCGCATCATCAAGCTCTTGTGCTTCTTCCAAAAAGATTTCTAGCAGCTCGATATCGGTATCAATGGTCTCAAGCTCAAGCTCTGATGCAGCGATACTCTGTACGCTAGCATTAGCCTCTGAATCCGTATGAATGTCTAGATCCTTAATAACCACTTCATCAGTATTGTCGTCGCCTTGAGAAATACTTTGTAATTGCTGTAGCACTTGCTCATCAATTTTTAACGAGGTGCTACCTGCTAAAGCATCAAATAAACCGACTAACTGCGCATGTCCTGCGAGTAAGATAGCTTGGATATCACTATCACGAGACTTCTCGGGATGATGGCTTAAATAAGCATAAGCATTACCCAGCTCGTTGAGAATGGTGGTAAATTTCGGGAAATCTTGAGTCTTGCTGGTCAAATGTTTTATTTGTGAAATTTGCTGCGCTATATAAGCTTTAACTTGCTCACGGTCTGGCTGCTCAAAGGCGGCTTCTAGCTGCCATTCCGCATCTAGTAATTCATTGATATTATCATCCAACAATTGGTTTATCGTTGGCTTATCATCAGCTATGACCTCATTATCGTTGATGCCATACTGCTCACCAAGCATGGCTTGCAAAGAGGCGATGTCTTGCTGACTTTGCATATCTTCTAACGAAACATCCTGCTCTTGAACGTTTTGCTTATAATTGTCCAGTTTATAATTATCTAAATAGCCCTCAATAAGTGTCACAGACTGAGCAAGGGCTTTTAAATGCTGAGCATTCATTGGCGTATCTTGCTGCTGCAGCTGCTCTAAACTTTGCTCTATCGTCGCGCCAACATCACTAATCGCTGTCAATGCGCTAGAGCCAGACGCTGCCCTCAAGGTGTGAAACGCCCGCACAATCTCATCACTCACCGCAACAAAAGGCTCATCCTGATGACGAATAACAAAGTCGTTAATACTTTCTAACAACTCTTCTGCTTCTTCAATGAAAATATCAAAAAAGGCTTGTTCTTCTTCAGTTTGTGGCGTCAAAAAAATCGGGGCTTCTGCCATTTTTTCATTTACTGAATGAATGGTTTGCAACATGCTGTCAATTTTATTGGTGCTATCGGTGTTATCGAAATTCTCAACATTACTGTGGTCAGCATTGCTCTCATCAGCAAAACCATCCTGAGCACTTTGATCTGTACTTGATTCAGAAGACTGTGCAGGATTGCTTAGTAATTTTTGATACAACGCAGGGTAACTGAACTCATTACCAAGCTGCTTGCTATAAGCCTGAGCACACGCGACCCATAACGGCATGATAGCAGGGTAATCTTGGCTGTTATTTTCAAAGGTAGTTAACAATATAGGATAAGCGGCTAATACATCGCCAATCAGCTGCTGGATATCAGTCGAAGCTGTAATGCTATTGTCTAAAATACGGTTAAGCATATTTTCTGTCGACCACGCCAGCTCAGCACTGGTATTAGCGCCGACCATACGTCCCGAACCTTTTAAGGTATGGAAACCGCGACGAATATCAGTTAACTGGGTTAAGTCATCAGGAGTAAGCTGCCAATGCTCATATAAAGGAACGATTTCCTCTAAGACCTCATTGGCTTCTTCTAAAAATATCTCTTTAATATCAGGATCGGCATCGTCGGCATCCATCGGCAACGGCTGGGCTGCTGATATAAATGGTTGCAATGCAGCAGGTATTTCTAACTCTATTAATGCGTTAGAAATATTTTTTTCAGTATCTTGCACAGCGTGGTTCAAACCATCAACTGTATATGGGCTATCTATTTCCTCAATGTCTAAGCTTGCTTCATCTGACAATAGAGTTTCTTCTATTAAAGAACTGTCTTTCTCAATATCAGCTGTAGAAGATATTACTTCGGATTTTTCTAGCCCTGTATTAATAGGTTGCTGGCTCATTAAATTATTGCTTTGTACAAGCGTAATCGCAGGATCAAAGCTTGGTGATTTCTGTGCTTCAAAGTCATTAAGCATCATTGGTAGACGTTTGGTGGTTTCTATGACCAATTCGACGACTTCATCGGTCACTGGCAGTGTTTTATCTAGCAAACGATTAAGCAGGTTTTCAATAGACCATGCCATCTCACTGATGCTAAAAGCGCCAACCATACGCCCTGAACCTTTCAAGGTATGGAATCCTCTGCGTACTTCTGTTAATGGCGTCAAATCTTGCGCATCTTGCTGCCAAATTGGTAAGAAGTCTTCTAAATCAGCAACAACCTCTGTAACCTCTTCGATAAAAATCTCACGAATATCTTCATCGATATCAAAGTTATCAGGCTTAAGCTGACTACGAGCATTTAACAAAACAGCGCTTTCTGTTTTATCACTACTACTAGAGTCATTAAGATTATTGTCGTTATCACTATCATCACTATTAACCTCAGTTTCTAAAACTGACTCAATAACGCCGTCATCATTAATACTAGGTGCAATTTCACCGCTATCATCGTAGCGCAGTACATCATTTGCAGCCAGCTTCTGGGTCAAAAAAGTATCATTAATCGTTTCAGGCGCGTCGATATAGTCATTAAGCAATGTATTCGCTTTATCAATATAGGTATTTGCTTGTTCTAGTAAGGATTGATCGAAAACTTGCACTTGCTGCGCCAAATAATCGAGTAATAACTCAATAGAAGTTAAACCTTCTGCCAGCGCTTCAGTGACATCCCAGCTGAGCACGTTAATCTTATGGGTGCTTAATTGTTCAAATATATCGGCTATTTTATCTGTCGCTTGACCAATTTCTGGCAATCCCATACTATCAAAGGCTTGGCTAATTTTATTGAAATCTGCCGAGTTTGATAATAGCTCTAGTTGCTGGCGTTGAATATAATCACTAAAGCCTTGTTTGAGGTCTTCGACCGCAATACGTAACTCGCGCAGCTCTTTATCACTGGCATTAATTTGGCGGCTCGTTTCTGCTTGTAAACCTTCAACACTAGAAAAATCATCATTAGCAACAACTCCAGACAAAGAAGTATAAGAAGCAGCATTTCCTATCTTACTAGCAATAACTTGCTCGGTATTGTAGATAGCATCGTATAACTCTTGGAGGCGACGCTCAATTTGCCCCTGTTGCTGTGTATATTCTTGCGTATGTTCTTGCGTCGATGCGGCTTCTGCAGATAAGCTTTGTTTTATATCAGTTAGGATTGAGCTAGCCTGTGACTCAAACAGTGTCCAACCGCGACTCTCAAGTTGACTGCTTATTTTTTGTAGCGGTTGTAATAGAGTATGAGGTTTATCAAGGTTAAAGATAAGGGTTTCAATATTACTTAATACGCGAGGTAAAAAACGTGACTCCGTATCTAACTGCGACACGTTATGCAGGATAGCTTGAGACTGTTCACTATGATTAACAAGGCTACTTAACTCAATAAAAATATTTTCTATTGAGTTATTAATAACACTGCTCGCTATCTGGTTTTGATGCGCGCAGTACTCTATCAGCGTATCTAACTGGCTTAATAACCCAGCATAATGCTTAGGTAACGGGCTATCATTATGGGCTAGGTCATGTAGCCAAGTTTCAGTCAAATACCAAAGACGCTGTAAATCTGCATCTGCTGTGGTTTGCCATAAATAGCGGCTGACCTTTTCTAAAACAGCCAATATCGAAGAAGTATTGCTGTTAGCTGCTAGCAATGCCTGTACTTTCTGACGCCAAACCAATAACAATTGCTGATATTGCTCACGGTCTAAATTCGCTGTTGCTGTAATAGCAGGTAGGTGAATATCAAGGTATTCGTTATCTAGAGCGCTAGTAGAATGCTCATCTTCAGCGTGCAGCAATGCAAGATGATCCGTCGCTATATTAAAGTGGGTTAAGACTTGTGTTAACTGCGACGAGACTTTATTGACCAAAACAGTATGGTAGCCACCTGTACGCGCGTAGTAGGCAATCTCACGCGCAAGCAGTCGATGAGCCATCTGAGCGATACGGCTTGTATCTGTACCAAATCTAGCTTCAACACCTATTTCAGGGTTATGTTTAAGGTCTGCTTTTGAATCAAAACGACCCGCTGCTGTTAACAAACTTAGCTTGTTGGCTAAGCTTGCCAAGGCAGGCAAGTTAATCATGGTTAAAGCGCCACCAATCTGATGATAGCTTGTTGCTATCTCTTCATAATCAGCGCTTTTTTCACCTAATTGCCAGCCATCAACTACTTGTGATAATTGCTGATTAAACAGTGGTAATAACCACTCAAACGTCACCATGTCATTGGGCTGGTTCTTCATAGATGTATCCTAACTCGTCTAGGCGTTAATTTAGGCACTGATTTTTTGCCACGCATTAATCTGTGGGTGCGCAATACGGCGCATGTTTGAAGGACGCCAAAATAACGCCTCACCTGGAGCCAATATAATATAACCACCTAGCGCACACTGTTCTGATAGCCGTGCCAAAATATCGCGCTGATCAAACTTACGAAAATAGAGGAGCATATTTTGGCAGACAACCACTTGTTGTAAATGCGGCGTTGGTGGGGTTTTATCAATAATGTTGTGCAAAGCAAAGCGCACATGCTGTTTTAAAGCTGGCATCACCTGCCAGTTTGTAAGAGCACTGTTTTCCATCGTTTTTTTAGTAGCCACAGGAGAAAAATATAATTTTTCAACCCCGCTTACTGGATGCAATGGTTGGATAAACTGCTGACATTGTGAGGGAATTAAATCTCGCTGCTTTTGTTCATACTGCCCTAAGCGGGCTTTTTTTAATGCCTGCTCACTGACATCAGTACCTAATATGCTGTAATTGGTCAGCTGCTTTGCAGCCAAACTCATTGCCAGCGACCAAGTTTCTTGCCCGCTAGCACAGCCGACGCTCCAAATACGAAACGACTCATCAGCGCGGATATCATCGCTAATATTATCACTATTATTAGCAAGTCCTGTAGCAGTATGACTACTGACACTATCATCAATTAGCTGCTGCCTCTGATACTGCAAAGCATAATCAGTGACAAACTCGATAGAAGGTTGATGGCGAAAAAAGCGACTTTCATGAATCAGCACTTTATCCAATAATTGCTGACGCAGCTCAAAATTAATGGGCAACTGATTCCACAGCTGTATGATAGTCAAACCATAATCTACTGCTGTTTGCGTGATGGCATTGATCAACCATCTACGCTGGACATTCGGTAATATGAAGCCAATCTCTTGCTCTATATAACGTTGCCATTGCTCGGTATCAAAAGCAGCATTATCTTTTAAAGCCTCTGCTGCTAGAGCGTCAGCTTTATGAAGGATAGGACTGAATTTTTTAATATGATTATTCATGTGACCTGCTATTAATAGAGTTGCCCTAAGTAAGATAACGACTAGAGCAACTATTTGGTTAACATTTCAATATAAAAATCATAAATTAAGAGCGGTTAATTACATAGAAAATTGCTTTTAAATGCTATCTGAGACTCTTTCATCAATATCTATATACTCATCGTCAGTCTGTTCTTGTTCCAACTGCTCGTCATCATTAGAAATCTTGAAGCCTGTTACCGACTCTTGTAGTGCAGCCGCCATTTCACTGAGCTCACCAATAGAGCGGGCTGTCGCCATTGAACCTGATGAGGTTTGCGAGGTAATATCCTGAATGATATTCATCGTATGCGAAATATGACCTGCAGACTCTGCCTGTTGCATAGCCGCGTTGGAGATGTTTTGAATCAGGTCTGCCAAAGTATTAGAAACGGTTTGCACCTCTTCTAGGGCTTCACCGGCATCTTTTGCCAAACGGGCACCACGTACCACCTCAGAAGTCGTTGATTCCATCGACATGACCGCTTCACTGGTATCTGCCTGAATGGTTTTTACCAAGGTTTCAATCTGCTTAGTCGCATTTGCTGAACGCTCAGCTAGACGCTGAACCTCATCGGCAACAACCGCAAAGCCTCGACCCGCTTCTCCTGCCATCGATGCCTGAATCGCTGCGTTCAATGCTAGAACGTTGGTTTGGTCAGCAATATCATTAATCAGACCAACGATGTCACCAATCTCTTGCGAAGATTCGCCCAAGCGTTTGATACGTTTTGAGGTTTCTTGAATCTGATCACGAATAACGTTCATACCTTCAATCGAGCGCTGTACAACTTCTGCACCGTTATAAGCAATGGCAACTGAACGCTGTGCAACCGTTGCCGATTCTGAGGCGTTGTTTGAAACTTGGTCAATCGATACGGTCATCTCATTAATAGCGGCTGATACCCCAGCAATTTCTTGTGCTTGGTGCTCCGATGCTTCAGCCAGTTCAACCGCATTCATCTGCGTTTGCTCTGAAGACTGCGAGACGCGATCAGCCGTGCTGTTAATAACCAGTACCAATTGGCGTAATTGGTCAATCGCGAAGTTAACAGAGTCAGCAATCGCGCCGGTAAAATCTTCCGATACGGTTGCATTTACCGTCAAATCACCATCTGCTAAATCGCCCAACTCATCCAATAGACGCAAAATTGCAATCTGGTTACGCTCATTCTCTTCTTGAATTTGGCGCGCACGCTCAGATTCTGCTTCCGCTTCTTGGCGACGACGCAAAGTCTCTTTTTCAATCAGTAAACGTTCTGAGCCGCCTCGTTGTTTTAGTAATTGGTATAAAGCAAATAAAATGCCCAGCACACCTACAACAAAGACAATCACCGGTAATATGACTGATTGATTAAAATCGGCTAAATACTGACTGACCGATGACAAGGAATTGACCAGCCAAAACAGACAAGCCACGCTCACTAAAGCACAAAGCCCTAATAACAGCTTCCATTTACTATTAGCATCTGTCGTTGTTTTATTCGTACTAGCTACAGGGTTGTTTATAACATCACTCATCGTGCCTATTCCTTTCAAACAATCGTCAAAGTCGTATCGTGACTGACTCTGAAATCATATTGTCATCAAAACAACAGTGATTCGCAAAGCCTGTATGAATGCTGACATATCATCGAACCATGCCAGCCTTTGTTGCTTTCTTCTATCAGCCTTTTAACAAACAAGCCGATGATTAAAATGGGTGTTTGTTAAAGTTTATATATTTACTAAAAAAAGATATTTATTAATAATTAGGTAGTAAAAATACTTAAGTACTAGCAACTATTATATTGCGGCATCGATATATTGCAGATCCTGTGCCAACAAACTTGGCATAAACACATACCAATCCTGCTCATCTTTAAAAAACTTACCATGATTATAAGGCGCAAACGGTGAGCTAGACTCAAGCGCTTCTGGACGGTATTGATCTTGCGTAAACTGCTCAATACCTAGCACCTTGTCTACCAGCAACCCTGAGAACACATTATCATGGTCAATGACGATGACTTTACGTTGTGCCATTTGCGATAACTGACTAGGCACTTGTAAAAACCGCGACAAATCGGTTAAAGGTAACAAGCGCCCACGAATATTGGCGATACCAAGCATCCAAGGCTTTACTAAGGGCAAGCTGGTATATTCTGGCATGGTCAATATTTCTGATACTTGGCCCATTGGCGCTACTAAACGCTGACCACCGATCTCAAATACGACCCCTTGCCAATCAAACTCTTTGCCGCCGCGGCGACCACTTTTGCGCGCGCGGGCTAAGTCTGCTATGCGCAGCAGCTCAATAAATCCTTTGGATGCCACAAGCTACCCCATTACTTTACGAATTATCTGGACCAGACCACTTTCATCAATCGGTTTGGTAATATATTCTTTAGCACCTTGGCGCTTACCCCATACCCGATCCGTTTCTTGATTTTTGGTACTAATCATAATAATAGGGATATGAGCGGTCGTTTTACCACGTGTAATCTTACGAGTTGCCTGAAAACCATTCATTTCAGGCATTACTACGTCCATCAAGATGACATCTGGTAGATGGTCAATGGCCATCTGACAGCCTTGCTCACCATTTGTTGCTTCTAATACTTGATAGTTATTTTTAGAAAGCATGTCGCGAAATTTCGCCATCTCAGATGGCGAGTCGTCAATGACTAAAACAGTAGTCATAGGTATTTCCTTTATGTTCGATGATATCCATTAGGATATATTGTTGAGACGAAACGATTAAAATAAGTTGCTTGGACCATATCTTTTTACAGATTTATTTCTATTTCTACGCTTAACGATATTGGTTAATCGCCTCGAAAAGCTCATCTTTACTAAAGGGTTTGGTCAAATACTCATCAGAACCTACAATGCGACCACGGGCTTTATCAAACAAACCATCTTTCGATGACAACATAATTACCGGCTTGCTGGCATAATCTGGATTGTTTTTGATCAATGCACAAGTCTGATAACCATCTAGACGTGGCATCATAATGTCCACAAAAATGATATCTGGGTTATGATCAACAATCTTAGCCAAGGCATCAAAACCATCAATCGCAGTTACCACTTCACAGCCAGCTTTTTGCAACAAGGTTTCTGCGGTACGGCGAATGGTTTTTGAGTCATCAATCACCATTACTTTCAAACCTTCAAAATTATTTTCCATTATCTCTATCCTATTAACGACTATTTATTCATGGCGCTATCTATCATGACAAAATATCAATCTAAACCATTGATATTTAATCTATTAATTTAAATTAACGAACTGTTATCGCAATGTATCAATTAGCTTTTTCTATCTGAAAATTAACAGCAAATTCTGTATCAGGATCGATCATAATAGCTAGATTTTCACCATCAGCATCTGCCTATTTACTAGGGCATTACCATCCGTCACTATACGCACTTTATGATAAATTATCTTAGCGAATTGCGCGGTATTTTAGGCCGTTATGATAGCGATAGCAGCAATGAGTAACGATACTACTTAGTCATTGACTCAAATCCTACTGGACTAAAAAATCATCTTTCTTATTGATATATAATTAAGTAGAAGCTGATTTCATCTAATACAGCATGGCTTTAATCAAACTATTGATAGCTACAGGACTTAGTTTTGCTATATCTCAAACATTATATAGAAATAGCATGTACCTTACCGAATAATTTTCTTTTGTCATAAAAATGTATCAATATATTTTGTTATGTTCGTTTTAGCACAGTTATAGCACCTTTTCCAGTTATTTAATGAATTTATGTTCAAATAAATTGGTGTAAATTCATCACTCTAGCAATATTTCTTTTGTTTATATCTTATATCCTTGTCATTCTCTAGCAGTGCTATATTTAATTTAGAAAATTCAAATTACAAAAGGCAGCGTAATTATTTCACCGCAGCAAGTTTCACTATATAATAAAAATTCGTTGATAAAGGTGATTGGTATGATAGGTTCTGCGGGTACAAAGGGCTTGAACGCTATATTTTTAGCTTTTAACCCTCTAAAAAAGAGCGCCTATATTTTAAGCGCTTTACTCCTTGTCGCCTGTCAGCCTTCCCCGCCTACCTCTGAGCCGGTCACGGCCGAAAATAGCGAAGCATTCAATACGCCACTTTTGATACGCGCTGATAGCATCACTATGACTCGAGATCATATCTTAAGTGTCAAACCAACCCGTTATCAGCCAAGCCTTGGGCTAGAGGGACATATTGAACCTATTAAGAAGGTAAATTTGCTTGCCGTGCAGGCCCTGACTGTCGAACAAGTACTGGTAAAGAAAAACCAATGGGTAGAAAAAGGTGCGCCGTTATTTACAGTTCGACGTTTAGCAACGTCTATTACACCAACAAGCGCCTCTCAACAGCCGACTAATGAAGCAGCCTCTACAAATCCAAAACCTACTATAGAAGATAATAACAACGCTGATATTAACTCTAAGCAAACTGCCATTGATAAAGCCAAAACATCAGCAAATGATACCGTTATGGATAGTATGCAAGCTGAGGTAAAAATAACGGCAAATAATAATAAGACAAATCCACAAACTAACGACATAGCTAGCAATGATGAACTAAATAATACTCAAGGGGTTAAAAAATCAGAGCAATCATATGGCTTGATTACGGTACGGGCGAGTTTTTCAGGTCGTGTAGAAAAGCTCTATATTAAAAATGAGCAAAAAATAGAAGCTCGCCAGCCTTTATTAAAGCTCAGTGATGAGACGGAACTGCATTTTATCGCAACCCTGCCTATTGAGGCTGAATCGCAAATCTCTGTCGGCCAGACCGTCAACTTTACTGCGGAAGGCTTGATAGATGAATTTACCGGACAGGTTAGTAAGCTGACAGCCACCGCGCAAACAAAACAGCTATTGGTTTATGTCAATGTGGTTGATAATGAAGTCAGCCGCCACCAAATACGGCCTGATATGAAGGTGACGGGACGGGTTGACTACGGACAAATAGAGGTCGGGACTATTGTTCCTAAGCGCGCATTGCATGACGTTGACCTAACCGTGCTACACAAACCCCCTTATAAACCACTGCGCCCTTTGATCGCCAACGTCTGGATTATCAAACAAGACCAACGTTTGACGCGCCAACCTGTTGAAGTCATCGAATATGACCCATTGACCGAGCAGTATTTAATCGCGGGTATTACCAATGACAGTTTGATTTGTTTGGCAAATTTACCGGTTGAATCTGAAGGCAAAAAAGCAGTGGTGTCATAAGTGCCAAAGCCAGTAGTTACATTGTGTAGAAACATTAACAAAGCATGTCTTGTTTAATAACATCCTGTTTAGGCAATATAGCGTATGCTAGCAGTGATTGAGCATTGATTAAAAATTAAGGGCGTGCTTCTTTATAAGAGCAAATTTATGAAGGCAGAATTTATAGAAAAGCAATTTATAAAGAATTATTTTTAGAGCAGTATTTTTAGAGCCATTTTAAACAAACTATAACAACAACTAGAGGAAAAATCATGAGTAAGCAGATTTTGTTAATTGAAGATGATCCAGATTTAGCCGAGTTAATCAGTGATTATCTGACCATGAATTATTACGATGTACACCATGCTGGATTGGGTCAAGAAGGTCTTGAGTTATTGGACGCCAAAGAGCGTGATATCGATTTGGTTGTCTTAGATTTGATGCTTCCTGATATGGATGGGATGCAAGTTTGCCAAAAAATACGTGGCAACAAGAACAATATGACCAATAAAGTGCCGATTATTATGCTAACGGCAAAAGGCGATACCACTGACCGTGTACTCGGTTTAGAGATGGGCGCCGATGATTATATCTCGAAGCCGTTTGAGCCGCGTGAATTACTGGCTCGTATTCGTGCCGTTATTCGTCGTCATGAGCAGCCAAATCAAGCAGATAGTCAATCGGACAGCCTGACTTTTGGTCGTTTAAGCGTCTTTCCTGACAGCCACGAAGTCACTATCGATGATCAACCAGTCCGTCTAACGACGCATCAGTTTCAATTGCTGCATTATTTTGCCACCCATTCTGGTAAAGTACTAAACCGCGAGCAATTGTGGCAAGCGATGCCAAACGATGACAGCTCAGACAATATTGATCGCGCCATTGACGTGCATATTTCGCGTTTGCGTGCGCTGATTGAAGACAATCCACGTCAGCCAAAACGTATCATTACTGTACGCGGTGTCGGTTATCAATTTGCCACCGATCAAGTTTAATTGCTAGATAAAATCAAACGGCATTAGGCTAAGCGATAGTTGCAGTAAAACCAATAAAGTGGTTATGAGCGTTTGATAATAGAGATGATTTGATGCAACAACTGGGTTTTCGTTCTGTTTTTGCCAAGCTATTTGCCAGTGTGATGCTGGCACTTATCTTATTTGCGGTAGCGATGGTTTTATTGACCCAGTTGGTTCATGATAAAGATGCTGGTATCCGCTCAGAAATCTTAGCCACGCAAATACTGGGTCAAATAGACCCCTTCTTGCACGAATTAAATATCGCCGTTAGTAATGACAACCGACTACAAGCACGCTTTATGTTGGCGGTGGTCAAAAAAAGCTTTGATATTTTTGATGAATCGTTGCAAGCAAAGATGGGTTTGTATGACAGCGACGGTCATTTGCTGATGCAAAGTGATAACAGCGATTTGCCGTTAGAACTGCCTGCGCCGCCCTCTCTATTAGCACGCGTTTTTCCGTCATTTGCTGAAACCTCTCCAACCAAGCAAGCCCAAGTTTATAGTAGTACGGGCTATACGCTATTATATGAATCACGCCTACCACCTAAGAAACCTGTACTTTCCGCAGCATTAAACTTATTTACGGGTACTTTATTGCTGCTCATTATTATGGCAGGTGTGCTTTGGTGGATTGCTCGCACCATCACTTGGCGTATCAATCAGATGAGTCAGCAGATGGCTGAACTTGGTGATGGTGATTTTAGCGTGCGCGTCAATGCCCGCGGTAATGATGAGATTGCGTCACTGGCCCGCGGTTTTAACCAAGCAGCACAAAAAATCGAACATCTTATCAATGCTAATAATCTGCTATTGGCACACGCTTCGCACGAGCTACGCACGCCTATCACCCGTATCCGTTTGCAGATAGAGATGATGGATATGCTGGCTGGAGCATTGCCGAGTGATACCAAAGAAAAATTTGATAAGCGTGCGCAAGCAATCAATCGTGATTTGTCTGGATTAAATGATTTGGTCGAAAGTATTTTGCTCGTCAGTCGTTTAGATGCTGGTCATGCGCTACAACAAGTTGAGCAGCTGGACTTATATGATTTGGTCAATCAGGAACGGCAGCATTATTCTGAAGCGACTTTGATTGGCGAGCACATCGTTATTGATGGGCAATCATCCATGCTGACTCATTTAATTCGCAACTTATTGACCAATGCCATGCTGCACGGCAAGCCGCCTGTCACCGTATTACTTTACGGCGTGCAAACCTTGGATGAAGCCAATGACATCCCTGACTTCCTACTACAAACCATACTATGCAGCAGTTTTGTCGATTATAATAGCTCAGACTTTGATTCTTATGAGGAAGTGGCTCATAACGTCAACCAGCTTGAGAATGTAGAAAACACTATTACCAATGACGATTCTATTGACGTTAATGACAAAAAATCTAAGCCAACGTCAGCAGAAGCGATAGAAGTAGCGTTATTACCCGCCCCTGCTATTTATAAAAATGGTGAAAACATCATTGCTGATACTGAGATTGATGACAATATCGATAGTGATGACAATAATAGCGTAAGTACTGATAAATTACAGTCATCAGAAGTTGTTGACGTACCTAGTAATATAGCCAGTGATATAAGCAGCGCCATAAACACTGATTTAAAGAGCGCCGATGAGGCCGAAGCCATTTTCGAGCCATCGTTAATATCTAATTACCAACGCTTAACGAGCGATTTAACCGATAAAATCAAAAAAGTTATTTGGCGTGCGGTTCCTGAAAATCAGGAGATATCACTCCTCAGTATTGAAGACAATGCTATTAATAAAAACGCAGAAAACACCGGTAAAAACAATAGTGTTGAGAAAGATGACGCTAAAGATAACTCTAAGGGCAATAATAAAGAGAACGCCAAAGACAATGGCGAGCCAGCAAATACACCACGTAAAGAAGGCATATTTAGTAAGCATCTAATAAAGAAAGTAAAACCTGAACCAACCCGCCCACTACCAAAATATGCTGTAATGGCAGTGATTGATGAAGGCGAAGGCATCCCTGAGAACAAACGTGAGGAAGTTTTTAGTCCTTTCGTACGTCTACAGCAAAAAAATAAAGGCTCGGGGCTTGGCTTATCCTTGGTTGCCCAGATTGTGACGGCTCATCAAGGGCGCATCCTCACCGACACCATTAATGGTCATACGCGATTTTTAGTTGTCCTACCCGTCAAGCACGATCCTCATTATCATCATGACAGCCATAATTAACACTATAATTAATCATTAACACGCGTAGTCTTAAAAAACTCAGTATTGACAAGCTCGGTGGCAAGAACTTACGGCTAACAATGATGATCGGAAATACATTCCAATGTCCATGCAGCTGTCATAACTCTTCTTTATTTCATATAAATTAGTTTGAAATCACGGTAAATTTATACTCTATCTATCTCGATTGCTTCGTTACTCAATAACGTGCAAGCCAAGATTATCCTTTAGTCATGGATGTCCGTATCCAAAACACTGCAGAATATGCTATATTAGCGCCCCTTATTATAGGGTTATTGGATGTTGATTTTAATTTACGCTCAAACACCCAAAAGAGCTTACAACCGCTTCATAACCATTAAAATATTTATTGAATTTTGAGCCCTCCATGAGTGACATGATTGTCTTAAACGATGTGACCAAAAGCTTCTTAAGCGATCGGTCGATAAAAGATAAAGACGGCAAGCCACATTGGTTTACTGCTGTCGAGCCGACGTCCTTAACGGTACAGCAAGGCGAGATATTTGGCTTGATGGGTTATTCGGGCGCGGGTAAATCTACCCTGTTACGCCTGATTAATTTGCTTGAGCGTCCAGATTCAGGTCAAGTAATCGTCGATGGTACGGACTTAACCACTTTATCCGCTAGTGATTTACGTATCGCCCGTCATAATATCGGTATGATTTTCCAGCAGTTTAATCTGATGTCCAATCGTACGGTCTTTGATAATGTCGCCTTTAACTTAACGGTTGCAGGTTATCCGAGCGCTGATATTCATAAGCGGGTGATGGACTGTCTAGAAATCGTCGACTTGACTGACCGTGCCGGGCACTATCCTGCGCAGTTATCAGGCGGACAAAAGCAGCGTGTCGGTATCGCGCGCGCTATTGCGCCAAGTCCAAAGGTGTTATTGGCTGATGAGCCGACCAGTGCGCTTGACCCTGCGACCACGCGCAGCTTATTGACTTGTCTACGCGATATTAATGAACAACTTGGCGTCACCATCGTCATCGTCACGCATGAAATGAGCGTGATTCGCAGGCTATGCGACCGCGCGGCGTTGTTACATCAAGGTCAATTGCTCGAGGTTGCCGATATTCGCGATGGTCTGATTCAGGCTACCACCCCGATTGGCAAAGGCTTGGTCCATGAAGATTAAGAGGCAGGAGAGTAAACATGTTAACTGGTGCTGAATTATCTGCCTCGATAGACAAACTGCTCGCGCTGCGCAAAGAGATTTGGCAAGCGTTCGTAGATACTTTTATTATGCTTGGTATCTCAACGACGGTCGCCATCGTGATCGGCGGTCTGTTTGGAGTATTCTTATTTTTATCTAGTGATCGGCAGTTTTTGCAAAATAAGACCTTGTATGGCGTTCTTGGTGCTATCACCAACTTTATGCGCGCTTTCCCATTTGTGATTTTGATGATTGCTATGAGTCCTTTTACCAAAGCCATCGTTGGCACGGGTATCGGACCGATTGCTGCATCGCTAGTACTAGCGATTGCCGGTTCCTTTTACTTTGCACGTTTGGTCGAACAAAATCTGCGCGAAGTACCACGCGGCATTATTGAAGCGACGGAATCGATGGGCGCACGCCCTTTTACCATTATCAAAGTATTGCTCAATGAAGCGCGCTCTGGCTTGGTATTGTCCGTTACCATTTTATGTATCAGCTTGCTTTCTTTTTCGGCAGCTGCCGGTATGATTGGCGGTGGCGGTTTAGGTGATTTGGCGATTCGTTACGGCTATTATCGCTATCAAACTGAGGTTATGGTATTTATCGTGATTATGCTATCAATTATGGTGATCGGTATTCAGGCGTCTGGTAATTGGATAGCGATGCGTTTAGACAAGCGTTAAAACTTACTTCTCAAATAACTATAAATAGCCTTAGTCATTGGCTATTAAAGCGCTCATATTAAACGTTTGATATGAATAATGCTCAAGGTTTAATGCCGATTCATCCTAAGCAAATGCTTGACTTTGTAACTGATTCCCTTTAATTTTGATACTATCTTAACAACCCTTAACTTAGCAGCATTACTATTTATAATGTTGCTTTTTTAATGTGGATTTTTACTGTTAACATTCAATCCCCTATTTCCCACCCCTTATTAAGGAAGTTTCATGAAATTAACAGATATCAGCCGTCAGCTCGCGACCGCATTGGCTACCGTTGGCGTATCAGGTCTTGTATTGGTCGGTTGCAACAATTCATCAGCGCCAGAAGCCACTAAAGAGCCAGTCACTGAAGGTGCTACTGAAACAACGACCACAGAAACGGCAGCGACCAACGATATCGACCCTGAGCATAGCAAGATTATCATCGGTACCACCGAAGGCGACTTTGCCGATATGGTTCGTAACCAAGTAAAAGGCTCTTTAGAAGCACAAGGTTATGAAGTTGAGCTAGTAACGTTTACCGATTATGTGCGTCCAAATATCGCCTTGGCTGATGGCGATTTAGATATTAATATCTTCCAGCATAAGCCTTATCTTGATACCTTCAAAAAAGAAAACAACCTTGATTTGGTTGAAGTTTTTCAAGTACCAACAGCGCCACTGGGCATCTACTCAGGCAAAAAGACCAACATCAAAGACGTATACAAAGGCATGAGCGTTTCTGCGCCTAATGATCCAAGTAACTTTGCGCGTGCGTTAGTGATGATGAATGAGCTAGGTTGGATTACTTTAAAAGACAATATCGACCCATTGACCGCTTCAAAAACTGATATCGCTGATAACAGCAAATACGACATCAAAATCGTTGAACTAGAAGCGGCACAGCTACCACGTGCGCGTGACGAAGTTGACTTTGCTATCATCAATGGCAACTATGCGACCGATGCGGGTATCAAGCTGACTGAGGCACTATTCCAAGAGCCAAGCTTCGCTTATGTGAACTGGTCAGCCATCAAAACTGCTGATAAAGACAAAAAATGGGTTAAAGACGTCACTAACGCCTATAACTCAGACGCCTTTAAAAAGTATGCTCACGATAGCTTCCCTGGCTATAAATACCCAAAAATCTGGGGTGAGAACACTGCTACTGCTAAAGCTCCTGCAACTGCAACTGCTAATGCTCCTACGGCAGCTAGCGCGCCAGTTGCCGAAGCTGCTGCTCAGTAATTGCCGACCTCATGATTTAAGATACTTTATGCCAATAAAGTATCTTAGAAGTTAAATAGAAAAGCCCATTATTTAAAATAATGGGCTTTTTCGTTAATACTTTAGCTGGTTGCTATTTATTCTTTCTCTATTTTTGGTAAATAAGACTATTTGGTTTTTCTAAAAACATCCAATTCGATATCATAGCTTGGTTCAGACTTTTTAAATAAATATTTACCGTTACGAATAGAAGCGAGAACGTCGGCACGTTGGCGTACCGCTTCAAACGGACTATCGGCATCCAATACCAAAAAGTTAGCTGGCTTACCAACATCCAAACCGTATTCATCTTCGATATTTAGCGTTTTTGCGCCATTTATCGTGATAAAGTCGAGACAAACGTCAAGCTGCGGCAGTGACATGGTTTGCGCCAAATGAATACCGTTATCCAAAATATTCATCATATTGCCGTTACCGGTTGGATACCACGGATCGTTAATAGAGTCTTGACCAAAGCTGACGTTAATACCATTTTCCCAAAACTCTTTGACCCGCGTCAAACCGCGGCGTTTTGGATATGTGTCCTGACGACCTTGCAAGTAAGCATTTTCGGTTGGCAATGCGATAAAGTTCATGCCTGACTGCTCAAATAACCCCATCATCCGAAATGCATAAGCATCATCTGCTGAGCCAAATGAGCAAGTATGACTCGCCGTCGAGCGCGCGCCGATACCTTCCATCATCACCAATGCATTTAATAATTGTACGTGACGGCTCATCGGGTCATCAGTTTCGTCACAGTGGACGTCAATGAGCTTGTCATATTTAAGCGCAAGCTCTACCGTCTTACGCACAGAATCTTGACCGAATTCATACGCCCATTCAAAATGCGGAATACCGCCAACACAGTCCACGCCCATTTTTAACGCTTCCTCCATCAACTCGACAGCGCCTTTATAGGCGTACATGCCTTCTTGTGGAAAGGCCACAATCTGAA
Source organism: Janibacter sp. CoH_79_TC_3 (assembly GCF_058197955.1). NCBI lineage: Bacteria > Bacillati > Actinomycetota > Actinomycetes > Micrococcales > Intrasporangiaceae > Janibacter > Janibacter sp. CoH_79_TC_3. The sequence goes on from NZ_JBXWIV010000001.1 coordinate 358,190, forward strand.
TGGTAACGTTGTCTTTTAACTCTTCGCGCAGCTCGAGCATGGCTTTGAGCCCTATTAAATCAGGGTCGCAGACATCGATATGGGTACGAATGTACTGCACACCTTTAGAAACCTCTTCCTGAATGCCTCTTAGCATTCGCGCTTTGGCATCTTCAAAAGATTGCGTTTTTTTGACATCGTGCCAGCGCGCAATCCCTTCAAATAGCGTACCTGAAGCATTTTTCGCCTCATCACCGCCGCCGGTATAGACATAATCTAAATGCAGATGCGAATCTACATAAGGCGGTACAACCAACCGACCTTTTAGGTCGATCTCTTCTGTAGCAGCCAGTAAACCCTTACCTATTTGATGAATAACACCGTCTTTGACGAGGATTTCATTAGCATCGCTATTGCGATATATAGTGGCATTGGTAAATTTAATCATGACAAACTCCTATTATTGCTAAAAGTTAGTTATTTAAAATTGTTGATTAAAGCTGAGTTATTAAGTGCTATTAGACAGCAGGTGCATCTAGGGTTTTTTTAGAGATTATCGTAATAATAATGGCAGGTACGAAACACAGAATAGACAGGTAGAGGATACCCAAGACACCTGTTTTTGGCATATGCACCAAAATCAAACCGGCAAGCCATGTGGCAATCATAATTGAAAAGTTAAATACGCTCGATTGTACCGAGGTCGCGACCGCTTTTGCTTCCGTCACCTGATGGCTAACAGCCGTTTGAAACATAGTTACCAGAGGTCCGAACGCCAGTCCCCACAGTAAAAAAGCCAAATGCGCAAAACCATTTGTCCCTCTAAAGAAGACAAATAACAGCATGGCAACCACGCCGCAAGCTAACATCCCAACGATTAAACCGCGTAAATGGGTGTCAATAATCTTGGCCGATAAGATGACCGAGATGACCGAACCTATCCCAAAGATAAATAGCGCTAAGCTGATACCGCCAACGAACTTAATGGTTTCGACCAATAGCGTGATATAGGTGTAGGTGCTGTAATGGGCTACGACTGCTAAAAAAGTAAGTGCTAAAACAATCCAGACGCCAGGTATTTTGAGCACCGCTATTGGCGAGTTACTTTGGGTCAGCTTTTCGCCTTGCACCGATGGCAAAAACTTCATAGCCAGCAGTGCAATCACCGCACCCAATACACCCAGTACGATAAATGAGGTACGCCAGCCAACTTGGGTGCCAATATAGGTCATAATCGGTAGACCCAGACTTACCCCAAAGGTATTGCCCGCCATAATGATAGTGATAGCTTTGCCATGTAGGTTTTCTGGCACCAATGCCGTCCCATAGGCGGCAATCATCGGCCACATAATCCCTGCACAAATACCGCCAATGATACGCATGGTGACGATAAGCGCATAAGATGAGGTAAGACCGACGACGATATTAGAAATGGCAAAGCCTGCCAATAAAACCATCAAAAGAATTTTTCGATTGACCCACAACGTCATACTAATAAGCGGAATGGCAAAAATCGCTGATGCCAGCGCGTATATACCGACCAAAAACCCTACCCGAGTCTGCTCAATACCTAAGCCAGCGGTCATTTGCGGCAAAATACCAGATGGCATCAGCTCTGAGAGAATACCAATAAAGGTCACGCTTGCCATCAAACCAAAGATAAACCACGAAATAGGGTTTTGATGTTGACTGTCTGCACCGTTCTTTAAATGACTGTCTTGTACAGTACTTGCCTTTGAAAGATTGGACACATCCTCTCCTAATTGAATGAAGTTGCTAGAAGATTGTGCAACTTGGCTTTGTTCATCGTTATGTTGTTAATCGTTAGCTTGTTAACCATTACTTTATTGATAGCTGCGTCAATAAGAATCTATATATCTGTAAATAGATAACTTTTTATGGATAAATAAATTTGTCATTTGTTTGGTTATACTCTAGCATTACACCGCTTTTATATATACCCCTTACTATAGTAAGGTTTTGTAATTTCAGCAATGCCTATTTTTGGCAACACACTCGAATGACCTATTAGCGGCTTTAATAACTATAAAATGACGTTACAGCCTGTTTGTGGTTTGTAGGAAAGCGTCACCTGCTCTTTCAATCAACGTATTTTCTTTTTATAGTGGCTAAGCTTAATAAAGATTGAGAACATCATATTTCTGCTTGAATTCTCTATTAATAAATATAAGAGCTATTAATAAATCACAAAAACAACAAGGATAATAATATGCGTTCTAAAACTTATAATATTCGCAGCGCTGGACAAGCCAACATTCCGGTACTAGGACTGGGTACGTGGCAATCAACCGGTCAAGACTGTATCGATGTCGTCAGCCAAGGACTAAAAATGGGCTATGAGCATATTGATACCGCCCAAGCTTATGATAATGAAAAAGAGGTGGGAAAAGGCATTAAGCAATCAGGGGTCGCTCGCGATAAGTTCTTTTTAACGACCAAAATATTTCCTGATGACATGAAGTTTGAGCCAGAAAAACTTATTGCTGCTGCAAAGCGTTCGTTAGCAAACTTAGATACCGATTATGTTGACTTACTGCTGCTACATTGGCCCGATGATCGTGTGCCGTTATCTGAGACTATACCAGCGCTTTGTGAGCTACAGAAACAAGGGCTGACCCGCAATATCGGGGTGTCTAACTTTAATATTGCTAATATTATCGAAGCCAAGCGCTATGCTGATGTGCCTATTGCAGTCAATCAGGTGGAGTTTCACCCTTTTATTAAGCAAAAAACGTTGCAGACCTTTTTAAATAATCACCATATTTTATTGGAAGCGTATTCGCCACTTGCCCGCGGTGATGTGTTTGATAATGAAGTGATTAAGGAAATCGCTGATAAACATGGTATCACTCCAGCGCAAGTATCGCTGGCGTGGATTTTATCTGATAAGCAGCGTATTGCGATTCCAAAAACCTCTAATCCTGAGCACTTACAAGGCAACTTAGATGCTGTTAAGGTAACGCTCAGTGCGGATGAAATTGAGAAAATTGGCAGCTTAGCGCGTAGTGACGGGCGTAAAATTAAGCATCCGGATTATTCACCAGAATGGGATGATTAATAAATCATACTTATTTAAATACTAGAAACAAAAAAGCCAGTGATAAAAGTCACTGGCTTTTTTATATTTGACGCTTTTTACGATAACTATTGATAATTATTATTGCCAGCGCTATTACTGCTGCAAAGTATTGGTCTTATGAACTTTTTCAGCGGGGTTATATTGCTCAGAAGAAGGGACCGCGCTGCTACGATTGTTTTCTTTCATCGATTTGGCAACTTCTGGTGGCATATAATTTTCATCATGCTTAGCCAATACTTCACCTGCGACAAAGGTATCGCCTTGCATTTTGCCGGTTGCAACCACCCCTGAGTTTTCAGCGAACAAATCTGGCAAGATACCTTGATAAGTAACTGGCACTGTGGACTGAAAGTCGGTGATAGCAAATTCAATACTTAACGGGTCATTTGGCGCACGTTGGACACTACCAGCAACCACCATACCGCCAGCACGGATACGCTTGTCCTGCGGCGCTTCACCCTTCGCAATGGCAGTAGCGTCAAAGTAGTAATCGGTCTGTTGCCCAATGGCATAAATTACCAACACCACGGCAATCGCCGCCCCTGCAAGCGTAAACATAACCCACATCAGTTTTTTGCGACGAACTGCGTTCATACTACTACCTCATTGATGAGTCGCTGCTTTACAAACTGCGCGTCTGCAAAACAGAAAATATTAAAGAAATTCATATCAGACTGACTGGATAACAGGCCTGTCCAACCGTACTTTTCTAATACCTATATGGTAGCATTTTTTACCCAAATCAATAAGCCCTCTGACTACTGATAAGGTGATATATTTGGCCGCGAGTCATTATCATTTTATAAGCTAAGAAGCCAATACTAACAATAATTTTTTTAAGAAGATTGTTTGGTCGCAGGGTTAGGTGCTTTAGCAGCGCGCTGTGCCTGACGCGCTTGCTGAATCGTTAGCTGCTTAATAAGCGTTTGTCTTTGACGACGGCTATAGATAATAAAAACCAACATCATGCCGACCGTAATTGCCCAGCATGACCAGACAAAAACGCCATGCTCACCCATGGCAATAAACTCAGAGACGCTATAAAAGTAAGGCTGCATCATATTTTCCTAGCCATTATTTAGTTTGTCCGCGAATGTATTCTTTTACCCACGCTTTACCTTGATCGCGATATAAAATCAGCGTATTGGTACGATAAATGGCTAATGTCGCGACCAGTAAATAACTGCCAATAATCATCAATAGTAGTGGCATCCACATATCCGCCGACATTTTTGGTGCCGCAGTCAGCGTAAAGGTTGAGCCTTGGTGCAAAGTATTCCACCACTGTACTGAGTACTTGATAATGGGCAAGTTGACTGCGCCAACGATAGACAAAATAGCAGCCGCTTTACCGCGATTCGCTGTATGCTCAAAGGCTGCAAATAGCGCCATTACACCGGCATATAAAAACGCCAAAATCAGCATCGAAGTCAGCCGCGCATCCCAAACCCAATAAGTGCCCCACGTAGGCTTTGCCCAAATAGAACCCGTCAGCAGGCTAATAACACAGAGCAAAAACCCTATCGGAGCAAGCGCTTGTGCTACAAGGCTCGCTGTCTTAATTTTCCATACCAGATAAATTACGCCCAGCACGGCTAAAGCAAAATAAATGGAGATAGCCAGACTGGCTGCCGGTACATGGATAAAGATGATGCGATAGCTGTTACCTTGCAGATAATCAGGCGGCGCAAATGCTAAGCCCCAAACGCTACCTACGATCAGACAGAAACCGGCTAATATCGCTAACCACTTGACCCAAGGCGAAAAGATACGAAAGAACTCCTTGGTACCCACCGTGGTCAAGAAAACTTGCCAGATACGTTGCCACAGGCTAGGAGATGAGACATTATTCAGGTTGGGCATGGGAATAAACCTATTACGCAGCTAGTGATTATCGAGTAAAACGCATGATTCATACGACTACCCGCTAACCTGCTGGCGTTAAACGCTGGATAGAATCTACACGTGACTGTTTGTTTAATAGACTATTATAGCAAAGTTGCCAGTTTTCACCATGCTGTTAATATAAAGGGTTTTAATAAGAAAAAGAATGACATGCCAACATGTGCTTCTAATTCAGCCATGCCATTTTTAAGGTCAAGGCAATCACCCATGGCATTACCAACACGGAAATAATACTACCCGCCAATAATAAAGCCAAAATCGGCAAGCCGTTAAGACCAGTGGCAAATAAATCAACCGCACCAGTAGCAAAAATCAATACGGGTAACTGCATCGGCAAGGCAATCAAAGGCACCAACACCGCGCCATTTTTTAGCGATAGCGTCAGACTACTGGCAACCGCTGACAGCATAAGTAGCATCGGACTGCCAGTGATAATAGATGCCATCAATATCCACGCCTCAAACCAGCTAAGCTGAAATAAAGGCACGGCGAGCAAACTTAATGCCGCCACAATGCCGCTACTAAAAATCCAATGGATAACCAAACGAATTAGCACCCATAATGGCAGCGACGCTTTAGCGACGACCAATTGTGCTAAGGTGCCATTATCAAGGGCAGGCTTAAACAAACCATCAACGCCCATTACCAGTGACAACAGAGCTGCGATCCAAACTGCAGACACCCCAAGGCGTTGTAATAAAGCAGGCTCACTACCAACGGCTAGCGGAAACAAGGTAATAATCACTAAAAACAGTACCAAAGGATATAACCACTGTACTGCTCCTTGCTGCTTGACCTGCCATTCTCGCTGCCATAGCTGCATAAAGCTGATACCGCGCACAGCAGCTGCACTAGCACTTGAAGTGTTAGCATTTGAGCTTGTATTCTCTATTTGTACTGGAGTATCTATGTCTATCATCTATTCGCTCTTCCACTAATGCTTGTCGCACTTATATTGATGCTTGTTGCAGTTAGATTGATGCTTGTTGCAGTTAGATTGATGCTTATGGCACTTATATTGATAGTATTTACACCATATAATCGGACAAATCGAGCACTTGATTGGCAACGCCGACGGCCTGATGACTGGTCATTAATATCGCACCGCCAGCCGTAGCAAACTCGCGCAATCTGTCTTCCATGCGCGCCACCATATCGACATCAAGCGCGGTAAAAGGCTCATCAAGCAACCATAAAGGGGTAACTTCAGGCGTTAGTAAATATAAGCGTGCAAGGGTAATACGCCGTGTTTGACCGGCAGATAAATGGCTTGAGCTAATGGTTTCAAAACCCTGCAATCCTACCCACGTGAGAGCGTCATCAACATCAGCTATACTTGGGCTAATGCCATATAAATTGAGCAAAAAGGTAAGATTTTGGGCGACGGTAAGATTTGGATGAATGCCTAACTGGTGCGATACATATAAAGGCTGCACGGGTAAGCTTACCGCTCCTTGATAAACAACCTCACCGCTCAGCACTGGCAATAATCCAGCCAGCTGCATCAGTAGTGTCGTTTTACCCGTACCATTAGCACCAACTAAGTGACAGATACTTCCGGCAGCCAAATTGAGTGTCACCCCTTCACATAAAGGAATTTCACCACGCTGAACCGTCAGCTCATCGAGCGCAAGTAAAGCTGTATTCAGAGCTGTCATCCAAACCTCTCATTATTTATTAAGCAGCAGGCAATATTCATCACAAACACAGATGAGGTTCATGGCATAATACTTCATGCTTACCACAACCACACAGTATAACAAATTGTCGATTACTATGACCTCAAAACCTATGCAGACTTCAAAAGATATTCAAAAACCGAATCAAAACTTGGCTCAAAAATCAGACACGCCCATGCTAACTATAAACAGCTTAATCGAGGCACAAGTTGCCTTTATGCAGCAAAGGCTGCACTCGCAAGCGCAGCCGCTATCGATGCAAGCTTGGCAGTGGTTTGGCGAGCAGCCACTGAGTAAATATATCAGTAGCGATGATTTGCAGCATCTTATTAATGACTGGCTTCTTAAGCAGCCGGTTAGCGAAGTAATTCGCAGCGATATTCGCGATATTTTGCATGCTATTATTTATCATCCGGTTAATGATAATGTGCCTTTATCAGAATTGGTCGATGATACCCAAGTTGAGCTTTTAGCCAGCTACGTGGGTAGTCATGAAGAGCAGCGTAATATCTTGGTTCATACGCTGGTCGGCAATGAAACCTTTGCAGATTTGTTGACCCAAACACTCTATCACGCTATCAATGATTTTATGGAGTCTACGCTAGATAAAGCAGGGGCAGCCGGTAAGCTCATGAAATTTGGACGCAGCTCGTTTGAAAAAGCGACCAATCGCAATCTTGATGAAAAACTGCAGACGTACCTACATCGCAATATTAAAGATTTAGCGCATAAAGCAGAAGCCAATGCCCAAGCGCATTTATCCAATGAAGAGGTTGCGCGTTTATTGGTTACGGGTTGGGGGCGTATCAAAGATAAGCCGATTAGCGAAATCCAGACCTATTTACGTGATGAGCCTGACGATAGCAGCATTGAGCATATTGAAAACAGCATCCAGCAAAGCTATAACCGTTTGCGCCTATCACCTTACTTGCATAGCCTTGTAGCAGCGGGTGTCGATACGTGGTATACCAACCATCACGACGATAGCATGGCCAATATAGCAGCAAGTTTACATATTGATGAGCAGGCAATAACGCAATTGAGTACAGCCCTACTACCTGTTGTCACTGAGGCCCTTGAAAGCTCATGGGTTACGGCGCATATAACAGAGATGCTGCAAGCGTTTTATGCCCAGCCGAGTATTAAAGCAGGATTGGTATTTAGCACAGATTAATTTTTTTAGCGTACGGTTTATTATTTAGTTTTTAAACTTCCACCCTTTATTAGCTAGCCTACTATCTATGAGCCAATCTTATAAACTCAGCTTATGGCAAAGAATAAAACAGCTGCTTAATGTATCAGCTGAACAGGCTGCTATTGATGATATGAAGATAGCTAACGACTTAGGTTTGGGTTCAGATTTAAATCTAACAAAACAGGATAAAAACAACCCTCATCCTTCAGGAAATGAGAGTGATAGTGTAGAAAATTATTCTAAAGACAGTAAGGATAATAACCACGATGATACGGATGTTAGCGGCTCTATCCCTGACTTAAATCATAACCTAAACCGCAACTTTGATAACCGTTTCGATGACGTCATTTATAGCAGCCTTAGTAGTAATCTTGATAGTCGGTTAGATAGCAGCGCTGATACTAACGATTATTTTGATAATGACATTGACAATATGGCGAAACAAAATGAGCTGAATGACACCCCCATTATCAATTATCTTAAGCAGTATTTCGACGAGCAACAATGGCATTATAACCATTATCGACCAAAAAGCAGTGACAGCGACAATAACAATAATGACAGCCAGCAATCACACTATTTGTCTTTAAGAATGCGCAATAAAAAGCTCGACTGCGGCTACCTATTTCGCGTGCAAGAACACAACAACCTACTGGCAGTCTATGGTATTTTGCCGTTCTTAATACCCGAAAGCCATCAAAGCGCTGCGATGTTACTGATTACCCAAATCAATTACGACATGCTGATTGGTAATCTTGAAATGGACATCAATGATGGCGAGATACGCTACAAAAACGCCATTGATGTCGAAGCGGTCGGTATGGATGAAAACACCATTGAACATTTACTACAAAGCGTGATTGCGATGACCACGGTGACTTACGAGATATTTAGTGACTTGGTCAATAATCAAAACCCTGCTGCAGAATTGCCAGACTTACTGATGACGCTACATCAGCAAGAGGATGCGCGAACCTTTTTCTTACCCACGCAGTTTGTTCAGTAATACATTGCGCAAGCTAGATATTTGTCGCTCTTACATTTTCTCACCAATACCCTACTTTCAGAATACTTAAACCTCTCTATCCTTCTATCCTTAAATCACTTTTAAAAAGACATGCTTCAATATTATGCTAAAAATTGCCTACTCTGATATTTTTCGTTATTCCGTACCTGAAAAACATCGCTTTCCCATGAAAAAATACACTATGATTCCTGAGCGCTTATTGGCTCAAGGTACTATCACTAGCGATAATTTTTTTGCCCCAAAGCGTCTAAGTGAAGAGGAAATTTTAACCACGCATACAGCGGACTATTGGCGGCAGCTTAAGACCCAGACCTTACCACGGAAAGAAGCGCGCGCCATTGGCTTTGAGATGACACCAGAATTGGTAGAGCGTGGTCGTTATATTGCCCATGCCACTTATGAATGTGCGTTATTCGCGCAGCAATATGGCGTGGCGATGAATATCGCGGGCGGCACTCATCATGCTTTTGCCGATCATGGCGAGGGATTTTGTGTTTTTAATGATGTTTGTATTGCCAGCAATTTATTATTAAATCGTGGACAGGCACATAGAATATTGATAGTGGATTTAGATGTGCATCAAGGTAACGGCAACGCCAGTATCATGGCGGATGAGCCGCGCGTTTTTGTGTTTAGTATGCATGGCGCTAAGAATTATCCGTTTCGTAAACAAGTATCAGACTTAGATATCGAGCTGGATAACGATACGGGTGATGCAGAATATTTACAGATATTAGAGGATACGCTGCCGCGTTTAATCAATGAATTTGCGCCAGATATGATATTTTACCAATCTGCAGTCGATGTGTTAGCAACTGATAAATTGGGCAAACTTAGTCTGACGCTAAAGGGTTGTAAGGCGCGTGATGAGTATGTCTTGCAACAAGCTAAAGCGGCCAATATTCCCATTGCTATCGTCATGGGCGGCGGCTATTCAGAAGATATCGAAGACGTGGTTGAAGCGCACTGTAATACTTTTCGCTTGGCACAGCAGATATTTTTTACAGAATTGAATGAGTAGCGTGTAGCGAAATGAAAGATAAGAAAAAATAACATAAAAAGGTTAGTGAGGTGGTAGATGGCAAAAATATTAATAAGTGTAGGAATTTTGCTGGTTATTATCGGCGTTATTTGGCTGCTGTTTCCAAATGCGTTTTCGTGGATAGGTAATATGCCAGGCGATATTAAACAAACCTCAGGCAATACGCGAGTTTACTTTCCAGTCGTAACCATGATAATAATCAGTATCGTTGCTACCATACTGTTAAATTTGTTCAATCGGTAAATTTATTTAATTGCTCAGTTTATAGCAATGTCGTTATTCCCTGCCAGCCGACACGAATACCTAGCACGGTGAGAATCAATAAGATAAGCTGACGAAAGCGTGCCTGTGGTAAATAGCGACGCAAGCGAATACCAACTAACAGCGCAGCGATAGACAATACACTCAGTAGAGTAATCAGCTGCCATTCACCACTACTGAGTGCCATGATAGGTTCACGCAAGACAATAATTTGCGCAACCTTTCCCAAGAAATAACACATATTGCCGACTTTAGCGATGGTGTTTTTATCATCGCTTGCGGACAACAAATACATCATTAATATGGTCGACATGGCATTGGTCGCACCGCCAATAATACCAGCACTAAGTCCAACGATAATCAGTACAGGCTTGGTATTGGGCAGACGGATTTGCTTATCGAGCAAGCTACTGACGACATAAAAACCAATAACTGCTGCCAATATCAACAAAATATAAGCACTATCGATCCATAGCAGTAGCTTGGCACCAAGCATACTACCGAGCAAACTGGTTAACGCAAGCAACCAATAGCGCCTGCCGTAATAGATAAAATTTTGCCAAATCGTGCGCCCGCCACCCGCCAACCAAGTCATGGCATTGAGTAATAATGAGGGAAAAATCACCAAGACAATAGCGTGCGGTAAAGGATAGATGCTGGCAAGCGCGGTGGTGGTTACTAACGTTACACCCAGCCCGCTGATACCATGCAGCAATGATGCTAGCGCGAAAATTGCAAACAGTAATAATGTTTGGGTACTATCGCTATCCACAATATTTGCCATATTTGTCATAGAACTTACAACCTAATAGCGATATTGACGACTGATATTGACAATAGTGCAATCAGCATAACTAGGCGGTTTCTTATGATTGGTTATGATTGATGACGTTGCCAAATGGTCTCACCAATAATAGTCGCCAACTGCTCGGCAATCTCATCTTTGCTCGCCTTCTCCAGGATTATGCTATCGTGCTCATAACGCTCTGAGAAAAATACTTGCATGGCATTATCATCACTGGCAAAACCAATATCTGCGCGTGAGACATCATTACAAGCGATTAAATCTAAATCTTTAGATAGCAGTTTGCCACGTGCATAGTGCTCGACATCTTGCGTTTCTGCCGCAAAACCAACGACAAACAGCTCTGGATGGGCAAGTGAAATCGTCGCTAAAATATCAGGGTTTTTAACCAAGCTCAGGGTCATTGCATCTTGGGTCTTTTTGATTTTTTGCGGTGCCGCTTCTTCAGTACGATAATCGGCGACCGCTGCGGTGGCAATAAAGATATCAGCAACCTTTAAGCTGCTATCATTGATAATCTCAGCATTTTCATGTTGATGTTCTTCACCGCAATCACAGTCGCCATGGTGATGAGCATGGTCATGGCTGTGTTCATGAGAATGCTCATCGTCCTCTTCAGGCAAATACTGTAGCGCACTATGCGTACCATCGACACATTGTTGCGCTGCTATCAGCATGTCTTTGGCTGATAGGACGTCAATGCGCGTGACATTGAGCGGTGTTGGCAGGGCAACTTTGCCACCAGCAATCAAAATAACGTCTGCACCAGCGGCAACACAAGCACGTGCTAAAGCAAAGCCCATTTTGCCAGTAGAGTGATTAGACAAATAGCGCACCGGATCGATAGCTTCTACTGTTGGTCCTGCGGTAATCACCACGCGTTTACCTGCCAATAATTGCGGCGTGGTTTGCATAGCATTAAATAGCAGCACTTCAGCTAACAACTCTTCAGGCTCAGGTAAACGCCCTGCGCCGACATCACCGCACGCCTGCTCACCGCTGGCTGGTTGGATAATTTGATAATTCATATCGCGCAGGGTTTGCACATTGAGATTCACCGCCGGATGCGCCCACATTTGCTGATTCATCGCTGGCGCAATGATAACGGGAGCAGTCGTCGCCAAGCAGACAGTGGTCAATAAATCATCTGCCATACCCATCGCAAGCCGTGCCAGAGTATTGGCTGAGGCAGGTGCAATGACAATTAAATCTGCCCATTTAGCAAGCTCAATATGCCCCATTCCCGCTTCTGCTTGCTCATCTAACAATGAGATATGCACCTCATTTCCAGTCAAGGCTTGCAAGGTAAGTGGCGTGATAAAAGCTTGGGCGCCTGTGGTCATAATGACGCGCACATCAAAGCCTGCCTTGATTAATAAGCGGGCGAATATAGCAGATTTATAAGCGGCGATACCGCCGGTGACAGCAAGGACAATATTTGACATAAGCATGGCATCAGTAAAAAAATGAAAGATAAAAATTGCGCTTATAGTAACAATTATGCGATAAGTTAGGGGAAGTTTTGTGGATTTATCTCACTTATCTGGCACCTAGCCCTGCTCAAGGAGGAACAATGGCAATTAAAGACTGGCATGAAGATGATAGACCGCGTGAAAAACTGCTGAAGTTTGGCGCCGCCCATTTATCTGATGCTGAGATATTAGCGATATTCCTGCGGACGGGCACCCAGTCTCAATCCGCCATTGAACTCGCCCGCCATTTGATAGAGCAGTTTGGTAGCCTAGCAGAGCTGTTGGCCGCGCCACAAGAGACGGTACTTGCTTGTCACGGTATTGGTCCCGCTAAATATGCGCAAATACTGGCATCGCTTGAGATGGGCACGCGCTACTTAGACAGTCAGCTTAAAACTGGTCATGCCCTTGGGCGCTCGCAAATGGTCAAAGACTATATTAGTACCCAGCTGCGCGGTGAGCACCGTGAAGTCTTTGCCGTACTGTGTCTGGACAATGCGTTAAATCTAATCAATTTTGAGATCTTGTTTACTGGCGGGATTTCCTCTTGTTCGGTCTGCATCAAACACGTCTTACGGCATGCGTTGAGCTACGCCGCCAGTCAACTTATCGTCGCTCATAACCACCCGCATACCAATGCGACCCCTTCAACAGCAGATAACTTATTAACTTACGAGCTAAAAAAGGCTTGTGACTTAATAGATTTGTCATTGGTTGACCATATCATCGTCGGACGCAATGAAACGCTCTCATATGCCGAGAGCTGCTTGCCACCTTTTGGCTAAAGCTCGATAGCCGCTGATTATATAAGCAAATCTTGATACATATTATCGACATAGCGTAGCATTTTGGCTCTTGATACTTATAAACAACTGTTTCATATTAGTAGTTAACTTTATTTTTGCTGTGACAGTTATCGGTATACTTACTATTTATTGGCAAATCTACTATTGATAGATTTATTTAATAGTAGGTTTGCGCTTATTAATTTTAATAAACTGTTATAAATAAAGCACAACACCCCTGATGGAAAAATAAAACAACAATTAGAGTTATTCCATCATTTTTTATTCATTTAAATTTTACGCTTGTGCATTCAGCGTTATAAAGGAGACAGTCATGGGCATTGGCTTATTTATTTTAGCAATAATCATTCAGTTAGCCGTGGTCTTGGCCATCTTTTTATTATCCTTATCGCGTGTCACTGGCAGTGTCGTGGCCCTTGTTACCGTCCTCGTCACCGCATTTATCAGTCCATGGTCGCTCATCTTAGGCATACCAATCGCGCTCTTATGCCTAGTATTGTTATTTACTCCGCTGCGTCAGTCATTGATTACCAAGCCTGTATATAAAGCCTTGGGCGGTGCCATGCCAAGCATGAGCGATACCGAACGTGAAGCACTCGATGCCGGTACCAGCTGGTGGGAAAAAGAGCTGTTTATGGGCGCGCCAGATTGGGACACCTTTGCCAAATACCCCTATCCTGAACTATCAGAAGAAGAGCAAAGCTTTATTGATAATGAAGTAGAAGTGTTATGTGCCATGCTCGATGAATGGCAAATCCATCATGAAGATAAAGAGCTGTCACCAGAGGCGTGGCGCTTTATTAAAGCCAATGGCTTTTTGGGTTTAATCATCCCTAAAGAATATGGCGGACTGGAATTTAGCTCGTATGCCCAAAGTCGTGTCATGAGTAAGATTGCGTCGCGCTCGCCGACTGCCGCAGTGACTTGTATGGTACCGAACTCGCTCGGTCCTGGTGAGCTATTGATGCACTACGGAACAGAGGAGCAAAAGCAGCGCTGGTTACCGGGTTTGGCTAGAGGTGAGGAAATCCCATGCTTTGGTTTGACCGGTCCTGAAGCTGGCTCTGATGCTGGTGCTATTCCTGATACCGGTGTGGTTTGCTATGGTATGCATGAAGGCGAGCAAGTACTCGGTCTACGCATGAATTTCTCTAAGCGCTGGATTACTCTAGCCCCTATCGCCACCGTCGTTGGTTTAGCCTTTAAGATGCATGACCCAGAAGGCTTACTTGGCGACCCTAAAAAGACCGATTACGGTATTACCTGTGCGCTCGTTCCTGCTAGCCATGAAGGGGTTGTTACCGGTCCACGTCACCATCCAATTGGCTCGCCATTTATGAATGGTACGGTCGATGGTAAAGACGTCTTTATCCCGCTAGATTATATTATCGGCGGTGTTGAAAATGCTGGTCGCGGTTGGCGCATGCTGATGGAATGTTTGGGCGTTGGCCGCGGTATCTCCTTGCCAGCGCTATCAACGTCTGCCAGTGAAGTCACCTATTTGACCGTTGGTGCATTTGCAAAAGTACGTGAGCAATTTAAAATCTCTGTCGGCAAATTTGAAGGCGTGCAAGATGCCACCAGCCGCATGGCCAGTAATACTTATATGCTCGAGGCCTTTCGTCATTTGGTCACCTGCGGTCTCAACCAAGGCGGGACGCCATCGGTGATGACGGCAATGGCAAAATACTATGCCACTGAGACTATGCGTTCAGTCATTAATGATGGCATGGATGTGGTCGGTGGTCGTGCGGTACAAATGGGACCGCGTAACTTTTTAGCGATTCCTTATCAAGCGATTCCTGTCTCTATCACCGTTGAGGGTGCCAATATCTTAACGCGCTCGTTGATGATATTTGGTCAAGGGGCAATGCGTTGTCACCCTTATCTATTTGATGAGCTGCAACTGCTACAAAGTGATGATAAAGAAGGCGCGCTCAAGCAATTTGATAATTTATTCTTTAAACACTTGGGCTATACCTTTAATCGCGGTGCCAAAGCCTTTGTCGCAGGTTATGTCGGCGGCAGCAGCCATGCGCCAAGCTTTGCCGATAGCTTTACCCTTCCTTATTATAAAGACATCAATCGTTTGAGCGCAGGCTTTGCCCTAACCGCCGATATGTCTTTAGGCTTATTGGCAGGTGACTTAAAACGTAAAGAGATGCTGTCTGGACGCTTAGCGGATATCCACGCGCATCTATTTATCTGTACAGCAATTTTGCAATTTTATCAATATGGCTCTAAGTCAAAAGCCGAACGCTTGCATGCAGAAGTGGCACTAAAAAATAGCCTTTATACCATTCAAGAAGCCTTTTTATCTTTATTTACCAACTTCCCAAATCGCATGGCGGCGAGTGTGGTCAGCTTTGTGACTTTCCCAAGTGGTCGTATTTTTGCACCGGTCAGCGATGAGTTAAAACGCCAATTGGGCGATACATTTATGGACGACTTTGAAGCCAATCCATTCCGTGATTATCTCAAAACTATGGTGTATTACAATACCGAACCTGATGATGTCACGGGGCGCATGGAGCACGCTTATCAAACGCTGCTTGACGTTGAACCTTTATGGCAGAATTTTAAAAAGGCGGAGCATAAAGACAACTTTGAAGGTCTTACCTTTGAAGATCACGTGGTCTATGCCAGCCAAAACGGTGATATTACTGAAGAAGAAGCTGAAGTACTTATTCAATATAACGCCATCCGCTATGACTCGTTATTGACCGATGTGTTCGATAAGCATCTCTCTAAAGCACAAGAACGTCACAATCCGCACAGTTTAGAAAATGCGGTCTATAAGCTGACTGACTACGCGCAATTGAAAAACGATGCACAAGCAAGAAACGGCATCGCAGCTGATAATACTGCGCAAACAGCTGAGCCAATGACTGATAACCTTGAGCCTGCAGCAGATGATAAACAAGAAGCAACCGGTGATGCCAATCCTGACCATGGTTATGAGAGCGATGGCGATGTCAAAATGGTCAGCGAGCAAGACACGGTAAAAGAAGTTCAGGCACAAACCGATTTTGCAGAATCAGACCCTGAAGCACAAGCACTCGACCCGCGTCACCGTGATGCAGAATCGCATTTAAGCGAACGCATGGGTCACAACCATAGCCTTAACAAGACCGATCCAAATAGTGCCACAGCAGAGAATAGTTTAGGTAAAACGGTGACGGTAATGACAGACATAACGGACAGTGAGGTAGAAAAAGCAAATAGTCACCCTGAATGGAAGGACGGTTTACGTCGTGACGAAAATGATAAGGTTTAACTGACTCATAATTGGCGCTTTTATAAATTTTATTTTTCAACTTAAGCGAGACTATCCAATGGATAGTCTCGCTTTTTTATTTATCACTTTTTGATTTAGAGAATTTATTAAGCAGCTATTACACGCAAATTCACACGCAAATATACGTAAGAACGGCTTATCTTATTCCATTGAATCTAAAAGTTTCTAATGCTAAATAAATCTGAAACACCGTGAATTTATCCGCTCGCATTGTCTAAGTCATAAATATTTCTTGCAGTACCCCCAACAATTCTTTTATATTGTCCCCAAAACCTGACCTCGATGACAGGTAAAACTTTTAGACGTAATAAAAACAGGCGTAAAAACGATACCCATGCGGCTTAAGATATCGTATTTATGACTGTGCGTTACGGCAACCAAGGATCGTAGTTATGTGGAAGAATATGGGACTGACGGGTAAGATTATTGTTGCCATGGTGCTGGGTATCATACTGGGTTTATTTATAAACTATTCGGGATTGAACACTGAAGGCAGCTTTGTTAACGACTATGTGACCAATGGTTTTTTTGCCATTGTTGGTAAGCTGTTTGTAAACTCGCTCAAAATGCTGGTTGTACCGCTGGTCTTGATTTCGCTTATCTGCGGTGTCTGCGGTATCGGTGATATTCGTCTATTAGGACGTATTGGTGGCAAAACATTCTTTATCTATATGGTGACTACAGCACTAGCGATTACTACGGCTATCGGGCTTGGTTCACTATTTGGTATTGGTAAAGGCATGCAAATCGAAACTAAAGCGGTATTCGAAGCCGAGTCAGCACCCCCCCCTTATCGACGTTTTCTCTAATATTATCCCTTCTAACCCTATCAGTGCGATGGCAAATGGCGATATGCTATCGATTATCTTTTTTGCGATGTTAATCGGTATTAGTATTTTGATGGTGGGTAAGCCTGCCAAAGGTTTGGTACAAAGCTTAGAGCTGATTAATGAAGTTATCTTAAAAATGGTGACGATCATTATGAATCTTGCACCGTATGGCGTCTTTGCACTATTAACCAAAGCGATGGCTGAGCTGGGCTTAGACCTTATCTGGTCACTGCTAGGGTATGTCGCAGTATTGGTTGGTGCACTCTTCTTTCACTTTTTTGTCACGATGATGGTGATACTTAAGCTGACTTCAGGGCTATCGGTTAAAACCTTTTTGGCAAAAATGCGCGAAGTGCAAATATTTGCTTTTAGTACTTCAAGCTCAAATGCGACGATTCCTATTACCTTACGTACAGTCACCAAGCGTATGGGCGTTAGTAATTCAGTAGCTTCTTTTACCATTCCATTTGGTGCCACCATTAATATGGATGGTACGGCGATCATGCAAGGTACGGCGACTATTTTTATCGCCAATCTGTATGGTATTCAATTAGGCATTACAGGATACCTGACCGTTATTTTGATGTCAGTACTTGCTTCTATCGGCACCGCAGGTGTTCCGGGCGTAGGTCTGATTATGCTATCCATGGTATTTGCCCAAGTCGGTTTACCCATTGAAGGTATCGGTCTGATTTTAGGGGTTGACCGTATCCTTGATATGTTACGTACTGCCGTCAACGTCAGCGGCGATGCTGCTGTTACAGTCATCGTTGCAAAATCAGAAGGTGAAATGGATTTGGCAATTTACAACGATCCTGATGCGGGTGCAAAAGAGATGTTTGATGGGCATATCGATGCAGACAGCGAGCGCGAATTCTCTGAAGTCTTTAGCGATGGCATTATGGGCAGTGAGTACGACGATATTAAACGTGGCTAGTTTTAATAGTGGCTAACTTCAATGTGGCTAGTGTGAATATAAAATAGCCAAAGATGAAAGTTTAATAATAAAAAAACCTCGGTCAATTTGTGAACTGAGGTTTTTTTCTGTCTTGAATAAGGTTTTTAGCATTAATATATAGACGAAATACCTTAAAAACGGGACGTTACTGCTGGAATAAGTTTTTTGAAGCCTCTGGAGTGCGAAGCACACAGCAAGCGAAGAAAATTTATTCTAGCTGTAGAAGATTATAGACACGGCTCTTTTAATTTAAACAGACTATTTCAGCCTCAACATAATCATAATAATCATCACTATTAACCCAATACATACTTGGTTAGCATCGCTAGACAAACCAGTACAATCATAGGGCGAATAAGTTTGCTGCCACCTTTAACGACCATATGTGAGCCAAAATACGCCCCTATCGTCTGCCCAACCATCATTGCCAACCCCACTTTCCATAATACATTACCGCCCAAGATAAAGAAAATGAGCGAGCCAATATTGGTAGATAAATTCAACACTTTTGCCGCGCCCGTCGCTTCAATAATTTGGCGACCACGCAGCGCCACATTTCCTAAGGCAAAAAACATCCCCGTACCCGGTCCCATATAACCATCATAAAACCCAATCAAGGGTGCCACTACTTTTTGCCAATTGCTTTCTGAGATGCGCGGTGAGGCCTCCACTTCGCCCAATCTCGGCGCAAATAAAGTATAAATACCAATTGCCGCAATCAAAAATGGAATCAGCTTTTCCAATAAATCAGGCGGCGATAACTGCACAGCAATTGTGCCAACAACAGAACCGATAAAAGCCGCGATAATCCCCGTTTTTATATTCTTTGGTTTGACCACACCTTTTCTAATCATCGTAATGGACGCTGCGAGCGCCCCTGATGCCGCTTGCAGTTTATTGGTTCCTAATGTCAGCACGGGCGGAATATTGGCAAGTAGCATGGCGGGAATGGTCAATAAACCACCGCCGCCAGCGATAGCATCGATGAAACCTGCTAGCGCGGCAACAGCTGTCAGCATTAAAATAATCTCGATAGAGAGCGATATGTCCATGACACTAACCTTGAAAATTTAGGATATAAAAAAAGCAAACTTGACGTTAAAATTTGTGTAAAAGCGCTCATTATAAAGATAAAACCGTAAAAAGAACCAAAAACCTAGTAAAGTCTGCTAGATTTGTCATATCGGCTGTCTTATTAGGTTGTCCTTTGATAGTCGTTGAGTCTTCACGGACGCAGCATAAAACCGTTAACGTATTTAATTGTTTATATGAATAAAATTGTGAGAAACTAGAGCCACCTATTTGTTACATCAATCTATGTCAATATTGATGACGGTCTATTGCTTTAACTAAGCTTAGGTTTATTTAGCTTAGTCAAAGCAATAGACCAAATTGAATCGAAGCAGACCGAATCAAAAGATATAACAATAGGTACTTGAAGTTTTTGAATGATTTAGCACGTTTTATTTAGTCAATGAGGATGATATGGCAATACAAAAAATAAGAGCATTTTTTAACCTCGAGGCGTCAGGCGGCATTGTCTTAGCGCTGGCAGCCATCGCGGCAATGATTATTGCCAATACTCCTCTGAATGCTTGGTATGAATCCTTTATTCATGCGCCCGTTGTCATTCAAATAGGCAGCTTTGCGATTGCAAAGGACGCCCATCATTGGATCAACGATGGTCTGATGGCAGTGTTCTTTTTCTTAGTTGGTCTTGAGCTCAAGCGTGAAGTGCTCATCGGCGAGCTCTCCAACGTCAAGCAAATTATCTTACCAGCTGGCGCGGCGTTGGGCGGCATGATTATGCCCGCTATCGTCTACTTGCTCTTTAACTATAATGAGCCTGAATTTTGGAAAGGTTGGGCGATTCCTGCGGCGACCGATATTGCCTTTGCCCTTGGCATTTTAAGCCTACTTGGCAATCGCGTGCCAAATTCATTAAAAGTCTTTTTGGTATCTATTGCTATTTTCGATGATATCGGCGCTATTTTAATCATCGCCTTATTTTATACCAGTGACTTATCGCTCGGCTCGCTCGCTATTGCTGCTCTTTGTTTACCGTTCTTATATCTACTCAATCGCCGTAACGTTACCAGCATCACCCCTTACATACTGATTGGGGTCATTATGTGGATTGCCGTGCTCAAATCTGGCATTCACGCAACCTTGGCTGGGGTGGTACTCGCTTTATTTATTCCATTATTTGACCGTACTGACCCTGAACACTCTCCACTTGAAGAACTTGAGCACGACTTGCAAAACACTGTGTCTTACGGGATTCTGCCATTATTTGCTTTTGCCAATGCGGGTATCTCACTCAAGGGCGCGGGTTTTGCCGAGCTGTTTCATTCGGTGCCACTGGGTATTGCTGCCGGACTGTTTATTGGTAAGCAAGTAGGTGTGATGCTCATGTGCTGGCTAATTTTCAAACTGGGTATTTCTACCATGCCAAAAGGTATGACCTTTAAGCAAATCTACGGCGCAGCGTTACTTTGCGGCGTTGGCTTTACCATGAGCTTATTTATTGGTGGTCTGGCCTTTGGCGGCGCGACGCCATTATTTGATGAGCGTTTAGGTATCATTATGGGTTCAATCGTTTCTGGTATTGCTGGTTATCTGATGCTAAAAGCCACTCTAAAAGACGATGTTAATAATACCTCGGTGGATTTAACCCATCATTCGTAATCATTAATTGAGCGACTTTGTAATGAAGTTGCTCAATACAACTAAGTTACTTAAAGCAGCATCGCCCAATGCGCTTACCATTAGTTCATAAAAGCAGACGATATAGAGTAGCTAATAAATATGGATCCCATCAATATCGCTAAAAAAAATGTTGCCAGTACTCGGCAAGATACTAACATCCGTCAAGTGCCTGACCCTCAATACGCGCATCCCTCTTATCAGCGTCATGGGCGCACGACGGCGATTGACGACCATAGTGACTTGCAAGTCTTAAAGCGTATCAAGCGTTATTTATTGCCAAAAGACTTTGTTATCTCGCAAGATTTGTTGGAAGAAATAGTTGCTGGCTACGATATCGGTGATCCAATGGCAGATGCTTTAGCCGCTGATGGCATTCGTTTTGCCAAGCCTTTACAGCAACTTATTATCAGCGACAGTAGCAATAGCAATAGCAGTAAATTCGATGCTAATCTCACAAATAACCCTGCATTTAACGCCTTAACCGAGCAATTTAGCAGCCATCCTACTTGGTTTGACCCCAAGCTTGCACAAATCGGTGCGGTTGCTTATCGACGTTACCCGCTGATGCTGATTTGGCTATTGCGTAATGTCGCGCTAATGGCAGGCTATAGTATTCCCGCCCTCTCCCTGCCGCTCATTCAAACGGGCGCATTGATGCACGATGCCCTACCGCGTTTGATGCGTACTTATGCGTATATCCTAGCCGTCTCTGAACACCCGCCATTACATAAGCCAAATATCAGTACGCACAATAACCGCCAACCTATTGAGCAAGTATTGGCGATTGGCTCAGAAGGCTGGCGGCAGTCTATCAAGGTGCGGCAAATTCACACTATAGTGCGGCAAAACTTGCTCAAAGGTAAAGGCAATGCAGCTAAAGGCATCATAACCAATGCCGACCAACACCATAATCCAGATGGCAGTTGGAACACAGACTACTGGGGTATTCCTATCAATCAAACCGATATGATTGCCACCCACTTACAGTTTTCATTATTGATTATGCGCGGGTTACGGCTGCTTGGCGCCCGTATTAGCACTGAGGAAGCCGAAGGTATCCTGCATCTATGGAATCTTGCTAGCTACTGGATGGGCGTTGATTTACAGCGCTTACCAAAAGATGAAGCCGCTTGTTGGGAATGGCTCTATACCTATTTATCGATTCAGCAGCTTGATTTTAAAATGGGTCAGCCGCTAGCCAAAGCGCTACACGATTTGCCGCGGCAGCTGATGGGTGAGGACAATCGCCGTGGACGTTTCGTTGAGATGGTCAATGCCAGCGTGACCCGTACCTTGGTCGGTGATGATATCGGCGATGGCCTAGATTTGCCAAAATCTAAAATCCGCTTTGGCGTCTTATCTTCGGTGCCGATTCTTTTTGCGCTCGATACGGCACGCCAGCACAATCAAACGGTGGCTGAAAAATTGGAAGCCTTCCGCGCCAAACGCCAAGATAATATGAACTGGTGGCTGAAGAAAAATGATGATTATTATAAATAACGTACGATAAATACAGAATAATAGAAGCAGAAAAACCGCTCAACATTAAGTAAATCTATAACAAGTAAATCTATAACGAATATTATTAGTAGTAAATAGAATATATTAAGCCATTATCAACCGCCTCTACAATAACTATAATAAATCCGCAAAAGACGCGCTTTGGTTAGAGAATGGTTCTACTTTAGATACTTCAATCGATAACCTCAACCGTTATGCGGGTTAATTACGCGTATTCTCGATGCGGTAATACCACTCAAGCTGCCGATCAAAGCCCGTTTCCAACAAGCTAGCAATGACGCGTCCTGTCAGACCCCAAACCGTTTCACCATCAACCTGCCAGCTGGGTGTGAGGATGGTCGCGGTCTGATCTTGCATCGCATATTCTACCGCATACTCAACGGTAGGCTGAGTCAGCAAGGTTTCAAAATCTGCCCAAAAGATACGTGAGATTTCGCCAAGCTCAGGCACTAGCAATAAATCTGGTGCAATCAGCGCCACAATGGGACGCACACTCATACCGCTTTTAGAGGTTTGAATGGGTAATTGACCAAGCAACTGGACTTTATCAGGTGGTAGCGCCGTCTCTTCGCAGGCTTCACGCAAGGCGGTGACGACATTATTACCATCGCCTGCGTCATGCTTACCGCCAACGCAAGAGACTTCGCCAGCATGACTGTTCATATGGGCGGCGCGGCGGGTTAGTAGCAGCTTAGGATGGCGCTCGTGGGTAATGGCAACCAATACCGAGGCATCGGCAATCGGTGTCTGATATAAGCTATCTAAAATGCGAGCGCTACGAGAAGTGTTAGAGCCGTCGTACAACGCCGGACTGCTGACGGCATTTAAGGTCTCTTGCTGCACGCGTTCTGCCAATTTTCGAATGGTGGGATAACGAATAAAGTCGGGCACAGCGACTGAAAATTCATCAAAACGTGCAGACTGCGGGAGGAATAACATTATTATTGCCCTATATTTTTATCAGTATGAAGCATCAATGTTGTTAAATATAAATAGCCATTAAATATAAATACTGACTACGAAAGTAACCATTTTAAAAATCATATTTTTTTAGGAAATAGTCGTGGATAAGATTTTTTCATTAAATAAGATGCAGGGCAAGATTGATGATTGCCCGCAAAGATTGCCATTAGTCATCATCGCCCTTGCTTGGGTTGGCGGTACGTTTGCAACCGCTATACTGGCGCTACTAGGCAGTTGGCAAAATGTCGCCATGATTTTGGGCTCGTTTGGTGCCAGCTGTTTGCTTATTTTTGCTTATCCAGAGAGCCCCTTTGCGCAGCCTAGAAACATCGTCGGCGGTCATCTTATCACCACTTTTACTGGTCTATCATTTTTGACCTTGTTTGGTATCGAATGGTGGAGCTTATCACTGGCGGTCGGTACGGCGATTGCTCTGATGCTATTGCTGCGCGTACCGCATCCACCTGCCGGCTCTAATCCATTAATCGTGATGCTCGGCGGCGTCAAATGGCATTTTTTAATTACCCCTACTCTGGTCGGTGCGCTCGCCTTGGTGGTGGTTGCTCTCATTTATAACAATATCGGTCGCGGTCGCCATTATCCACGTTATTGGTAAAGCTATCCTTTAAGGTATAAAAGTAAAGCCATCATTTATTATTTAACATCAGTCTAGCCTAGCGCAATCTGAACACGACTGCATATACTTTCTGTGACTGGACTGGCGCGGTAATCGCTGCCCCGACAGCGACGCATAAAAATACCTTCTTTCATAAACGTAAGGCTAGCTACAATTAGCTTAGCAAAAATGTGTGCTTTTTATTATCACTGCCAGTGCGATGAGAATTTGTGTTATCTTAGGCTTAATGGCTATTTTCAAATAAAACTTGATAGGCTAAAGTCATATTATTTTATAAAACAAGAATTATAATTCTTCAAATAATGACAACCTTTTCTTATTCCTCTTTTTTATTATATAAGGCAGTTGATATGCGCTATTGTCTACAATGCGGTCATGAAGCAGAACGCAAAATACCAACCACCGATAATATCCCGCGTTTGGTATGCCCAAACTGCAATTATATTCACTATGAAAATCCAAAAGTGATTTGTGGCTCGCTGGTCGTGCATAAAAACAGAGTACTGCTATGTCGCCGTGCGATTGAGCCACAATATGGCTTATGGACGCTGCCCGCAGGCTTTATGGAAAATGGCGAAACCATGGCAGAAGGTGCCGCGCGAGAAAGCTTTGAAGAGGCGGAGGCAGTCGTTACCAACCCGCACTTATATTGCTTATACGATATTCCTGATATCGGTCAAATCTATAGCATTTATATCACCGAGCTAAAAGATGGCGCTTATGGTATTGGCTCTGAAAGTCTTGATTGCGCTTTATTCACCGAAGAAGATATTCCGTGGGATAAGCTTGCCTTTGAAGCCGTACGCCGCACGTTAAAAAGCTACTTTGCCGACCGTAAGCAATATGATAACCATGAAGACTTCCCCATCCATCAAGAGTTGATTGGCAAAGATCAAGCAATCAAGCGCTATTAATCCAGCTTTTAAAAATACTACCCACAATAAAAACCGCCGCTTTCAATATAAATATTGAAAGCAGCGGTTTTTTGTATAGCAATTAAACGCTACTAGCTTTTAATTTTACATACTTTAAAGCCAAGCTCTTGTACCGCAGCTTCCTTATCATAAGGCGCAAGTACGGCACGGACATGCTTTTGCCCTTGCAGATATTGCTTGGCAACGCGCTGTAAATCAGCAACTGTCACGGCCAATATTGCCGCACGCATTTTACGCTGCCAGTCGACGCCGCGATGATGCAAATCAGCAAAGCACGCTTTAATCGCCTCCCCTGCTGGAGAACCCGGCTTATCCATGCCTGAGATAATGCCTAAGATAGCTTCTTCTAATTGCTCATCCGTTTGCGGCTCATTCAATAGCCATTCGATACTGGCATCGAAGTGCACAAAGGTCTCCGCGCACTGTGGATCACGGTAGCTAAAGAACTTAAAGGCGCAAGCGTTGGCATCATAGCCCGCGCCGCCACCATAAGCACCGCCACGCTCACGAATGGCACTGTGCAGATAACCATTGCGTAGATAAGGCGCTAATACCATTAAGGCTGCTGTATCAGGATGATCAGCCGCTGGTACGGTATAAGCACTGGCATTATGATAAACGTTGGTTGGAACCAACCACGCCAAGTTTTCAACGGCTACTTCTTCTATTGCAGCCGTATTTTCACCATTTAATGCCGCATCAAGTTGCAACTCGGTAAACTCGCTTGGGATATTGTCCTCAATACCCGCATCAGAGTTTGTTATTTTTTCAGCAATCTTTGGCGCTTGACTGTCTTTCCAGCTATCAACAATCAAATTACTCAAGCGTTCGGTTTGCTCTGCTTCACAGATAATAACGGCATGCTTAGGCAAGCTGATTAAACGTTGATGTAAATCCATCAAACTGGTTGCTAATTTATCCCATTGCGCATCGTCAGTACTGGCATGGCTTAAGAAGTCTTTTAGCGCGTTCAATGCTGGCAGACCGCTGCGCACATATTCTAGCTGCGCTTGGCGACTCATACCACGACTGGCCGTTTGCATGGCATAGGAATGACCTGAACCGGCAAGATTTGACTGCCAACTGGCTTGACGCTGCTGCAAGATTTCTTTGATACGGTCATGCTCACTAAAGACGCTATGCTCCATGACTTCTTTTAGCAAATCAATTGCTTCAGGCTTACGATTTAGCGCTCGCGTTGCCACCACAAAGTAGCTGCTAATCGCTTGACTGTCATCGATATTGGTACGTTGACTGACACGCGCTGTTACACCGGATGAATGCGCCGCTTGCTTGGCTTGCATTTCATGAGCGCTTAGCGAATCGGTACCGAGCTCAGATAATAAGCTTAAGTAAATCGGTAGCAATGGATGATTAATCACTTCATTAACGGGTAGCTCGCTGGTATCCTGATTGCCAATCGCATCGGTCAACGGCACAATAATTTGATAATAATACAAGCCATTGGTGCCCGCTTCATATTCAAATAAGGTGCTGTCTTTGCCGCTTAAATTAATCTGCTTTTGCGTGCCTTCTTTAAAGCTAATATCGGTTGGTACATCTTCCAGACCGACTTTTGGCAACAAACTTAAGTCATCAGGCGCGGCTTGGCGCGCTGCCAAATCTAACGCTTGTTGTTTTAAGATAGCTTTATCATCAGCGGTCAAATCCATCTCGATGGTATCAAGACGAGTCTGCTCAGCTGCTGCCAAACGGGCTGTTTTTTCACTATCAGGCGTCATTGTGACGCGCACACGGTGCTGATTGTCTAGCAAATGCTGCTTGATTAAATTTGGTAACCACTGCGCATCTTTTACTTGCTCACGTAGCCATTGTAAGTGCTCATCAACTTCCCAAACATCGATAGGGTTGCCATCATGAATCGCGGTACTAAAGCCTTCTAGCATTAGATTTAGACCATACGGCATGCTATCCCCGCCGATATGACGCTGATCTATCTCAATCTGATGCAGGATGGTTTCAATAGTTTCATCATCAATCGGTTTGCTAGCAACCTCTTTAAGCAAATCAATAATGCCCTGCTCTACCGCTTCGGCATGCTCAGGATTAGAGCCACGTAATCCAGTATAAAACACCATTTCATAATGACTGTCATCAAGTCCTAATAACGGGCTTGGTGCTTTGCCGAGTGGATGGCTGTCCAAATACGCACGCAGCGGCGAACCAGCATGCTCAACTAATACGCCTTCTAATAAACGCAAGGCTAAACGCTGCTTTGGATCGGTAATTGACGGCAATAACCATGCAACCACATGATGGGTTTGATCAGGACCCGCTTCATCAGCAGTATAAGTGTCAACAGCGCTAATCGGTGCAGACAGACGCTTTTCTGGACGTGAGACATGTTTTTTGCCTGCTTCAAATTGAATTAAGGCATCTTCATGGATTTTAGCTTGAGTTTCAGCGACGGGAATATTACCAAAGCTCATAATCACGCTGTTTGATGGGTGATAATGGCTTTGATGAAATTCTACTAGCTCATGATGGGTCAAGTCAGGAATATCAGCAGGATCGCCGCCCGAATTATAATGATAGGTAGTCGTTGGGAACAAATGATGGGCGACCGTATGATACAACTGGTCAATCTCGCCACTCATCGCGCCTTTCATCTCATTAAAAACGATACCTTTAAACTGCGGCTTATCATTTTCGTCTAACTCGACGCGAATGCCTTCTTGGGCAAAATCAAGCGGATGAATATTGGGGAAAAATGATGCATCAAGATAAACTGCCAACAAGTTAAAATAATCATTTTTATTTTGCGTAGCATACGGATATGCGGTCCAATCGGCAGCGGTCATCGCATTCATAAAAGTATTGAGCGAACGTTTAATCATTGAGAAAAACGGGTCACGGACGGGGAACTTCTCAGAGCCACACAAAGCCACATGCTCTAAAATATGCGCTTCACCTTTTGAATCCATTGGCTGAGTGCGAAAGCCCACCAAAAAAGCATTTTCGTCACTTGGGTGCGCTAAGTGATAATGCATTGCCCCCGTCTTAACATGCTGACTGATCAGCACATCCATCGATAGCGCCTCAATATGGCGATGCTCAATCAGCTCAAAGGCAGAGTGCAAAGTTAGATCAGTAGTAGATAACGTGTCGGTCATAATTTTTCCTATAGACTATCCTGAGAGTTTTCCAGTCAATCGCTCATTTAGCCAATAACTAGTAACGTATGTCAGGATAAGCAATCAAAAGTGGTGAGATTATATTTATGAAATTCGTTTGCATAACAATAGCAGCGTTATAAAAAATGTCTGGGTAATCTTTAAATAGAATGGCATTTAGCAGCTAAAAAGAGTTTGCCTAACGAAACTAGATGGGGCTAAGAGCTCGATAAGTCAAGACAGAACAGGGATAAAAGTAATAACACATAAAGATAGTATGGAATTAACAAAGCCTACTTAACAGCAGCCAGTAGTAGTGCTATAGTAAAAATCATCTGTTACAAGGAGCAGCTCATGAGTTACGAACATATTTTATTGGTCACCGACTTGATGTCCGACGCTGATGTGGTCGCCCAAAAGGCCAAACGTATCGTCGAGAATCGTCCTAACGCCAAACTATCGGTATTGCATATCGTCAAAGATACTATGGTCGGCTTCGGCTATGAGCTGGTGCCTGCCTCAAGCTTATATGATGAAATTGATGACGAACGCTGCCAAGAAGCACGCGCTAAATTGGCTCAGTTTTTGGATCGTAACGACTTACATGCGGTAAATTCTGAAGTGACCACCGCCATCTCTAACAGCGAAGGTATCGTCAATTATTGCCACAAGCATGAGGTTGATTTGCTGGTCATTGGTCGTCACGAACGTCATGGTATTGCTGCTTGGCTTAGTGGCGCGACAGCAGATAATATCTTGCCCAATGTGCCTTGCGATAGCTTAGTCGTGAGACTGGATAAACCAGTTAATAAATAACTCTAAAAATAGACTTAACGTCGTTCCCAAGTTATTTGCAACTATTAAAAAAACTCATTAAAAAAAGCGCATTGTCTGACAGTGCGCTTTTTTATTATCAATTAAAATAATAAATATCTTCGCCCGCGCCTCTATATTTACTAAAAAATCAATCTTCTATCAAAATATCAATAAAACTTTGCCAAATGGGGCTTTGATGGCGGGATTTATGCCAGACTAGCCACCACGTACGCGACAAATCTATACCCGCGACCTTAACTTGCACCAATTTTCCTACTGTAAGCTCCGCTTCAATGACATGCTGTGATAAACAGCCAAGTCCGATATCGGCGCTCACCATATGTTTGATGGCTTCTGATTGCTGAATCGCCATCACAATCTCGGCATGCGGCAGATATTGCAATAATTGCTCATCGATAATTTGCCGTGTACCTGAACCCGCTTCTCGTACCAATAATGGTAGCCTTGCCAGTTGTTCCGCGCTCAACTCATAACATTTTTCTTTATCGTTATAGGCCATTTCTGTCAGCCATTTACTATTACGCTTAGCAAATACCATCAAGGTATCGGTGCGCCAAGCGCGCTGCTCAATCACCTTCATATCTGTCGGGCGCGGCATACCTTCTACTAAAGCAATATCAATATTCAATTGCTCAACCTCGCCGACCACCTCTTGGGTATTGGCAATATACATATCGATATGAGCATCCGGTAGCGCGACATATAGCTTGGCAAGCAGCGGCGGCAGCACATAATTGCCGATAGTGGTACTGGCACCAATATGAATTTGCCCTGCTTGATGCTTATGATAATGCTCTAGAGTTAAAGCCTGCCCCAAGATAGCCTGCGCCTGTATATAAATAGGATGGGCGTTTGGATGCTGATTAAGCCTGCGCCCGACGCGCTCAAATAGCGGCATCTGCAACCTTGCTTCTAATTCTGTCAGCGCGCTACTGACCGCTGACTGCGACAAATGTAGCGCCTCACTTGCACGGCTGGTACTGCCCGTTTGATAAATACTGATAAACACTGATAGCTGTTTAAGGGTAATCTTTGGCAGCATCTGTATGGTTTTTTTCATAATTACTCTGACATCCTATGCTACTTATAAACTTTCAAAAACCTAAACTTTAAAATCGTTTCTTAACCCAAAAAATCGATAGTTTATATCTTATTAATCTGTTTTTATTATAAATCGACATGACTTATACTGTCTATTCATAAGCTTATGCTTATTTCGATTATAGTTAATAAATAATAGGATGCGTACGACATGAACGCTTTAGCACAAAACATGCATAATTACTTTCCGCATAACCGCCATATTTTGGGGCTGATTGTCGTGCTGATTGGCAGTTTGTTTTGTTTGTGGCTGAATATGAGCTTAGATACGTGGTCGGACGGGCGTATTGTCGGTCTGTCGTCGTTGACGCTAGCAATCTTATTTGGCATGGTATTGGGCAATACACTGTACCCAAATTTTTCCGAGCAACTTGATGCTGGCGTTAACTTTGCTAAAGGTCAAATATTACGCCTTGCTATTATTTTTTATGGCTTTAAGCTGACTTTAACCCAAGTCGCTAGTGTCGGTATGCCAGCCGTTATGACGGATGCATTGGTATTAACCTCGACGTTTTTACTCACCTATTGGCTAGGCACTAGATGGCTCAAAGTCGATAAGCAAACGACGTTATTGATTGGTTCTGGTGCCAGTATCTGCGGTGCGGCGGCGGTGATTGCTGCAGAGCCAGTGGTCAAAGCGGAAGCCCATAAAGTCACCATTGCCATCGCCACTGTGGTAGTCTTTGGCACGATTGCCATGCTGCTCTATCCGTTTTTATATCAGCTTGGCTGGCTGCAACCTTGGTTAAACGCCCAGCAATACGGCATTTATACGGGTTCAACCATTCATGAAGTGGCGCAAGTGGTGGTCGCAGGTAATGCTGTTAGCACTGAGGTTGGCAATACGGCAGTCGTCACTAAAATGATACGGGTGATGATGCTCGCGCCTTTTTTACTGATTTTATCGTTTGCTTTGACCACAGGTAGTAGCAAAAATGGTGAAAAACCGTCATTGATGAAGCGTGTACAACAAGTCAAAGTGCCATGGTTTGCCTTTATCTTTATATTAGTGGTGTTACTGCATACTTGGGTGCCGATGACGGCAAGCTTTGAGCGTAGTATGGTCATCCTTGATGATGTGTTGCTTACCATGGCAATGTTTGCGCTGGGCTTAACCACGCATCTAAGCGCCATTAAACAAGCGGGCGTTAAACCACTTATCTTAGGGGCGATAATGTTTGCTTGGCTTATCGTTGGCGGAGGACTGATTAATATCGGCATTGCTTCACTTTAATTACTGCACTCTAAAACAGTTACTGAACAAACACCAAAACCGAAAACGCCGACGATTATGATGATAATCGTCGGCATTTTTGTTCTAAGACTTTGCTTAATGTCTTATTGTCAAAGCATTTATCATAAGTCATAGGCGATAAATATAAACAACAGACGAATAAAAAACGAACCCGAAGGTTCGTTTTTTATTCATCTTGCTCTAGTTGTCTATAAAGACAGATTAGATAGCAACGATGTTATGAGCTTGTGGACCTTTTTGACCTTGAGTTACAGTGAACTCAACTTCTTGGCCTTCAGCTAAAGTTTTAAAGCCTGAACCAGTGATTTCGCTGTAATGAGCGAAAACGTCTGCGCCAGTTTCTGGAGCGATAAAACCAAAGCCTTTAGCTTCGTTGAACCACTTAACTGTACCTTTTTGAGTATCTGACATAATATAATCCTACTTTTTAATTTATTAATGGTCTAGTGACCGGTAACGCTTGCAAATAGCTACTGAACGATAAATATTAAAACGAAGGATTATAACTAATACTACGAGGTAATGATTTGGTGCAGAACTGCTCTTAAGCTTGGGGGTATTATAGGCAGGATAGTTCAGTATCGCAAGCCTTATCTCATCTTTCGTGTAACTAAGTGCAACTATTGACTGTTTTTTAGCCTTATTTTCACTGTTTTCCGGCATTCAGCATAGAAATTTTAAGCATTGGGCAAACGAAATAAAAACATCGCTACGCTAGTACAGACAACGGCTACCAGCCATGCAACCCATACCATATCGGCAGGAATATTAAAAAATAACATCGTTGTCGATATGGTCATCATTATTGTTGCCAACCACTTCGCATATAGCGGTACGGCGCGGCGATCTTCCCAATCACGGACATATTTACCAAAATATTTATGATTAATCAGCCAAAAGTGAAAGCGGCGTGAGCTACGCGCCCAGCAACCTGCTGCCAGTAATATAAAAGGTGCAGTCGGCATCACTGGTAATAAAATACCTATAATACCCAATACAAAAAACACCCAACCCAGTATCACAAACATCCAACGCATTGCGGCGCTATTATGTTGATTGGTCTTTGGTCGATAGTAAAAAGCTTTCTTCGGTTGAGTCATGGGATTTTTATCAGTCAGTGTTAGACATTCGGTCGTTAAGTATGGACTACCTATATAAGCTATCAAAGATAAAGAAGTCGATAATCCAATTCAAGACTGATTTTGCACGGTTTTGCTACTGAAGCGTAGTTTATTTAGCAGTTAGGTAAATGCAGATCGTTATTCACCATAATTTGGCAGGATAGCTTTCCCAATAATCAGCGATTGCCTTTGGAAAGCAGTATTCTTTTGGCATCACGGTAATGGCGATTGGCACTAATATGGACTTGGTCACGCCGCCGATACTCTCACAAGTGGCATCAGTCGGTACGTCATAATAAATCACCCGCAAGGTATTCTGCGGACAGAGGTCTGAACACTGGAAGGATTTGACCACTGCTATACCATGATGATAGCCAATGACCCACTGCTGCGCGCCTTCGATTGGTGCGGATTCTTTTTGCTCAGCGGCTCGAATAAGATCGGCGTCAGTCAAGGTGTCTTCATTGGTGGGTAAAGAGACGCAAGTCGTTAGACTTGCTATTAAGAGGATTAGAGTGAACAATTTAGTGGTGTGCATGGTGTCTTTCCTTTGACTATTTTAACTGGTTTTTCTGCGCCAAGAATATCCTATCCCGAACCTTTCTTCGCCTGAATGACATATGAATACAGTGCGGCAGATAGTGCATTTACACTCATAGCTTGCTTCAAAGGGACGCTCATGTTGCACTTTTACTAATATATTAACCAATCCTAAACTTTCCTCTTTCTCAGGATCTGGCTTAATATACTGATACTTGATACATCGACAAGCACCGTTATCTATATATTTTAAAAAGGTGATGAACTTGTCCATTTACCCTAAAACTAATTGTCGTACACCATTGTTTGACCATGTTTCAGTCTGTCTTAAAACTTCAAACTTATCACGATATTTAGCTATTCCTCTAAGAACACTCATATCAGGGATATTCATTATCTCATAGTCTTTTACTTCGCTAGGAATAATTTCTTTATCAGCGAATGTGTCATTTTTTATGGATTGTATGATGTCATCACTTTTCATCATTAGCTCTTCTGTTTATTTCACTAGCCATCAGTTATATCATAAAATCAGAAAAATTCAGCAAGAGTTCAGAGATAAAAGAGCGCTGTCACAATTGTGACAGCGCTCTTTGCTAGTACAGATATCTAAGTGTGAGTTACAGCGCCTTTAACTCTTCCATCTGCGCCGTCATCGCCGTCAACTGCCCTTCTAGCTCAGCCAGTTTCGCTTTCTCAGCATCGACTACTTCCGCAGGTGCTTTACTGACGAAGCCTTCATTACCAAGCTTGCGCGAGATACCTTCCGCTTGACCTTTCAGCTTATCATATGACTTACCCAGACGAGCCAGCTCAGCCGTTGGATCAATCAGACCTTTCATCGGTACAAGTACACGTAGCTGACCGACCATACTTGATGACGATAGTGGCACTTCATCGCCTTCTTTGACGATCTCTAGGCTCTCGACTTTGGCAAGTGCTTTAAACTGGTTTTTGATACGTGATAGACGCACATCTTCATCAGCAGAGATATTTTGTAGGAGTACTGGCAAGCGTACCGCATTACCGAGTTTCATCTCACCACGAATATTACGCACGCTAGCGATTAGCTCTTGTAGCCATGCCATATCGGCTTCAGTTTGTTCACTTATTTGGGCAGTATCGGTTTGTGGATAGTCAGCCACCACAATGCTGTCAGTATTTTTACGATTGAGTAGTGGCGCAACCGTCTGCCAAATTTGCTCAGTCAGATACGGCATGATGGGATGGCTAAAGCGTAGCGCCGTCTCTAACACGTGCAGCAGTACATAACGGATTTGCGCTTTACGCTCGCTTGATACCGAGTCATCATTGAGGCTGGCTTTGGCAAGCTCAACATACCAATCGCAGTATTCATTCCAGATAAATTCATAAATATCATGGCTGACCATATCGAGGCGATATTGAGTAAAATGCTGATGGATATTAGCAACCGTTGAGTTTAGACGACTCATAATCCACTTTTCTGGTAATTCCCAAACATCCATGTTGGCTGCTTGGTCAATCGCTTGCGCATTACCTTCTTTATCCACACAATTCATCAATACAAAGCGGCTGGCATTCCAGATTTTATTACAGAAGTTACGATAACCTTCGACACGTTTTAGATCAAAGTTGATATCGCGACCAGTACTGGCAAGGGAGGTAAAGGTAAAGCGCAGCGCATCGGTGCCAAAGGCTGGGATACCTTCTGGGAACTCTTTACGCGTTTGCTTTTCGATTTTGGCCGCGTCTTTTGGATTCATCATGTTGCTGGTGCGTTTTTCAACCAGCGCTTCCAAATCAATGCCATCGATGAGATCGATTGGGTCTAAGACATTACCTTTCGATTTGGACATCTTCTGACCATTACCATCACGTACCAGACCATGAACATAAACGGTCTTAAACGGTACTTGCGGCGTGCCATCTTCGTTTTTGACGAAGTGCATGGTCATCATGATCATGCGTGCAACCCAAAAGAAGATAATGTCAAAACCTGTGACCAACACGCTGGTTGGGTGAAAGGTTTTAAGCACGCGCGGATCAGCATTGACGTCTGCCCAATCAAGCGTACTAAACGTCCAAAGTCCCGAGCTAAACCACGTATCAAGCACGTCATCATCTTGGCGTAATTTTACATCAGCGTTTATATTATATTTAGTGCGTACTTCCGCCTCATCACGCGCGACATAAATCTCACCAGTCGCATCGTCATACCACGCTGGGATACGATGTCCCCACCAGAGCTGGCGGCTGATACACCAGTCTTGTAGATTATTCATCCACGCCATATACATGTTTTTGTACTGCGCAGGGACGAACTCGATGCTGCCGTCTTCTACCGCGTCAATCGCAGGGCCAGCAAGCTTACTCACCGCCACGTACCATTGATCGGTCAACCACGGCTCAACGATCGTACCGCCACGCTCAGCACGTGGCGCTTTTAGCGCGTAGTCTTCGATATCTTCTAGCCAACCTTGCTCACCTGCTTGCTCAACAAGGAATTTACGCGCCGCAAAACGTTCAAGTCCAGCGTATTCACTTGGTGTGGTTTCTAACGTTGGCTCACGGACCTGCAAGTCAGCGTAAACCTCCATTGCTGGCAAAATGTTAGCGCGCTCATCAAGGATATTAATCAATGGCAAGTTATGACGACGACCGAGTTCATAATCGTTAAAATCATGCGCTGGGGTAATTTTTACACAGCCGGTACCAAAATCGATATCAACATAATCATCGGCAACGATAGGCACAATGCGACCAGTAATCGGTAAGGTAATGGTTTTGCCAATCAAATGCGCGTAACGCTCGTCTTTTGGATTGACCGCAACGGCGGTATCACCCAGTAAAGTTTCAGGGCGCGTGGTCGCTACAACTAAGTAGTTTTTGCCGTCTTGAGTGGTTAAGTCTTTATCGGTGAAATGATAGCGGAAATGCCACAAGCTGCCTTTTTCATCAATGTTTTCAACTTCTAAATCTGATAGCGCGGTTTGGAATTTAGGATCCCAATTGACCAAACGCTTGCCACGATAAATAAGACCGTCGTCGAACAGACGCACAAACACTTCTTTGACTGCATTAGACAAGCCATCATCCATGGTAAAGCGCTCACGCGACCAATCGACCGAGCTGCCCAAACGGCGAATCTGACGGGTGATATTGTCGCCCGACTCTTCTTTCCATTCCCACACTTTATCGATAAAATCTTCGCGCGTCATATCACGGCGCTTGATACCTTCAGCTTCTAGACGACGCTCAACCACCATTTGGGTAGCGATACCCGCATGATCGGTACCCGGTTGCCACAACGTATTGTCGCCGTCCATGCGGTGATAACGCGTTAGGGCATCCATAATCGCATTATTGAAACCATGACCCATATGCAGCGAACCAGTGACGTTCGGTGGTGGCAGCGCGATAGAAAACGACTCATCTTTATCAAAGCTTGGCTTAAAATAACCGCTGTCTTCCCAGCCTTGATACATGCCCGCTTCGACCTCGGCAGGGTTGTAGGCGTTCTCTAATTGGCTCAAGGCCGCTTGAATAGATTCGGTTAGGTTGGTTTTAGTGTTTGTCGTAGTATTGGTATTGATATTAGGATTGCTCATAATAGAATGGTCTTTTATTAAAAATGAATGTGGTCAAACAAATACGTTGAGAATAAGGAAAATAATTAATAGAGTGATTTTAACGCAGATAGCCATATTTTGTTAGATGCTAAGGACATTTATCAGCCTTACAGGGCGGCATTGCCCCATTAATAACCTTAAACATCAATAAATAACCCCAATCGACTGAACTTCCAACAAAAGGAATCCTAGTCGTGTTATAAAATATGGGTGGTGTGATGACTTATATAGCCTTCATATATCGACCTAGTTATCGCATAGTATATAAATGGCGTCTTTATCCTAAAATCACTATCTCATAAACAGCGAGATGACCGTGTCCCAAGATACCGAGCACACCTATAACAATAGCAGCCACTCTGAAGCTGATAAAATAGACGATAAGCACTCGACTGATGATAGTGCTCATCAACAATCTAGTGCTGGAGATAAAGACGTTAACGATGCTGATATGACAGACGACACTGAGGTGACAGAAAGCTTAAAGGACGAAGATTTCTCTGAGGATATTAGCGAGGCAGACAAAGAAACCATCAAAAAAGTCGCCAACGATGACAATTTAAGTCAAGCAAAAAGCTATGCCAGTATCTTGGTTGAGCAGGTGATGGATGCCAGAGAAACTTTTGAGCGCTCGCTTGGCTCGTTATTTACCAGCGCTTTTACCGCTGGACTTGAGATTGGCATCAGCTTCTTTATGATTTTATCGGCTTTTGCACTATTGAATGGCGTATTACCGAGCCATTACGCTATCGTACTCGCCTCCCTACTTTACCCGATTGGCTTTATCATCGTGGTCATCGGTCAGTCGCTTTTATTTACCGAACAAACCTCGCTGTTAAGCCTACCTGTGCTCAATAAAATTGAACCCTTGCACAAGCTGCTACGCCTTTGGGGCATCGTCATCGCAGGTAACGTCGTTGGCGGCTGTTTATTTGCTGCTTTGATGATAGGTTTAGGCTTAAATATGCAGCTGTTTAGTGTCAGCGACATTGATACTTATGCCGAGCATATTTTAGGGTTTAGATGGTGGGTGATATTTGGCAGTGCCATCTTGGCAGGCTGGATGATGGGCGTCACCGCGTGGCTCGTGACTTCAGCGCGCGATACCCTTAGCCGCATCGTCTTGGTGACGCTTATTACTGGCAGTATTGGCTTTTTAGGATTGCATCATAGTATCGTGGGCAATATCGAGATATTCTCAGCCTTAATCTATGGCAATACCGTCAGTTTGGGGCGCTACTTGCTATTTTTGACGGTGATATTGCTGGGCAATACCGTCGGCGGCGTGGTGTTTGTGGCGGTACTTAAAAACCGTACTTTCTTATTTCAAATCGAAAAAGTGAAAGAACAAACCGCTAAAGACAAGTTAGAGACAAGCAAAAAAACCCGCCGACCTTGATTGGTATTGGTTAATACTATAAATAGATAAGTTGCCTATTACCCATAACAAGGTTCAAACCTGTTATGGGGTTTCATGATTAAGCAATAACGATAGTCTGTTCAATATAATGTGGATACGTCTATATTCAATCATTCCTGCCTACAGCATACGTGCTGCCAACACACTACTTTCTATCTCAGACTTTCTCAATTTATTGTGCCGAGCGCTAAATATACGCACCAAAATCCCTGCGCTTAAGAACATCACCAAGGTATAAATGGCTGGCATCATCGACATGTCATAGTTAGATAATAGCGTTAATGCCATAAATATCGACAAGGTACTGTTTTGTAGACCGACTTCTAGGGTGACCGAAGTTCTTTGTGCTAAGTTAAGACCAAACCATTTACTACTGTAATAACCGAGCGCCATGGTTGAAAGGTTCAATAATACCGATATGGGACCGGTAGCGATAAAGGCGTCGACGATAATATCTCGTTGCACATAGCCCAAAAACAGTACTAAAAACGTTAAAAAAATCACTCCAAATCGAGACACATATAGTTGTGAGCGATCGGCGACTTTTGGTGCATAGCGTTTAATCAACATCCCGATACTAATAGGCACAATCGTCAGCAATACCAAGGTAAGCACGGTTTTTAATACTGGCAATTCAAACTCACTACCACTGCCCATAAAGTAAATCAATGAAAAGCTCAGCACGATAGGAATGGTAAATACGGTAATAACGCTGGCAATCGCGGTCATCGTCACCGAAAGTGCCACATCACCTTTGGCTAAATAGGTAAACAAGTTTGAGGTGGTGCCGCCCGGACACAATACCAGCAGCATAACTCCGACAGCATACTCTGGGCGTAATGGCATGATATTGGCTAAGGCAAAGCCAATGATTGGCAACAGTATCAATTGATTGGTCAAGCCTATACCAACGGCTTTGGGGTACTTCAACACTCGTTTAAAATCATTGGTGACAAGGGTCAGACCCATGCCCATCATGATTAAGAATAAGCAAATAGGAATAACAACTGAGTTTACTAAAGTGACTAGCGCCAAACTTTCCATAACTACATCCCTGTAGATAAGACCTATCGCTAGGTCAGTTTATAATGATTAAATGCGGTTTGATTAGCAATCCTTGCTAATGCTTTTCATACTTATTAATGGCTATTTATCGTTAATAACACTTATAAATGACGTTCATCGCTCGTTTTAAACAAGGCTAATTTTAAATAAGGGCCGTTTTCAACAATTTGTTATAGCATATTTCACATAATGCTACTGCTAATTGTCGACAATAATTAACAAGTGACAAGTAATAATCAATAAAGCGAGTATATAGTGTAAAAATTATATACATTTGCTTTATTCAACGACTCATCAGTCAAAGTCGAAATATGGGGATTTTGTAAGAATAAAGGGGAGTTTAGCGAGATTAAATGAGAATGTTAGCCACGATCTTTTAGATAATTTGGGTCGTGATAATTCAGATGCTGAATAACTTAAGCGTTAAGTAAAGATCATTAAATAGCTATTACGGTATAAATATTTATTTTTTAAAACTATTGGTAGTGACTCTGATTGAAGCTTTAGTAGGATTTTCAGTACTAAGTACGGCGGTACCATAGGCAATGGCTTCAACCATGCTGCCCAATTGATTGATATTACTGACCTCAAAACGTAAACCGTAGATATGATTATAGCCTTTCGCTTGCGCTTGGCTGCGCATACGCACCACTGCTTCACGGCGAGCGCGATCGAGCAAGGTTTCATAAGTGGTGAGATTTTTACCAAAGATACTTAAAACGCGAGCAATGACCATTTTAAAATAATCTTGTGCAATCACCACGCTGCCCATGACTAGCTCACCCTCAGTGTTGGCGGCAAGCTTCGGCACATAAAAGCGCTCCGTCGATACGATAATATGGCTGAGCTCTTTTTCTGAAATTTTTAAGCGTACCAAGTGCTGACGCTCATGCCGTGAGCCAAAAAACCACCCGAGGACAAACAGTACGATGAGCGGCGCGTAGTTCATCAGCATTTGGGTGAGGGAGTTATTCATCGGACGTCTCGTAGCAGCAAAAAGCGTTGCCGCGCTTTTTATGGTTCATTAACCAAAAGGGTTGAAACGTGGTAAATCATCATCAGCCTTTGGTGCTTGAGGCGCTGCTTGACTGTGACCTTGATTATTATTGTAACTCTGATCGTAATTATGATTATTGAAATCACCATGACCTGAGTGATTGTTTGGTGGTTGCTGCGATTGGGGTGAAGACATGGACTGCTGCGGCATCGGTACGGCTTTCACCGCTGTGCCATAAACAAACAGCTCAGCGGCACCTTGCGCAATGCTAGAGGTTGAAAACCGTAAGCCCACGACTGCATCTGCGCCCAAGGCTTCTGCCTTAATAACCATGCGATCGATTGCTTCTTGGCGTGATTCATCTAACAGCTCGGTATAAGCGGTCAGCTCACCACCGACAATGTTTTTCAGGCCAGCAAATAAGTCTTTACCAACATGCTTTGAGCGCACAGTGCTACCGTATACAACGTCTAAACGCTCGGTAATCTGATAGTTTGGCAGGTGCTCAAGATTGGAGAGTTGCACAGTCATAGTACAGCCTTATCGGTGACTTGAAGGGATTCACTGAAGGTTTAGGCTATCAGTAAATAGTAATGAAAAATGCTTATAGACAATATTAATTAACAAACAGCATTTATTGATAGAAAGTATTTGATTATAGAAAGCATTTAGTGATAGAAAGCGTTTATCGGCATAATGTACCAAAAAACGCCCTCTACTTCATTATCTATCTATTTGCCTGTCAATTTTATAGATAAACCGCCTTAGTCTTTAGTATGGAACAATAAAAACAACTCAGTTAAATTGCCTTCAATACTATTAGCCATTTGCACCATTTTATCTTCGTCGGCACGCATTTGCGCAAGCTCTGGATCTTCATCATCGATGCCACTTAGCACAATCATCGGTAAGGTTAAAACGGCTACATCTTCTGCAGTCTCTTCATCTTCAAACCAATCACTGGCTTCATCGCCATACATCGCATCGACAAAACCAATCGACCAAGCAACGATATCTGAATCGTCTGAAAAATCGACCGCCACTTCTTCGTTACCAGCATCTTCACCAAATGGTAGCTCAATCGGCGTTTCGTTTTTGAGTTCCGCCATGATTGATTCGCGCCAGCGCTGAATACCGTCGAGCACATTTGCAGGAATTTCGCTGACATGACCTTCAAACAACGCCTCTATCCAATTTGGCAACGGACGACCAATAACAGTCGCGGTCAAAAAACCATGGGTGGCGACACTATCGAGCACAAATGCGCTTTCTTCATTGTCCAAATAGTCTAATAATTCATCGAAACTGAGTGGGTTATTCATAGTGTGGTAGTCCTTGGAGGATAGGTTATATCAAGTGCAATAAATAAGTGACGCAATACAAAAGGCAGGAAAGCTAAACATAAAAACGGTAGAACTATATATTTAAAAGCGCTAATTGTTTAAAAGAGCCGACTGTTTAAGAGCGATGATTGGCGCGTTATTTTTGACAATCTGATTTCTAACACTCTAATAGCATGATAGAAATCATTAAAAACGCTTCACAACCAGCTTAGCATAACGCAGTAAACATCATGATTTAATAATGACTACTATTAATAATCGGTAATACGCTTCAGCAGTTAACAACTTTCGGTTAAAAACCCGTGATACCAGCTATTATTGTTAGTTATTAAGCTGAAACCCATAATAGTAATGACGATTTAAATATCGTCATCTTCCCAATCATCACCATCTTCATCGAAATTATCGATATCGTCAAGATCGTCTTTTAACTCTTTGGCCAGACGTTTCTCTTCTAGTAAGTTGTCGATTAGGCGACGTTTTTCAAGGCTGCTTAAGCGTGTACGTACACTGGTTTCAGCCTCTTCGACCATCTTTGCATCATCGTCATCAACAAAATCGTCATCAAAATCGTCATCAAGATCAGCGTCACTCATGACAAACTCCTATCATTTTTCGGCAAGGGTATTAAAAATACGTGAATATATATATGCCTTATAAAGTCTCTACCTAGTGTTGTCAATCTTTTTTATCACTATGAGCTCATTACACACAAAATCAAAACGTAGGCTGGTGTTTATCGCACAGGCAATTGTAGGGGTTCATCTGCGTCTAACGCTTTAATCTACTCTGTCTTTTCTGGCTCTTCAATCATCAATACCGCATTACGTACATCTGCTAGGCGCTGTATCATGGCGTCATTACCGCCATCAAATATCGCGCATTCACGCTCATAAACGGTCGTTGGACGCATGATGTTTTGTACCTGTACATGATGACTGATTTGTTTAAGACCAGCATTGGGTAACAAAATAAGCATTTGCTCTTTTTTACCGACGCTATCTAACAGATGACTCATCGCCTCGACTTGGGCATTGTCACTGACGCCCGCTTTTGCTGGTAAAGCAAAACGTGATAGCTCAATATGCTTGTCGTGAATGATTTTATTCAGCATCAAATACAGTTTGCCAAGCATTACGCCTGCCAATGCGACTTTGGCGTGGCTATTATCTGCTTTTAGCATGACATAAGCACCGGTTTCATCAAAGTGTGGCTCATTTAGGGCGCTGACCCCAAGTAGCAATGGCTGCTTAAGTAATTCAGTCACTGCTTGGTTTAAGAGTTGGGTACATAATGCCAAATAAGGCAGGCGCTGCGATGGTGCTAGACGCTCGAGCATATTGAATTCATCGTGAA
Organism: Janibacter sp. CoH_79_TC_3; assembly: GCF_058197955.1. Lineage (NCBI taxonomy): Bacteria > Bacillati > Actinomycetota > Actinomycetes > Micrococcales > Intrasporangiaceae > Janibacter > Janibacter sp. CoH_79_TC_3. The sequence goes on from NZ_JBXWIV010000001.1 coordinate 401,092, forward strand.
AGACAATCTGGACGCTGACACTATCGAATGGACGAGTGGCGGACAAGCGCGCTGCACTATTAGCTTTATGGCTGTCATTATTGACGTTAGCATTAGCAGCGGCCACTTCATCTTGTATGCTGTCTGTGCCAGCATTACTCATATCATTATCAGTGGTATCATTAGTAGCATCAAGCTCAGAATTTTGACCTTGCTGTTCTCTAACGTACTGATTTACCGCACTATGAATATCTAGTTTACGCGGTAGGTCTAATTTACGCGCATTTGGATTTTTGTTATTTGCATCGCTCATGGTTCCACTAGTGGCGCTATCAAAATCTGTTGATGTAGATTCAGTTTCAGTTTCACCGCCACGCGCAAAATCTCTTTCATAACCACGCTCAAATTCACGTTGATCGATTGGTCTGTACTGCTCACGATGCAAGTCTTGAATATCACGGCTGAGCGCATTGATTTGCTCTCTGGTTGGGCGCGCAATATAACCATAAATCAGCCATAGCAATAAATGCAGCAGCATTGAGCCAATGACAAACGGCCATTGCATAGCGATAATCTCACCCTTGCTAATATCTTTTAGCGTCAAGGCCACGCTACCAATGACCGCATCGCCTTTGGTGGCGATTTCAGTAATGGTATCGCCTTGCTGCATCGGCGCATTACCGACTGGCACTAAGATATCGCCATTATTGTCTTTAATCAGTATGCGGGTCACGTCCTGCTCGCTGGTATAGCGGTTGGCAATGACGCTAAGGCTGACGCGGTCTTTATTTTCTAAAGACAAGCGCGCTTCATCAATAAGCTGGGCGACCATTTGCTCACCCTTTTGGGCACGGCTATTGGTCAGCTGCTGATCGGTACTGATGACCAATAACAGGGTCTGCAAACAAAAACTAACCAGAAGAATAATGGCAAACAACCCTTGCCGCGGCGCTAAATACGTCATGATATGTTAAACTTTTTTGGATAAATGGAAGTAAAAACGAGGCTATGGCTCGTTTTCTGGAAGAGTACGCAGCTATCTTTTTTACATTTACTTTGTCTCAATTTACTACCGCAGCCACTCGCTAAATAATATTTAATCAAATGCCATTTACGAGACCTTGCCATCGTACAGCAGATTTGTTGTGCAAGTATGTTTGGCGCACGCGCCCATCAACAAACCCCTGCTTATTTTCTCTACTATATCATCATAGTAAGGGTTATGGCGTTAGGGAATAGCACAAATTTATTGTAAGAATTTTCTTTTATTCGATGGCGCTTTTTAGGCATGATAAGCATTGTTATCTGACTGTGAGACTTTGTACCTCATCTATAGGCGCTGCCGAGTAAAGCTGTTATTATTCCCAATCTTATATCAGCATACAAGGGACAATTGAGCGATGCAAAAAAATACATCTTACTCGTTACCAAAAGACAGCAAAGCCTGGCAACAAGCGGTCGATTCTGTAGCGTCATTATTGCCTGAGGGTACTAATCTACAAGATTTTGATGCGCTGCAATCCTTGCCTGTTTTTGCGTTGATTGTGGTATTGCCTACGCATGTATCCTCGCTCGATATCCATCAATATGTGCAGTCATGGGTGGATGAACAGCCTAACTGGCATTTGGTCACCGTAGCAGAAGATGCCGATGCCAATTTTGTCGATGTTGAGATTGCTGATATAGACACCACGCAGCCATTTGCCAAGCGCTCATTTGTTGATGTGCAAGTGTTCCGCTATTTGCTGGTGCCAGTCACCGATACTTTGATGCACCCTGCCAAGAAGACAGCAGCAGCGCACATTATTGATGACCAATTGACCACGCGTCTACGTCATGACTTAGCCGAAGACTATAAAAACTCGCAAAGCGCAATAAGTGGCGAGCACTTAGACGTTGTCGACTGTCATATCTTATCGCTCGGTCATATGCTTCGTACTCATAAGCTGGCCTGTTTTGATATGGACTCTACCTTAATTGAGCAAGAAGTCATCGTTGAGTTGGCAAAAACCGCTGGTATCGGTGAGCAAGTCGAAGCCATTACCGAAGCGGCGATGCGCGGTGAGATGGATTTTGACGAATCATTTGCTCAGCGCGTGGCATTATTAAAAGGTATTTCAACCAGCGTACTTGATGATATCTGTAGCCGTTTAACCTTGTCGATAGGTGCGCGCACAACTATCAGCGCGCTTAAAGCCTTAGGTTATCATACCGTCTTGGTGTCAGGCGGATTTACCTATTTTGCCCGTTATATCGCTGAGCAATTGGGCATCGATGAAGTACATGCCAATGCGCTAGATATCGACGAAGGCGAAGTCACCGGTCATGTGCAACTGCCGATTATTAATGGCGCGAAAAAAGCGGCGATTGCTGAGCATACCGCTGAGCGCTTAGGTATTGATATGTCGCAAGTGGTCTGCGTCGGTGATGGCGCCAATGATTTACCGATGATGGCACTGGCAGATTTGGGTGTGGCGTTTAATGCCAAGCCCATCGTCCAAGCGCGTGCAGACGCCGCAGTTAATGTCACAGGGCTTGAAGGCGTACTTTATGCCCTTGGCTATCCAGCCTTTGCCCGCACTAAATAACGCTTGAATATACTAAAAAATTAGCTAGGTTAAGGATTTGTCTTTAGCCTAGCTTTTGTGATTGAAGCTTTTTATCTTTATATCTCTTTTACCCTATTCATCTTACTTTTAACTTGTTAAATAAGAAAGGAATGTCCATGACGGCATCACAATCACCGCGGCCAGATGCGCCGTCATCTTCCCATCATCTAGATAATGAGCATTTAATTAAAGAAAGCACACCTATTTATCACGACAATCCAAAACAGCTATTGGGTGTTTATGTCAAAGGTATTGCCATGGGTGCGGCGGACATCGTGCCCGGTGTTTCTGGCGGCACCATTGCCTTGATTGCGGGGATTTACGAGCGCTTGATTAATGCCTTAAGTAGCGTAGGTCCCAATCTTTGGCAGATATTTCGTCAAGAAGGCGGGCTTAAAGGCTTAATTGCGGTCTGGCGACAGGTTGATGCTACTTTTTTAGTGTGCTTATTACTCGGTATCGCCACCAGTTTTGCTACTTTAGCTGGACTTATTAAGCATTTATTGGACAATGAACCTTTACTGATTTGGTCATTCTTTTTTGGTTTAGTGGTGGCCACTGTCTTTATCTTATTAACTGAGATTACGCGCTGGAATATAGGACGGGTGGCATTATTTTTGCTGGGAGCTGGTAGCGCCGTTGTGATTAGTAGCTTGCCGTTATTGACTACCGCACCGAGCTTACCCTATTTATTCCTTGCTGGCGCAATTGCCATTTGTGCGATGATATTACCCGGTATCTCAGGGTCATTTATCCTATTACTAATGGGCGCTTATGATTCGGTACTCGAAGCCGTCCATACCCTAAACTTTAGCATTATTCTTACCGTTATTGCTGGTATGGCAACAGGATTATTGCTGTTTACCCGTATGCTCAAATGGCTGCTATCACGCTACTATCAAGCAACTCTTGCCTTGCTAACAGGATTTATCGCCGGTTCGCTTGTGAAAGTATGGCCATGGAAAACTGATGCGCTAGGTACATTAAGTAGCGATGCCATCAACAATGTCATGCCGTGGCAGTATCCTACTGGTGCTCATTGGCTAACTACGTTAGGTTTGATGCTGTTAGGAGCCGTTTTAGTTACTGCTTTATCGTGGTGGGGACGCCGCGGCGTTCGCCCTTAAAGCTAAATCTACGTTAAAAAAATATATTAAGTCCAAAAAAGTGCCCATGATTGTGGCGCTTTTTTTGTTGGTAATTTTCTTGGCAATAATGGCAGAATTTACGCAGTGTTTTCTTAATATGGTTTAAAAAAATCAAACGTCAGCTGTTGTCGCAAAGTCGTCGCTAGCCTCTTTAGCTTTAGGTCGCAAACTTCCATAATGACGGTGTTGGAATTCACCTGATAAAGAGCGAGATGAACAATGTTATTAACCATATTTTCTATTTTTGCTAGCGAGACATGGAGCGCTGGCGCCATCTTGGGTACTGGTCTGCTAATGGGTTTGTTACTAGCGCTTGCCTTATCGTCGCAGCGTTGGTTGCTATGGTATCTGTTCGGTGGCATGGCTTACTGGTTGGCAGTTGAAGTCATTCACAGTTTATTAACCTATTGGTTGGTGTTGTCAGAATGGCATAATTATGTGGTTGCTATGGGTATTAGCTGGCTGCCTTTAGCCGTTTGGGTACTGTATAGAGCATTGCGTTACGAAGACGTCAGTCGCACCGTGCATGAGCAACGTGAGCTGCAAGCTGCCCGCTATATTGAACATACGCCTGTCTATGATGATGACTATCAGCCGCGCTTTCAGTAGTTCAATAATTTATTAAGTTTGCCCCATTCATACTGCTGTCATTGAATGTTACAAGATACTTAAGACGCTCTACGTAACTCCTAAAGAATTGAAACCTATCATTCGTTCAATCGTTTATAATCTAATTATATATTTGTCGCCACAATTGTTATAAAGTACGCATTATTTTGCGTCTTATTTCTCATTCTTTAGGTTCTTTAGGAGTTCGATTATGTTTACTGTTCCTGTATTAGATATTAAGTCTGATCCATTAGATGTTTTATTGGCAATCATTGGTTATCGTTTATCAATGTTGGCTGATAGCGAAGATGAAGACGTTAAAGCGCTGTTTGCTGATCGTAAAGTAACCATCGAGCTTGCCAGCACTGAAGCTGATATCGCGCGCTATTATAGCTTTGATAACGGTAAATTTAGTCAACATAGTGGTCATGCCAAAGAAGCGGATTTGACGATTAATTTTAAAGACTCAATAACAGGCGTTAAACTATTGACCAAAGGCAGTCTTCCTGCCTTTATGACTGCTGTGCAAGAAGGCAACTTGAGCATCGAGGGCGACTATAGCCTAATGATGTGGTTCAATAAGCTTGCCAAACATATCGTGCCAGCCGTTCCAGAACAATGCAAACCTTACATCCAGCAAGCCAAACCTTATGCTTACAAAGCGCAAAAGTTTGCCAATCATTGGGTCGGTGTTGCTAAGCATAAACTGGGTAAATAATAACTCAATCGAATAAATAATGTAACGAATGAAAATAAGCAGATAGCAGCTATCTAGCGTATAAAGAATCTAGATACGATTCACTACTTAGTACTATTCTGATTTTCTAAAAAGGTTGCGGTATACTATACGGCAACCTTTTTTATTGCCTAAATTTTATGTTCTTAACTTTATTAAAGGCAAAAATATCAAAGGTTATCTAACACTTCTAAATACTGTTATAAAAGGATTTATCTCATGGCAGGATTGCTTAATATCTCAGAACCGAATGCCAATCACCATAACTATACTGATACGACACTTAATAATAAAAACGTGGCTGATGATTTCTTAGCCACATTAGTAACTGACGCCGCTAAAACTAAGCAGCAAACACCTGATAAGCACAGCCGTGAACAGATTGCTCAGTTGTTTGACTTGCCGTTGATGGATTTGTTATTACAAGCGCAGACGATACACCGCCAACACTTTACCGCTAATGAAGTCCAAATCAGCACCTTATTGTCTATCAAGACCGGTAACTGCCCAGAAGATTGCGGTTATTGCTCCCAGTCTGGTCATCATCGCGATACCACTAAGCTACAGACAGAAAAACGTATCGAGGTCGATAAAGTCATTGCCGCTGCCAAACGCGCCAAAGCCACAGGCTCATCGCGTTTTTGTATGGGTGCAGCGTGGAAACACCCGAGCGCAAAAGACATGCCTTATGTGGTTGAACTGGTCAAAGAAGTCAAAGCCTTGGGGCTTGAAACCTGTATGACCCTTGGTATGCTAGATACGGATCAAGCGGCACAGTTGGCAGATGCTGGACTAGACTACTACAATCATAATCTGGATACCTCAAGAAGCTACTACGAGCAAGTAGTCAGTACCCGCAGCTATGATGAGCGTCTAGATACCATTGCAAACGTACGCAACTCAGGTATTAACGTTTGTAGCGGTAATATCGTTGGGATGGGCGAAAGCCGTGATGATCGCATCGACTGGGTCCATGAGCTGCTTAAAATGCCCAAAGCGCCCGAGTCGATTCCGGTCAATTTATTGGTGCCTATTCAAGGGACGCCGATTGGCGATAAAGTCTTAGCAGAAGGTCAGCTGCCCGTCCTTGAATGGATACGGACGATTGCTGTCACACGTATTTGCTGCCCAAGTAGCTATGTCCGTCTATCTGCTGGGCGCGAAAGCTTATCTGACTCTGAGCAAGCATTGGCATTTATGGCGGGTGCCAACTCATTCTTTTATGGTGATAAGCTACTGACCACGGGCAATGCCAGTCAATCAGGTGACGATAGACTGATGCGCGAGCTTGGTTTGACTAAGCAGTCTGCCGCGCCACGAGCGCCGAAGCAAGTACCAGTACTTGACGCGATGAGTGGTCATCAGTCGCAAGTTGTCTTAGCAGAATAGATGCCATGCGTGCCGCTACCATTATCGCGTCATCTGCGCTAAGCTTGCCGACATTATTGAGCATAAAATATTAAATCGTAAGAGAGAGTATGATGGCAGATTATTTTAATTGGATTAAAGCGGCACATATTATCTCCATGGTGTGCTGGTTTGCGGCGATATTCTATTTGCCGCGCCTATTCGTTTATCATGCGATGAGTGACGATAGCATCAGCCATGAGCGTTTTGCCATTATGGAGCGCAAGCTCTATCGCGGCATCATGACGCCGTCGATGATAGCCACCTGGATATTTGGTCTATGGATGTTGGGACTGGGCTGGGATGTTTATAAAACTCAGGGCTGGCTACACGTCAAGCTCTTATTGGTGATACTGCTATCTGGCTATCATGGCGCATGCGGATTTTATCGTAAAAAGCTCATTGATAACCCGCATTACAAATCGCATAAATTTTGGCGTTGGTTTAACGAAGTACCGGTATTTGCGTTAATTTTTATCGTGATTTTAGTGGTGGTAAAACCCTTTTAAAAGTACTTGGCGGTAACGCCAATTCTCCTTAAAAGCATTTTGTATTTTTATACTGAAAATCCATAAAAAAGCGTCCGTTACTTTAATAAGTGACGGACGCTTTTTTAGGTCTCAATAAGCTGATTAAATGCTTTTAAACGTTTGGTCGCATGATTTGATAAACATTGCTCAAATCGTAAACACGGTAGCGCGCAGGTTCACGGCGATTTTCGCCCGCATAGCTGAGTATCAAGGCTTGCTTGGCGCTTTCATCAACCCAGCCAACAAATAGTCCACTATGCTCGACGCCATTGTATCCATGATTGATATAGTAGAGCCAATCACCGACTTCAATATCCTTGCTACTCGCATAAGGACCTTGACCATAAGTGCCTTTATGGATGGTATCGCGGCTCACCCCTGCCCGGTTAAAAACGGCATTGAGATAGTCCCAGCAGCCACCTTTAATAATCGTACGCTCATTTAATGCCATCTTGCGCGCGGTGCTGATGACTTCACTCGCCGCCCGACTGCTCTGGGTTTCAGCATTGCTGAGCAGCGGTAAATATTCACTATCGACATTGTCATAATTGCCAGATAAAAATGCGGGTATAACCGACGGTGCTTGGCGTTTTACTTCCGGATAACGATAATTGTTTTGGGTATTACCGATATAAGCATTTTGGCTAGCATAGGCGTTATTGGAATAGCTGTTATTAAAAGAGTTGCTATTGGAATAAGCGTTATTAGAGGCGCTATTAGTAGAATAACTTGGTTGCGCAATGCTGCCCGCATTTGAGCGATAGCTAGCAGCATTGCCAGCGCGTTGAATGCTAGAGCGTGTGCTGATTTTGGCAGGAGGAACCGCCGAGTACGCTGGGTTGTAACGGACGCTATAATCAGGTTGGCTAGATTTTTGCGCAATCAGGGCGCTCATGTTATCGGCGTTTGCTTGACTGACCTGAAAAATTGCACCAAAGGTAAATAATAATGTACTGCACGACGTTGTGATTGACCAAATGGACAAACGCGACATGACCAACTCCTTGTCACCATATTATGAATATTGATATAGCCGATTCAATTTAATTTAATAAACCGCTATCAAGGCTAAGTATCAATAACCGTATGAACGATCAGTAAGATAAGATTTTTCAATCCTACTTATAAACCATTTGTACAGGAATCTGCAAGTATTATTGCTTTAAGGTAAGCGATAAAAGGTATGATATTGAGGATAAGCGGTAAAACGAGATAGGAATTTTAGGAGTGTGAGCGGAGATTTAGGAAGGATAATCAGTCATAAGTTTGAATATTGTTCATAGAAAAACAGACTAAAACATTAAAGCCTATCGATACCTTAATAATCCAATACGTTAATCGTCGCTCATTTTGATATTGGCATGGCGTTTGCTCAGCGGTCGCCCTTGTAGAATAGCTTTGGCCGCGTTTGCTTCTTGGATATTATCAAAACCGCCAATTAGGTATTTACGAATATCATCACAATCGACAATCTGTAGCTGCTCGCCAATTAATGTGATTTTGTCGCCATCAGTCAGATGGATATGCTCACGTTTGCCATAATTATCATGCACCAGCTCGCCATCACGCACCCACAAGATGCCGCTACTAATAACGCCGCTCATGGCTTGTTTACGTTGCAGGCGCTTACGATTGAAAATAAAACTACCCACAATCAGCAGTGCCAAAGCGCCAATAGCCAAGCGCTCAGGCAGCAGGCTCATTGCCAAAGCAACCGCTACTGCCCCAACCAATAATGCGGAGCCAAACCAAAACAGCCCATTGTCAGCCGCTGGCGACTGACCTTGCAAGGTGATTTTAGCGCCGTCATCAGTCAGCTTTAGCATGCATAATTACCTGTTCAAGAGCAGTGAATGGTTGAAGATTTAATTAAAAATTCATAAAAGAGCGTTGAGAAATTTACCAACCTAACGCTGTTTTTTGCATATTGATAAGCTCAGCGATACCTTTTTCAGCCAGAATCAGCATATCGTCTGCTTGTGCGCGGGTAAATGGCTTTTCTTCTGCCGTCCCTTGCAACTCGATAAACTCACCTTTTTGCGTCATCACCACGTTTAAATCGGTATCACAGCTGGCATCTTCTTCGTAGTTTAGGTCAAGATACGCTTCACCATCTTTCATACCAACCGACACCGCAGCCACCAAACCAATCAATGGGTCAGCTTTTAGCTTTTTGGTTTTTTGTAAGCTCTCTAACGCATCAATAAGGGCAATGGCTGCACCAGTCACACTGGCAGTACGCGTGCCGCCATCTGCTTGCAAGACATCACAATCAAGATAAATGGTATTTTCGCCAAGCTTACTTAAATCAATCATCGCTCGTAAGCTACGACCGATTAAACGCTGAATTTCTTGCGTACGACCTGATTGTTTGCCGCGTGCCGCTTCACGCTGATTACGGGTATTGGTCGCGCGTGGCAACATACCGTATTCTGCGGTAATCCAACCTTTGCCTTTACCTTTAAGCCAGCGCGGTACGCCCGCCTCAACGCTCGCGGTACACAATACTTTGGTATCGCCAAAGCTGACCAAGACTGAGCCTTCAGCATGCTTTGTGTAATGGCGCTCAAAGCTGATTGAGCGAAGTTGGTTAAGCTCACGGTTGTCAATACGCATAATATTTCCTAGGACGATGTTGTAAAAGCAGAGTTATGATTATATAGAATCATGCTTATATAAAGTTATCTTATATAAAGTTATAAAATAATAGATTGGTCATTATGTTCACAGAGGTGCGGGCAGACGTAAATATGACAATATCCTAACGTGGCAGCGGCGCAATAGCAAGATTCACCCAAGCTATTACGCCGCTACTTTAGCAGGATTTAGCGTTAACGTTATTCTAACCCTTCCATCTTACGCAATTCTTTACGGAGGATTTTACCGACGTTTGATTTTGGTAATTCATCAACGAACTGGATATGACGCGGACGTTTGTAGCCAGTCAATTGCTTTTTGCCAAAATCAAGCAGCTCTTGCTCGGTCACATCACCCTTTTTGACCACAAACAGCTTTGGATCTTCACCGCGCTCATCGTTTGGAATACCAATAGCGCCGCATTCTAACACAGCAGGATGCTCACTCATGACTTCTTCGATTTCATTTGGATACACGTTAAAACCAGAAACCAAAATCATGTCTTTTTTGCGATCGACAATTTTGATAAAACCTTTTTCGTCCATAATACCGATGTCACCTGTTTTAAAGTGACCACTAGCCGTAAAGGCTTCAGCCGTTTCTTCAGGGCGATTTTGATAACCAATCATCACTTGCGGACCTTTGACGCAAATCTCACCGCGATCGCCTAGTGCAACTTCATTATCCTCTTCATTAATCAAAATTACGTGGGTGCTAGAGGCAGGAATACCAATTTTACCAGTGAATTCAGAGATGGTCATCGGATTAAAGGCAACCACTGGTGAGGTCTCAGACAAACCATAGCCTTCAACGATAGGTAGACCAGTGATTTTATGCCACTCTTTTGCCACGCTTGGTAAAACTGACATACCGCCGCCAATCGATGCTTTTAGGTTAGAGAAATCTAGATCAGCAAAGCCTTCTTTATGCACTAGACCATTAAACAAGGTGTTTACCGCAGGGATGTAAGCAGGTTTATATTTACCCATCTCTTTAATGAGACCATCCAAATCACGTGGGTTCGGGATAAGCAAGCCTGCGCAACCTTGGTACATGCTATACATCCCGCAAACCATAAATGAGAACACATGGTATAGCGGTAGCGCGGTCAAAAGAACATCCGTAGCGTCGATATCATCTTCAAAAGCACTGTCCATGAGCGCACTAATCTGCAGCATATTGGCGACTAAATTGCCGTGCGAGAGCATCGCGCCTTTGGCAACACCAGTCGTACCACCAGTATATTGCAACAATGCCACATCGCTTAGGTTTAAATCAGGACGTTTATATTTGCTGGCTGAGACGGCATTTAACGCATGCTTAAAGCTGGTGCTCTCAGGCAAACGGTAAGCGGGAATCATTTTTTTAACATGGCGCGCGACTAGGTTGACGACTGTACCTTTAACTAAGCCCAGCATATCGCCCAATTTACAGACGATAACGTGCTTTACTTGACCTTTGTCTTCAGCATCTTGATAAGTTTTGGCAAAGTTTTCGACGATAAATAAGGCTTTAGCGCCACTATCATGCAGCTGATGCGACAGCTCGCGGCTGGTATATAAAGGGTTGACGTTGACCAAAATCATACCGGCGCGGATGATACCAAGCATCACGATAGGATACTGCAAGATATTGGGCATCATCACCCCAACTTTATCGCCTTTCACCAATCCTAACGACTGTAAGTAGCTGGCAATTTGACGGCTGTATAAGTCTAATTGCTTAAAGGTGATTGACGTGCCCATACAAATATACGCCGGCTTGTGCCCATAACGGCTAAAGTTACGCTCGAACACTTCAAGTAAAGACGTACTATCATCGGGCATATCGATGGTCGGCTCGATGCCGTAACGCTCATAAGTACTCAGCCACGGACTGTCGCTATCAATGGTCGGCATGGTAGGAAATGCATTTTCAACTATGGATTGAGCGGTGCCCGCAGCTTTATGGTTGCTGGTTTCTTTATTGATACTGTCCGTCATAATCTTCCCTAAATGTTGCTGTTAAAATATAGAATATAGATGCTGCCCTTAGCGTGGTCGCCAACCACGTATTTATAAAATTAAAAACTTGTGAATAAGAAACTGCTTAATATCTGAGCGTTAAGCATAATTACTATTCACAAACTTTTTACATCAAAAACTTTTAAACATATAAGCAGTATGCTTAATTTTACTGTCGCTATTATAAAAGTGCTTATATGCAAATGCTGAAAAGCTATTGTATCACCAGTTGCAAAGGCAATAACGCCAAAAGCTATTATTTAAAAACATCGTGATCGAAACTTTTATCATAATATTAACTGCTTAAGCATGCACTTTTATCGTGCAATACAAAAATATAATCGGCAGGAACTATAGCAGTTTTGCGCGCCATTCTCTATAAATAGTACCAAACCCTCATAGAAAAATAAAAAAAATGATAAGGTCATTTGCATAGACCTTATCATTTTTATCATTGCGCCATCGAGTGCTTAAGGTTATTCATGCCACCTTAGCACGCATTAATACTCATAAATATGAATAAAAATGCCACACTCGGGATAAATCATTTAACCGCGATTCTTTTCTTCTAAAGCACGCAAGTCTTTATGTAGAATCTTACCGACGTTAGATTTTGGTAGCTCGTCAATGAATTCGACATAACGAGGACGCTTGTAACCGGTTAGATTTTCTTTGCTATAAGCCAGCACTTCTTCTTTAGTTAAGCTGTCATCACTACGCACCACAAAAATCTTCGGCACTTCGCCACTCTTTTCATCATCGACACCGATGACGCCGCACTCCAAAATCTTTGGATGAGCTGACATCACATCTTCCACTTCGTTTGGATAAACGTTAAAGCCTGATACCAAAATCATATTCTTTTTGCGATCGACAATCTTAAAGTAACCCTCTTCATCCATCACGCCGATATCACCGGTACGGAAATAACCGTCAGACGTCATGACCTCAGCTGTCGCATCTTCGCGCTTCCAGTAACCTTTCATTACCTGCGGACCACGAACACAAATCTCGCCACGCTCACCCAGTGCGACCTCATTACCCTCTTCATCCAAGATAGCCATGTCCGTTCCAGGCATCGGTAGACCGATATTACCTGAGAACTCACCGGTACCTTGCGGGTTTGCGGAAGCAACGGGAGAGGTCTCTGATAGACCATAACCTTGAACAATGATGTTGCCGGTTATTTTTTCCCACTTAGTCGCCGTGTCTTTTAATACTGCCATCCCGCCGCCCATAGACATCTCAAGCTTGCTATGGTCTAGCGCTTTAAATGCCTCACTATTAGCGAGCGCATTAAATAGCGTGTTTACTGCTGGGAAAAACGCCGGTGGATAATCTTTATAAGCTTTAATTAAGCTTGCGCCATCACGTGGGTTTGGCACCAATAGTCCGATACAGCCGCGATATAAGCCGAACATACCACAAACCGTGAATGAGAAAATATGATACAGCGGCAAGGCAGTCATAATAACAGGCTGCTCATTAAGCCCTTCAAACTTATCAAAAGCATCACCAAGATACGTATCACACTGAATTAAGTTGGCGACCAAGTTGCCGTGCGTTAGCATTGCACCTTTTGCGACACCTGTTGTACCACCGGTATACTGTAGTACTGCCACATCTTCAAGCCCGATATTGGTTGGACGTTTATACTTTTTAGCCGATAATTTATTGAGTGCTTTTTTAAAGTTTACGCTATTTTTAAGCGTATAATCAGGAACCAGTTTTTTGACATGGCGCACGACCGCATTAACGATAAAGCCTTTTAATGGGCTCATCAAATCACCCATCGACGTGACCACCACATGATCGACCAAATCTTTACCAATATCTTCATAAGTTTTGGCAAAGTTTTCTAAGATAAACAGCACTTTGGTCTCAGAATCTTCCAACTGGTGCTGAAGCTCTTTGGTAGTATAAAGTGGATTGACGTTAACCAAGGTCATGCCAGCACGTAGGACACCTAATACAGCAACCGGTAGCTGCAAGATATTGGGCATCATCACCCCCACTTTATCGCCTTTTTTTAGTCCGAGCGACTGTAAATACGCGGCAATCTGTTTGCTATAACGGTCTAAATCTTCATACGAAAGCTTTACATCCATGCACACAAAGGCAGTACGACCAGCATGTTTAACAAAATTCTGTTCAAATATATCAATTAAAGAGGTATTGGCGGCTGGCATATCAATATGATATCGAATACCAAGCTTTTCATAGGTTTTGAGCCACGCTTTGTCATCACGACGAATTAAATTACCTTGATTTTCCATAATCTTCCTGCTCCTAATAATAGTGTGCTGCTGCCAAACCATCTTTATCACCGGGTGATAAACATACTAAACATCGTCTTATCAGCTCACCATCTATATAACTCTATTGATGGCACGCGACAGACGATATAAATGTATAGCAATGGGTCAACAATATAGCGGTAAATAGCCCTTTGCTGATTAACATACACACTTTATACAAACTACTCAATATAAAAGATTGATACTTCAGTTCTTAGAATGGCTTGACGACATCTATTAATATTAATATCAACTACTTAAGCAGATATACCATCTAAATGACTCACGATATATTGATAAACATTAATCTATCAATACCTTTTCTATGGTTTTCTAGTGAACTATTTGAGCTATATACTGTCAAAGGCGCTCTGAAACTTTTTTAAATATGTGAAGTTACAGCGCCTAACCTTTTTATGTTTATTTAGCACGTCATGACCTGTCGTCTATTCTGACTTATGCCTTTTTAATTGTGCCAATATCCTTTACGATAGCACTATCCTATTTGCACACCTGAACTCATTATTTATAGCTATTAAAACTGATAAGTGAACCCTATTTTATGTCCGATGTTATTGATCATACGATTGACCCTATTATTCCCAATGAACCGATGGACACCCGCTCAGTGGCGGAGTTCACTGAGCAGGCTTATCTCAACTACGCCATGTACGTCATCATGGATCGGGCGTTGCCCAATATCGCTGACGGTCTAAAACCTGTGCAACGTCGTATCGTCTACGCCATGAGCGAGCTGGGGCTAAAATCAACCGCTAAGGCGAAAAAGTCTGCTCGTACGGTTGGTGACGTCTTGGGTAAATACCATCCACATGGTGATAGTGCCTGTTATGAGGCGATGGTACTGATGGCGCAGCCGTTTAGTTATCGCTATCCGCTCATCACTGGTCAAGGTAACTGGGGTAGCCCTGATGACCCTAAGTCGTTCGCGGCGATGCGTTATACCGAAGCTAAAATGTCTGCTTACGCCAATACCTTGCTTGCAGAGCTTGGACAAGGCACAGTCGATTGGCAAGATAACTTCGATGGCACTATGCAAGAGCCAACCACCCTACCTGCGCGCCTGCCTAATATTTTATTAAATGGTACGACGGGTATCGCGGTCGGTATGGCAACCGATATCCCGCCGCATAACCTTAATGAGGTGGTACGCGCCGCGATTCGGCTGCTAAAAAATCCTGAGCTATCGGTTAAGCAGCTTACTCAGTCGATACCAGCACCTGATTTGCCAACCCCTGCTGAAATTATTACCAGTAAAAAAGACTTGCAGGCGATGTATGAAAGCGGCCGCGGCAGCTATAAAATGCGCGCTACCTTTCATATCGATCCTAAAGAAAAAAATCTCGTCATTATCGACGCGCTTCCTTATCAAGTCTCAGGCAATAAGATTCAAGAACAAATCGCTAAGCTAATGATTGATAAAAAGCTGCCGTGGATTGTTGATATTCATGATGAATCAGATCACGAAAATGCCTGCCGTATCGTATTAGAGCTAAAGTCTACCCGCGTCGATGTGCAGCGCGTCATGAGTCATTTGTTTGCCAGTACCGATCTTGAAAGCAATTACCGCGTTAATATGAATATGATTGGCTTAAATGGTAAGCCACAGGTCAAAAACCTCAAAGAAATCTTAGAAGAATGGCTAGTCTGTCGCCGCTCAGTGGTCACGCGCCGCTTGCAATATCGCCTTGATAAAATTGATAAGCGCTTGCATATCCTCGCAGGTTTGTTGATTGCTTATCTGAATATTGATGAAGTCATTCGCATCATTCGCGAAGAGGACGATCCAAAATTATCATTAATGCAAGACTATGACCTGACTGAAATCCAAGCCAACGCTATCTTGGATATTCGTCTGCGCCAATTAGCTAAGCTCGAAGAGATTGAACTGCGCCGCGAGCAAGACGAGCTCGCTGCCGAACGCGCTATCATTCAAGAATACTTGGACAATCCAGACAGCCTGACCAATCTGATGATTGACGAGCTTACCGCTGATATGAAAGAACACGGTAACGAGCGAGTGTCACAATTGGCAGAACGCGAAGAAGCACAAGCACTAAAAGAGTCGGATCTCGTACCAAGCGAACCTGTCACTGCTATCCTATCGAAAGCGGGCTGGATACGCGCTGCCAAAGGCCATGACGTCGATGCCGCTGGCATGACTTATCGCTCAGGTGATAGCTATCAAGCACACGTCCGTGGCAAATCTAACGAAAAAATCTACATCCTCGATAGCACCGGACGCAGCTATAGTATCGATGCCCATAGCCTCGCCTCAGCACGCGGTCAAGGCGATCCGCTGACCAGCGTACTCAAACCACCCGCAGGCGCGAGCTTTGAGCAGCTATTAATCGGCGCGGAAGATCAACGTATCATCCTTGCAAGCTCGGCAGGTTATGGTTTTATCAATACTATTGGCAATCTCGATAGTAATCAAAAAGCGGGCAAAAACATTATCAATCTAGCGGCTGATAGTCGCTTACTGCCTGTAGCACGTATCGATGCGCCAGCAGATATGACTGCCAATGCTAATAACGAAAATGCAGAAGGTGAAAACAGCACTGTAAGCGCGATGCCTGACCATCTCGCTGTTGTGACCAATGCGGGATACCTATTGATATTTGCCCTTGATGATTTGCCTGAACAGGCTCGTGGTAAAGGTAATAAAATGATTAAATTAAAAGACGGTGAAGAGGTGCTTGCTATCACGCCACTTAGTCAGCAAGACAGCCTAATCATTACCGCTGGCAAACGCCATGTGACGCTAAAGCCTAATGATTTAGCCAATTATACGGGCACTCGTGGTAATCGTGGTGGGCAGTTGCCAAGAGGCTTTCAGAATGTGACGAGTGTTGAGATTGGGTGATAATAGCTATGCTTCGCGCTCTAGTCTCTAACATTTAAAGCTCACAGTATTTTTAACAAAAAGCCGCCTATATACAAGGTATAGACGGCTTTTTTAGGCAAGTTAAAACAGATGATCATTATAGTGAAAAGATAATACTCGTCTAAAAATTGCTAGATTTGGTATCTTCAAAAACTGCTGTTAAAAAGCTTTCAATCTGATTACTTGTCATTAGATAGGGATTATAGTCAGAACCTGCTGAGAAGCTTTTTAGGGCATATTCTTCATCTTCAGCGCTTGATGTTAGATATTTAACTAAAAACCCATTCCATTGACGCGATTCAATTTCCTCTATATTAACAATATTAGGGGAAATGGTTGAATGCTTGTCAAGTATTTTTCCTAAAGCAGTATTGATAGCAGGCCTTGTACCTTGAAAACTTTGAACGAAATAACCTTTACTAATGACTAAAGCTGAAACTATATTATTTTCTTCAAAATATCTTCGCCAATACTCAAATGCACGAGTCAGCTCGATTCCCGAATCTAGGTCGACATTTTTGGCGATATATGTCATGTTGATAAGAATATGCTCGCCATTTCTTTTTTTTTCTTCTGGGGTATAACTTGTCGTTGTATGCATAAAAAACCTTATTTATAAAATACTTATCTAAAACAAGATACACTTCATTATGAAATGTAATCAATAATATTTTTGGATTTTGACCGATTTTTTTATCATATATCATGATTTCTTAGAGTTATAGCTATCGTAGATACCATCTTGTACAGCTTACTCTGACACTTGAACTAACTAAATATATTGATGTCAAAAGTATCTACAATAAACATGGTCGCACTCAATAATGCAACGATGAATAAACACAGTTTCATGCCAAACGGTATATATTTAAAGAGTATTTGGGTAACACCGTATAAATGCAGATTTTCAGCTTTGCTAATGGAATAAAACATTATCCCAACAGCGAGCATAAACGTAAGCGGTGCCAAAAATTAAAAGTGCTTTAGTTGTGTTGGCATATCAGCAGTATACAAATTCATCGTATACGCACTCATCAACATAATAGATAGCGACATTAAACGACTGGCTAGACGAGACTGAGCAAATTGATTGGCATGTTTTTGTACATCATATACACGTTGCGTCTGTGCTTTAATGACAGGGTCTGGATAAAGTTGTTCCTGCGCTTTGATAACAGAGATTAACCTTCCTTTCCTGACAAAGCTGCTTATTGACAAGTACGCCCAAGACTGCGCTCATAAGAAACAGCCACCATGTCACACTGGAGTATGTCGCCCATACCATTAAGATGACTATAAACAACTTCAATAGCGCGAGAAAAAACTGTAAGAAATTACTTATTCGACTAGATTGCAAGCTGAACAATATCATACGCTTTGGAGTAGCGAACGTGGGAGACTCTGCACCTAGTGGAATTTCACCCGCAATTTTTTTGCCAATAATTCTGAACGTACCCTTGATACTGCTATCATTTAAACCCGCTCCATGATGTAGCACTTCTACGATCGCATCAGTACGAGCTTGTTCTTTATCGTTCATCACAATATCAATTCCGTTGAAGACACCTCTCAGAATTTTATGAGTAGTTTTAGTATTCTACAAGCTGCAACGTTGTTTCATGAATGAATAGAACAATTTAAGACACAATATTCAACCCCTAACCCTGCCTCAACCCCAAAATCGGCACAACCAAGTCTTCCTCATCAGTCAAATGTTGCAAGAGTAAGTCAGTCGCATCCACCAGAGTCTGATGTAATTGCGATGCCAATGCTTTATCCTCAACTCCACTTCTCGCCAGCGTATCGTTTTGCACTTGCAGCTTATCAAGTAGCGCATCCAAGCGCACATGGTCGCGACCCAATATCTCAAACCCTGCCTGTAACTGCGGATACATCCGAATAAACTCAGGGAAAAACCCCTCGTCCTCGACTCCATGATGCTGATGCAACTTAAGAATGTGCATATTAATGCGCTTAAGTAGCTGCGAGCGATACTCTGCCCAGTCATACTCGCCAGATTGATAAGAATCACTTATCTGTGTCAAGATACGCTGACGCTTGCGTATGTTAGTATGTACCTTTAGCCAGCCCGATGTTTTGTAAGCATAATCTGCGCTAAACCATTGATCTGGCGGTAGCTTATTGAATAAGAACAACCAATCCACCTCCAGCCGACTGTCAGGATGACGCGGCGACAGAGTAAACAAATCCTCGTCTAAGGCTTTTTGGCTAACAGTGTTATCAGTAGATTTAGGCATTGTAGTGTCCTTATGCGAAATTTTTTCATTAGAGTGTACTTATAAATTTATTAACAATACTAAATTTATAAGACTCTATATTTAGATATTATATAAAGTCAAATAGTAGGAAATCAACTGCTTGCTGGCGAGCGCATTCTGAATGTGAAAAGCAATTATCGTTATAAAAGCGATACATAAATGAGCCATAACCACCCTATTGCTGTATTTTTAACCATATAAAATGGATAATTACTCATAAATCCAAACGATATTATTAGTAATAACACTTAAAATTATTCAGCAAATTTTAACGACTTTTTATACTTACTTTGAATACCTACATACTCGTTTTTCAAATATAAAGGATGCTCATGTTTATTGTAGACAAGGCGGCGACAGCCAGTGTGAAGCATACATTGCCAGTGCCAAAAGTGATATTTTTTGATATCGACGATACGCTCAGCCGTAACGGTATTATCGCCGCGCACAACCAAGCGACCCTTGAAGCTCTGGCCAAAACTGACATTAAATTGGTGATTTCGACGGGACGTTCTAAAGCGATATTGCCGGCGGATATTTTAGCTTTGCTCGAAGCAGATATTTTAGATGCCATTATTTGTATGAATGGCCAATATAGTTTTGATAATAAAGGCCTGATTAGCCATTATCCATTGTCTTCTGAGCAGACGGACAAAATCGTCCAGTTATGTGAAACTAGCGAGCTGATTCATAAGTTTGACTCGGCGACGCACATCGCATGGTCAGGTGAAAATGCGCGTTTGCGTGAATATAACGCCATAACACCCAACTCTATCGTTGACCCAGTCTATTACCAATCGAATGCTGTCTATCAATGCTCAGTATTTTTTAACAATCAACAAGACAAGATGCAAGATATCGACTTTGCACAGGACGATTTAAAGCTGGTGCATTGGCATCATATCGGTGCAGATATCCTACCAGCAAATGCATCTAAAGCGCGTGGTATCAAAGACGTCTGTCAGTATTATGGCGTAGATGCACGTGAATGTATGGCGTTTGGTGATGGATTAAATGATTTAGAGATGTTTGATTTGGTTGGCTATGCAGTAGCAATGGGCGATGCGCAAACAGCGTTGATTGAGCGCGCAGATTTTGTCACGGGTACGATTGAGGAGCGCGGTATTCAGTCGGTGCTTGAGCAATTTCATATAGCGTCTTGATAAATAGACTTTGAAAATCGCTGTTTATCTAAGGCATGTCCTCATTTTTAAAATAAGGACATGTCCTAGCAAAATTTAACGACGTCTCATGATTAAACCATAAAGCCAGCTGCCGATTTTATAAAATCCGACAATGAGTAAGATAAGCACCAACGCTGCTAGCACATAAGCCAGCCAATTGGGTACATGGCTGAGCCAGCCAATGGTAAATGCCAAACCCATATAAGTTTCAACCGGCCAATCAACGATAGCGGTCGGAGAGCCTGAATTAAATATCATCATAAAACCTATGATGCCAATCAAAGCCATCACTATGCCAGCGCTTACACGATTATTCATTGTATTCCTCTTTTGATTCAATCAATTTGGTTAAAATCGTCTTATTTTTATTTTGCTTAAAGTCTCAGGCGGCAGCTATGTTGACATAAGACTGGCTTATCATGTTGCCTTTCTCGTTATTATGCTATGGTAAATCTGTTTATTCTAAAAAACCATCTTGTTAAACGATGTGTAAGAAAGCCACGCTCATTATCATTTACCGTCACTTAGCAGCACTTAGCCCCCTTCACATAGTATGGTTATTTGCACTGACTGTAACGATACTATCAAAAATGCTATGCATGATTGCCCTTTAAATTATGCACAATCATAGCCATAATAGTTTATATAGCTGTAAATATTTAGCATCGCGCCTGTTTTACGGATTTTTTTGCTTTGCATCATTCTTACTTTAGGAGAGATATTTTGACTCATTTATCATCGTCCCACTCTGCTGCTCGTAGCGCTCGTATACTACCAAAAGCGCTATTAGCCGTGGCGATTGGGCTCGCGCTTGCTAGCTGTAGCAAGTCAGATAACACTGCTACCGACGGTGCTGCTACCAGTGCAGAAACGTTGAACCTGTATAACTGGTCTGAATATATGCCGCAGGAAATCTTGGATGGCTTTACCAAAGAAACGGGCATTCGGGTCAATTACACCACCTTTGATTCTAACGAGGCCATGTACGCCAAGCTCAAACTGCTCGACGACTCTAGCCAATATGACTTAGCGATTCCATCGACGTATTATGTCGAAAAAATGGCTAAAGAAGGTTTGCTACAAGAGCTGGATAAATCCAAATTAAGCAACTTTAAAAATCTTGATACCTCTTTTACTAATACTAAGGTTGACCCAGAAAACAAATACTCGATTCCTTATATGTGGGGCAGCACTGGCCTCGCCATCAATGGCGAAGCGGTTGATCCTGCGACCGTAAATAGCTGGAATGACTTATGGCGTCCTGAGTATAAAGGTCAAGTGATGCTGATGAACGATATGCGCGAAGTGTTTGGCATGGCGCTATTGACCCTTGGACATTCAGGTAATAGTAAAAACCCTGATGAAATCAAAGCCGCTTATGAGAAGCTGACAACCTTGATGCCAAATGTAAAAACCTTTAATTCGGACGCCTCGCGCATGCCGTATATGGAAGGCGAAACCACGGTTGGTATGAGTTGGAATGGTGAGGCAATTATCGCCAATAACGAAGGCTTGACCAGCTTGGTATATAAATATCCAACTGAGGGCGCTATCTTATGGATGGATAACTTTGTCATTCCAAAAAACGCCAAACAAGTCGATGCAGCACACAAATTTATTGATTACTTACTGCGTCCTGAGAACTCTAAAATCGTCAGCGAAGAGATTGGTTATGCGTCGCCTAATATCGCTGCCCGTGAGCTGATGCCAGAAGAAGTACGCAACAATCCAACCATTTATCCGAGCAAAGCCATACTAGCAAAAGCTGAATTCCAAGAAGATGTCGGCGATGAAGCCTTGCGAGTTTATCAGCAATATTGGGATAAGCTAAAAACCGGTCGTTAATCATTGTTTGTTAAAATATGATTATTAATGGTTGATTGTTGATAGCTGTTTTTAATAGCCCTTTTTAATGACTGCTACCGTAAAAAAACGCTGACTTAATAAAGTCAGCGTTTTTTTGTGGCTTTTATTGGGCTTTTATTCATAAATGCAAATCGGTTTCGCTACCTTTATGCTCGATACGGCGCTGCTCGCGGCGCTGATAACGTAGACCAGAGGCGGCAAACCATTGCGGTTTGGTCGTTTGCAATAAATCACTGAGCCGCTGCAACTGTACTTGTAAGGTTTGCGTGAGCCAAAAATAGCCTTGCCATTCAAAGCCCAAGTTTTCTACACTTGGATATTCTGATACCGCGATACGCGTAATCGGTCGAAATACTTCATCATTTGGGCTACGTAATACCGCGGCCATATGCTGCATCGCTTGCGTCAATTCGTGCTGATAATGGATAAGTAAAATGTGGTTTTCATCATCAATCTCGATGTTTGCCAAGCGCGGCGCGGCACTTAATAGCAAATCAATGGTTCCAATGATATTACGATGGGTACGCTGAATGGTCTCTAGCGTTTCCTTCTCAATCCCAGACTCACTGGCTGTCGCCGCGATATGCGGACGTACGGCAAGCAAACGCTTATTGATTTTTTGTAGCGCCTTGACCAAAGATTTATTGACCGGTGTATCAGGTACAGAGCTGCTCTTTGGGTAAATAATACTGGCTGAGCTGGTCGCTTTACTATATTTAAAAGGCTTAGGCACTAACACTTCCGCATCAATATGGTTGCCAACCCCAGCGTATAAGTTGCTACAGGTTTCAAGGTTACTGGCCAATAAAAACCGCCACATTAACGTCGATTTAAGCGGTAAAATCAACGTCGCTGCGACCGCTACCCCTGCCCCAAGTAAAATATTAAACGCTCGATATAAGCCATCTTGGGCAATATTGCTATGGTCAGGACTTGAAACAATCATCAGCATGGTAATCCCTGTTAGCAGCCCGATATAACCCAATTGCTTAACCGCCACATAACCAATAATGCCGCTGATAATACCAATCAGCCCGTAATATAACCACAGCCAACCGCCCGTATCTTGAATCAACCATAAAAAGCTCAGCCCGACCACCACACCTAATAAGGTGCCGAGTATCCGCTCTTTGGCCTTGGTATAAATCGCCCCTTGATATTGCAACAAACCCAATATCACAAACACGGTAATAGTCGTCCACTCGCCGTGCGGCAAGTGCGTAAACTCATTTAACAACAGTGCGATAAGCACGGCCACACCCAAGCGTATGGCATGCAAAATATCCGCATGCTGATAACGGGCGTAAGGCTCCACAAACGGTGCGGTAAATCGTTGCCAGAAAGTCAGTTTCACGCAGGCTATCTCTTATAATAAATGAATAAAAATGCGGTTAAAGGATAACTGCTAGCTTAACCACTGAGATAGCAATAATAAAGCAATGATCAAAAAATAACGCCTTTCATCTATTAAAAGATAAAAGACGTTAAAGGTCAAAACATGCTAGCACATAACAACAAAAAAGCACGCCAAAATAGTGCTTAGTTGAGAACGTCTGCCTGAGAGCGTTTGGCTATGAATAATAGCTATATGCTATACCTCTAAAAAGTCTAGAATGCCTTCCGCCGCTTCACGACCTTCCCAAATCGCTGTCACAACCAAATCAGATCCACGCACCATATCGCCACCGGCAAAGATTTTGGGGTTACTGGTTTGGAATTTAAAGGTTTGTTTTTCGGCGGCTAAGACCCGACCCGAGCTGTCCATGGTGATTTGCTGACCTGTAAACCAATCGGCAGGGCTAGGACGGAAACCAAAGGCCATAATGACCGCATCACATGGAATAATTTCTTCTGAATTGGGAATAGGCTCAGGGTGGCGGCGACCACGACTATCAGGAGCGCCCAAGTGCGTGGTAATCACTTTGACCGCATTCACCTTGCCATTTAAACCAATGATTTCGGTCGGTTGACGATTGAATAAAAACTCAACGCCTTCTTCGCGGGCATTGACCACTTCTCGGCGGGAACCGGGCATATTTTCTTCATCACGGCGATAAGCACAAACCACTTGCTGCGCTCCTTGACGAATACTGCTACGGTTACAGTCCATTGCCGTATCACCGCCGCCTAATACCACTACTTTTTTACCTTTTAAATCGATATATTCTTCTGGATTTTTTTCCCAGTCGTTACAGCGATTGACGTTGGCAATCAAGTAATCTAGCGCATCATAGACGCCCTCTAATTCTTCACCAGCAAAGCCGCCACGCATATAATTATAAGTACCCATACCCATAAATACCGCATCATACTCGCCTAACAGCTCATCAATACTGACATCGGTACCGATTTCGGTCTCTAAACGAAACTCCATACCCATGCCTTCAAAGATGACACGGCGATTGCGCATGATGTCTTTTTCCATTTTAAACTCTGGAATACCAAAGGTTAACAAGCCGCCAATTTCTGGGCGCTTATCAAAAATAACGGGTTTGACGCCATTTCTGACTAAAATATCTGCGCATCCAAGTCCTGCAGGACCAGCTCCGATAATGGCAACTTTTTTGTCCGTCCAAACTACATCTGACATATCAGGACGCCAACCAAGGGCAAAAGCAGTATCGTTGATATACTTTTCGACGTTACCAATGGTTACGGCACCAAAGCCGTCGTTTAACGTACAAGCGCCTTCACATAAGCGGTCTTGCGGACAGACACGTCCACAAACCTCAGGCAATGTATTGGTTTGATGACACAATTCTGCTGCCTGAAATATTTGACCTTCTGCCGCCAATTTAAGCCAATTGGGAATGTAGTTATGTACCGGACATTTCCACTCACAGTACGGGTTGCCGCACTCAAGGCAGCGATGCGATTGCTGCGCTACTGACTCGCTTTCAAACGGCTGATAAATTTCAACAAACTCAGTTGAACGCGTCGCGATGTCTTTTTTGGTGGGCTCAAGGCGTGGTACATCTAAAAACTGAAAACTATTTTCTAAGCGTTTTGCCATGGTATTGTCTCTTTTATATAGAGGTATTTTATAGTGGCTAACGACAGCCAATACCTGCAGCCTCACTGAGGCAAATTTACGGATACCGGCTGTCATTTACCTGCTTAAAACTTTGCATTAAAGCTATGTATTAAAACTGCTCGTAGACTCTATTGCTGACTCATCTCGTTTATTGCGGATCAGCCGTCGTGGTCTTAAGCAAGGTCGCAACGTTCGCTGCTTTGGGCTTCACCAAATAGAACTTACGGGCATAATGCTCAAAGTCCGCCAATATCGTCTGCCCCCACGCACTACCGGTTTTATCTACATGGGTTTCAATCACTTGTTGCAAGTAAATGCGATGACCTTCCATTTGCTCGCTTGAGATACGGTTTAGGTCAATCAGCTCATGATTACAGCGATCAAAAAAGTCGCCATCCATATCAAGTACATAAGCAAAACCACCCGTCATGCCGGCGCCAAAATTCAGACCCGTACGTCCAAGAATGGTAATGATGCCGCCGGTCATATACTCACAGCAATGATCGCCCGTGCCTTCAATGACCGCATGCGCGCCAGAGTTACGCACCCCAAAACGCTCGCCTGCTGTGCCAGCAGCGTACAACTTGCCACCCGTTGCACCATACAGACAGGTATTACCAATGATAGCGGTTTCTTGCGCACTAAAGCTTGAATCTTTCGGTGGATAAATGACAATCTCACCGCCCGCCATGCCTTTACCGACATAGTCATTGGCATCGCCTTCAAGCTCAATATGTAAGCCGCCCGCATTCCATACACCCAAACTTTGCCCTGCGGTTCCGTATAGATGCAGCTTAATGGGCATATCACTCATGCCAAGATTACCCCATAGCTGCGCAATCTCACCCGAGATACGAGCGCCGATTGAGCGATCACAGTTGCCGATAGCATAGCTATAATCGCCGCCGTTACCTTGACGAATATTGAGCAACATATCGCTAATCATCTGTTCGGCAAGCAAGCCTTTATCAAATGGCTCATTACGCGCGACCTGACAGGTTTGCTCTTTGCCACTACTGGCTGGATGACTAAACAGTAATGGCGTTAAATCCAAATGACGCTGCTTATCGGTATTACCTTCTAACACGTCAAGCAAGTCAGTACGTCCGACCAGCTCTTCCATACTGCGTACGCCTAATGCAGCGAGCCATTCACGCGTTTCAGTCGCCACAAATTTAAAGAAGTTAATCAGCATCTCAGCTTCGCCAATGAAATGCTCATCACGTAGCTGGGCTTTTTGGGTGGCAACGCCGGTCGGGCAGTTATTAAGATGGCAGATACGCAAGTATTTACAACCGACAGCAATCATTGGCGTGGTACCAAAGCCAAAGCTTTCTGCACCAAGGATAGCGGCTTTGACCACATCAAGACCCGTTTTTAGACCACCATCGGTTTGAATACGAACCTTATGGCGCAGGCCGTTGACGCGTAGTGATTGATGGGTTTCAGCAAGCCCCAGCTCCCAAGGCGAACCAGCATGATGAATAGACGACAGCGGCGAGGCGGCAGTACCACCATCATAGCCTGAGATGGTAATTAAATCGGCGTAGGCTTTTGCCACCCCCGTTGCAATAGTGCCAACACCGGGACGCGAAACCAATTTAACCGAAACCAAGGCATCTGGGTTGACTTGTTTTAAATCAAAAATCAGCTGCGCCAAATCTTCAATCGAATAAATATCATGATGCGGTGGCGGCGATATGAGCGTCACCCCTGGTACCGAGTAGCGTAGACGGGCAATTAGCGCATTGACCTTACCGCCCGGCAGCTGACCGCCCTCACCCGGCTTGGCACCTTGAGCAACCTTAATCTGCAGCACTTCTGCCGAACATAGATAAGCAGGTGTGACCCCAAATCGACCAGAGGCAATTTGCTTGATTTTTGAATTACGCAGCGTGCCATAACGTACCGGATCTTCGCCGCCCTCACCAGAGTTTGAGCGCCCGCCGATGGTATTCATCGCCATGGCAATCGCTTCATGGGCTTCGGGTGATAATGCCCCTAATGACATCCCAGCTGAATCAAAACGCTTCAGAATCTCTGAGATATCTTCGACCTCATTAACATCGATAGGATTGGCTGTCTTTAGTTGCAACAAATCACGCAATGTCGCAACAGGACGACTATTGACCAAATCAGCATAATTACGATAATTGTCATAATCACCTGTCCGTACTGCGGTATGTAGGCTATTAATGACGTCAGGATTAAAGGCATGGTATTCTTTATTAAAGACAAACTTCAGCAAACCACCTTGATCAAGTGGCGCACGACGTTTGAAAGCATTAGCAGCTAATTGCGCTTGGTCAGCAGCCAAATCGGCAAAGGTTGCGCCTTTAATACGACTTTGCACACCTTTAAAGCATAAACTCACTACTTCTTCAGAAAGACCGACAGCTTCAAATAACTGCGCGCCACGATAAGACACAATGGTCGAGATGCCCATTTTTGATAAGATTTTCAGCAAACCTTTATCCAAGCCTTTACGGAAATTCACCCGCGCTTGGATTGGATCGCCCAGCAGCTCACCGGTCGCCACCAAATCATCAATGACGTCATAAGCTAAGTAAGGATAAACACAGGTCGCGCCAAAGCCAATCAATACCGCCACTTGATGCGAATCGCGCGCCAGTCCAGTCTCGATGATTAAATTGGCATCAGTACGAATACCTTGGGCGATTAAGTAATGATGCACCGCACCTGTGACCATAATGGCATTGGCAGGCACTTTATCGGCATGAATGTTTTTATCAGACAAGACAATCAAAGTATGACCAGCCCGAATGCTATTGGCCACTTGCTCACAGATGGCTTTGATGGCGGCTGATAGCTCAAGATCGGCATCGTAGTTTAAATCGATACGCGCCAGCTGAAATGCTGGATCAGCCAAGGTTTCAAGCTGCTGCATTTTACTGGCTGATAAAACCGGCGACGATAAGATAATACGATGTGCGTCGCGTGCTGACGGCGCAAACACATTGGTCTCAGCACCTAAGCAAGTCTGTAGCGACATCACGATTGATTCACGTAGCGGATCAATCGGTGGATTGGTTACCTGTGCAAACTGCTGACGAAAGAAGTCACCGACATGGCGAATTTGCTGCGACAGTACTGCCATCGGCGTATCATCACCCATCGAACCGACTGGCTCTTGCGCATTTTCAGCATTAGGGCGGATAATTTCGGTACGCTCTTCGTTGGTAATATGATACATTTTTTGCAATGCTTTGAGCTGATCGCCGCGGCAGGCTTGTGATGCCAACTCTTCTTCTAAGCGCTCATCATCACGGATACGAGTCGCTTCTTCGCGTAGCCATTTACGATATGGATGGGCTTTTTTTAATAAAGTAGCAATCGCCTTAGTATCCATGATTTGACCCGTTTGCGTATCGATGACCAGCATTTGACCCGGACCTACCCGACCTTTAGCCAACACGTCTTTTGGCGCATAATCCCAAACACCGACTTCAGACGCCACGGTGATATAACCGTTTTTGGTCGTGACCCAACGTGACGGGCGCAGACCATTACGGTCGAGCATACAGACAGCATAGCGACCATCTTGAATCACCAGACCTGCTGGCCCATCCCACGCTTCCATATGCTGTGAGTAAAACTCATAAAACGCGCGCAGATCCATATCCATGCTGTCGACATTTTGCCAAGCGGGTGGCACCAAAATCGACATCGAATGGAATAAACTCATGCCTCCTGACATCAGTACTTCTAGCATATTATCTAAGCTTGATGAATCCGAGCCAGTGCTATTCACCAAAGGCGTTAGCTCATTCAAATTGGGCAATTTATCGGACTTTAATTTTGGCGTGCGGGCTTCAGACCAGCTACGGTTGCCGGTGATGGTATTAAGTTCACCATTGTGTGCCAAATAGCGAAACGGCTGTGCTAATGGCCAACGCGGTAGCGTGTTGGTCGAAAAACGCTGATGGAAGACCACGATATGCGAGGCCAAACGCGTATCTTGTAAGTCTAAAAAGAAGGCTGGCAGGTCTGATGGCATGACCAAACCTTTATAAATAATCGTCTGACAGTTTAATGAACAAACATAAAACAGCTCATCATCAACCAAGCGTTGTTCAGCTTTTTTACGTGCGACAAATAACTTTCGGTTAAAATCATCGGCAGCTATCTCGTCTGGCGCATTGACAAATATTTGCTGAAAACCGGGTAATGTCTGACGACCAATCTCACCAACGATACTTAAATCAAGCGGCACATCGCGCCAGCCAGCCACTTCTAACCCTTGTGCGCTAAGCTCTTCATTGAGCACCTGCTGGCTATATTGCGCTTTTGTCTCATCTACATTGACAAAAACCATGCCAACAGCAAAATTAGCGGTAATAGTAAAGCCCTGCTCAGCCGCGATATGCTTAAAAAATGTCGTCGGCGTCGCCAGTAATAATCCGCAGCCATCACCGGTCTTACCATCAGCAGCAACGCCGCCGCGATGGGTCATACAACTTAGACTATGAATGGCTGTTTTCACCAAATCGTGACTGGCTTGTCCCTCAATATGAGCAATCAAACCAAAGCCGCAGTTATCAGAGAAGTCATCTGGCGTCGCCAAATGCGTAGAGGAGGAAATCATTGACATAGCTTGTCCTTTTAAGTGAGCGGACGGCCTATACTTCCAATATGAGGTATCAACCAAACTCCGCAGGCAGAACGGGCTAAATATATTCACATAAGCGGATTAATAAAGCGCAAGCAGAGAAAATAATGCGAGCGTTTTGAGGCTGATAAAAATACTTATCACGACTCTATTTATTCTATAGTCATCAAAGCTATTGATTTAACGTTACTAGCTAAAAGGATTTTAATGATGATATAAGGTGGTATAAATGGTTACCACCCACCGATCCTTTTAGGATTTATACGTTATTCTCTATCAGTTGCCGTCAGCCTTTACCTACCTTCTATCTGTTGTATACTCAATGCGAGTCGGACAATCATTATTAAGCGCAGATACGCTTTCAAAAATTCGATAGAAAGTGAGCAAAGTACCGAAAAACTGGCTAATAAAGTAGCAAATATTACTATGGTATACCGTCAAATTTAAATATCAGACGCTCTGTATTCAAGCGCCTTAACAACCCTTAGCAGGTTAATAATGAGGAGTTGCGCCACTTGCGATATGCTTAAATAGAGGTACAAGTAGCAGCGCTTGAGACGACGACATTGTTGTAAGGGCTCATCTTTATCAAGCTTACTTACTCCATGTAGAGGTGTTAAATAGAGGTTTACGATAACTATACAGAACGTCGCCCTTAGTTATCTTAGTTAATGATTGATAAAAAATCTAGTCTTTTTTATAAACTCACACTATAGATTTTGTAAAAACTTATGTTATCCATCAATCATTGATAACTAACTCTCTAGAATGAATACTATTAAAACCGCTCATCTAAGCGTTTTTAAGTATTTTAGCGGTAGTTAAAATTGCTAACAGAAAAAAGCCCACGACATAAAATATGACATGGACTTTTTAAATGAAATACTTAGGGCATGTCCTCAACTCAATCAATGAACACAATCCATGAACAGCTAAATGGGCTAGTCAAATTAATTACCTTTTTCTTCAATAAGCTCTTTTATACTATCATTATTGTTTTTCGAAGCATTGTTTTTTGAGGTATTATTACTAGCACTGGCGTTGGCATTTTTACTAGCCGCATTGGCATTCTTATTAGCGGCGTTGTTATTTGCATTCGCACTAGGCGGTTTAGGCGCTTCAACCACGGGTGGTTTTTTCGGTTCATTATTGTTACTTACTTCAGGTTTGCGGCTATTATCGGCATTTTTAGGCGTCGCGGCGATCGCGGTCTGCTCTTCGATACCGACCGTGCGCTCTTCATTAACCGATAAGGTATCAGAGGTATCGACTGACTGACGAATACTTTCAGCAGCACTATTATTCGCCCCTTCTTGAGCAGCGCGGTTGGCATTACTTGCTGCTTGCTCGCTAGCATTATCGTTAGTTGGCGCTTTCTGACGCACGGGTACTTCGCGTTTGGTTGGGCGCAAATTCACAGCGCGCGTGCGTTTAGCACTCAAATCTTTGACGGGGTCAGGGCGTTCATAATTATCGATAATACTGACATAACGATTGATCTCTTCTGGCAACACACGCACATTCGTAGGCAGTTTAAAGTCTATCAGCTTAGCCGCGCCAACCGCTTCTTGTGGACTGCTCATCAACCCATAAGTCAGCATATAACGCACTTGATTATTTTCATCAAGGTAACGAAAATAAGCAAACTTCTCGCGATCTTCGCGGCCTTCCAAATAACTGACGATCACATCATTTTCACCGACATTCATCACCTGCACTGTCCATCTGCCTTTATTAGCCAGCAGATAACGCTTGTCTTTAAACTCATCAGGATAACTGCGCAAGTCTTTTACCGTGGTATCAAAACTGATTGGCTGCACATCGGTGTCAAGCTCATGTAAAGATTCAATCTCTAGTGGCTGCTCAAGCTCTGCGCTCAGGGTTTTTGGTGCAGATATCGGCGCATTTTCGATTTTCGCGCCCATCGCTGGCGTTTGGCTAAACATCCAAACTAAAGCGGTAAACACGCCCAATAGCAGTGTCGCTATCAGCCAAATCAGTGCTTGACGGCGATATTTCTGCCCAGCTGTGCGAGTCGTCGAGCGTGATGCTGCCATGGGGATATCCTTGGGAGAAAAAGTCTTATAAAGATAGTCTGATAAAGAGTTATTTATCACGCAATACTTATAAAGATAGACTCAAAAAATGAGATACTTAAAAATAAGGCTATAAATTAAAGTATTAACCTTTAATCGCCTTTATTAATGATGCTGTGCCAATACCTCGGTTAACAGCTCAGCATCAAAATCATTGGTCAAGATTGCCTTACCTAATGATTTTAACAAAATAAGGCGGATTTGTCCGTGTTTGACTTTTTTATCATGCCCCATCAAACCAAGCGCCGTCTGTACGTCAATAGCTGGCGGTGTAATGGGTAGATTTGCCAATACTAATACGCGCTTAATACGAGCAACGTCATTACCTGTTAACCAGCCAAGCTTTTGTGACAGCTCAGCCGCTTGTACCATGCCAGCCGCGATCGCCTCACCATGTAGCCAATTACCATAGCCTTCATGAGTTTCAATCACATGACCAAAGGTATGGCCGAAATTTAATAAGGCACGCACGCCGGATTCTCTTTCATCTTGCGCAACGATATCGGCTTTATACTGGCAGCAGCGCTTCACCGCTTCGCCAAGTACGGCTAAATCTAACGCCATCATCGCTGGTAGATTGTGCTCAAGCCAAGTCAAGAAATCTGCATCCATAATCAGTGCATATTTGATGACTTCCGCCAATCCTGCTGAGAGTTCGCGTGCAGACAAGGTTTTAAGCGTGCTCATATCGGCTAAAACCATTTGCGGTTGCCAAAAAGCGCCAATCATATTTTTACCTTGGGGATGATTGATGCCCGTCTTACCGCCAACGCTTGAATCTACTTGTGACAACAAGGTCGTTGGAATTTGAATAAAATTGACCCCGCGCATAAAACTAGCAGCGGCAAAGCCTGTCATATCGCCGATAACGCCGCCACCAAGCGCGATTAGGGTCACATCACGATTAAAATGCTCCGCCATCAGCGCATCATAAATCTGATTGATACTGCTCTGATTTTTATATTGCTCACCATCTGGCAGTACACAGACCTTGACGGTAAACTGCGCTTCAAGTTCTTCTTGTAAAGTCTTTAAATATAAAGGCGCAACCGTCTCATTGGTAACGATAAGGACTTGGCGACCCGTAATATAAGGAGCAATTTGGTTTGCCATGCTGTTTTTTTCAGCACTATTTTCAGCGCTGTTATTAGCAGTGTTTTCAGCAATCTTACTAACAATGTTTTTAGGGCTGTTTGCAGTGCTATTTTCAGTGATGACAATAGGATAATCATGACTGTGCGTTTGTACTGTTAGGTTGGCATGAAACAGTGGCGTTGCCATGAAAATCTCCTTAAGTATGAGGCTTGAATTAAATTGAGCGGTGTAATTTATTAAACTTTATCTAATTTATCTAATGAAATTTATTTGTTATTATTCATCTTCTTGAGGTGCTGAGCTGATAGAAGTGGATTCACAAAATGAGTCTAATTGCTGCAATAACTGATTGACCATATGTCGAGGATAGGTATGACCGGTCGGCATGATAATATGCGCCACTTGCCGATATAAGGGGTCG
Source organism: Janibacter sp. CoH_79_TC_3 (assembly GCF_058197955.1). NCBI lineage: Bacteria > Bacillati > Actinomycetota > Actinomycetes > Micrococcales > Intrasporangiaceae > Janibacter > Janibacter sp. CoH_79_TC_3. The sequence goes on from NZ_JBXWIV010000001.1 coordinate 434,557, forward strand.
CGGGCGCTATATAAATTTTGTAATATTTTTCTAGGATTCGGTTGTTGTAATAATGGTCGCGACTTATCTTTGGCAGTACGCGCCATTTGCACGTCAACGGGAGCATTAAGATAGACGACGATGCCGCGCTCTTTAAGAAAGGCACGATTTTCAGCCGCCATTACCGCACCACCGCCGGTCGCCAAGACAATTTGTGATTGCTGCGTCAGCTCATCGATGGCGCGTGTCTCCCGTTCGCGAAAGCCCGCCTCGCCTTCTTTGGCAAATATCCAAGCAATATCTGCACCAGTTTGTGACTCAATATACCAATCACTGTCTACAAACGAGCGCCCTAATTGCTTAGCCAGTAACCTGCCAATGGTGGTCTTCCCCGCTCCCATCGGCCCCACTAAAAATACCGACGGTAATTCCTCAACCATAATACGCACTCAGCTAAATTAGCTATGATACAACGTCATGGTTATTCTGGCTAGTAATGCGCGTTGATTATTGTCAGTAAAATCCAGTCGAGTACAAAACTTACCCATAAAAAAAGCAAGCGCTGATGCTTGCTTTTTTCTATTATAAATAATTCAACACTGATTAATTTAAACGACTAATACCATCATTAATCAATTTTGGCGTAACAAATATTAATAGCTCTTCTTTAGAGTTATTACGCACATCTCGGCGGAAGGCACGGCCAATATAAGGCAAGTCACCTAAGAAAGGTACTTTATCGACACCATTGCTTTTGCTATTCTTAAATACGCCGCCCAGAACAATGGTCTGACCATCTTCAACAATCACGTTGGTTGAGACAGAATCTTCAGCAATAGCAACCTGCCCATCAAGGGATCTAATTGGGGTTCCGTTGGTGATGTTCAGTTGCAAAGCGATTTTGCCATCTGGAGTAATATTTGGCGTCGCTTCCAAACTTAAGGCCGCTTCTTTAAAACTGGTAGTGGTCGCGCCACTGGCCGATGCTTCTTGATAAGGAATTTGCGTGCCAGAAGATACTTTTGCCGTCTGTTTATCAGCGGTCAAAATCTTTGGTGTCGAAATCACTTCACCACGGTTATCCGCTTGCATGGCTGACAGCTCAAGGTCTAACATAAAATCAGATATGCCGAGCAAACCAAAAGCAATACTACCGGCTGGGTTGGCAACCCCTAAGTCGACGTTTAAGTTATCAGGACGGCTAATGTCGTACTTAGGATAAGAAACGGTTTGACCATTGACTGTTGTGGTTTCGACGTCAAAATCTTTTAAATCCCATAATGTCTGATTACTACCACCAACCAACAAGTTACGATTGGTAGCAGCGCCGTTTGACAATATGCCCCAACGTACGCCAATCTCTTTACTAAAGCTATCGGTAGCACTAACAATGCGCGCTTCAATCATTACCTGACGGACTGGAATATCAATTTTGCCAATCAGCTTATGGATATTTTCAATGCTTGCAGCCACGTCTTTGATAATCAACGTATTGGTACGCTCATCGACGGTCACCGTACCACGGTTAGACAATAAGGTATTGTTATCGACAGAATTGGCGCCGCCAGTACCGCTGCTACCACCTGATGAACCGCTGCCTTGAGAGATAAGGGTCGAGACATCAGCTGCTTTAGCATAGCTTAAGCGAATGTATTCAGTGCGTAGTGGCGCATAGGATTCAACTGCTTGCTGCGCTGCAAGATCGCGTGCTTCTTGTTCGGCAAGCTCAGTTGATGGCGCAACCAAAATCACGTTACCATTTTCACGTTTACCAAGATTCTTACTCTTTAGAATGATATCCAGCGCTTGATCCCAAGGCACATTAATCAGGCGCAAAGTGATATTACCAGCGACCGAATCACTAGCAACGATATTCATGTCGGTAAATTGTGCCAAGATATCTAACACACTACGGATTTCGACGTCTTGGAATTCCATAGATAGCGCTTCACCGCTATATACTTTCTCTTCAAGCGTTGGCTCACGGAGTAGCTCAGGTTTTCGGATATTGATATTTAACTGATTACCCGATTGGTAAGCTTGATATTCATAATCTTCTTTGACATTAATAGTGATCACACCATTTTGCCCTTGGTTTTTAGTATCAATACTATCAACCAGACCACTATTAACATTTAAGCGACGTAATAAATTTCTAGGTACGGTGCTGCCGGTTAAGCGTACCACCAGTTTATTGCCTTGGCGCTGTACGTCAACAGGAATGGCTTCGTTGGCAAGCGCAATACTGACGTTACCGCCACCGTCATTGCCTGCGGCAAAATTAACCGCCGTTAAACCATCATAACTGTACTGCTTACTCACTTGTGAAGCCGCAAGTTGTGGGCTTAGCAATGGATTAACACGTACTATCATGGTATCAGCAGGTACTTGTGTTTTAGATGCTGGTGTTTTAGACGCTTGAGTGTTGACTACTTTGGTCTTAATCGGCGCAACCGCTACACTATTAGTCTCAACTATTGGTGTGACAACTGCAGTGGTAGTCATACCCGCATTGTTATTAAGAACATCTCGCACAGGGTCGCTAGTGATGACAGGACGACTCGGGTCGCTAATCGTCAGCAACAAATCATTGCCCTCAATAGCGGTGGTATAACTACCCGCTTGTTTGAGTCCAACAATCAGACGCGTGGTATTGTCGCTATTTAACGTTGTAACATCATTAATCATACCGACGTTGTATTCATTAAATCGATTAGCAAGCCCGTTTTGAACTTTTTCAAAATCCAATACCAAACGGCTTGGATTATCAAGCTGATAAGCGGCAGGCAATACTGGCTTGCCAGCAAAACCCAAACGCATTTGGGTAACGGCTGGTGCGGTTTGTACCACAGAGACGTTATTAATGCGCTGCTCAGCATAAGCACTGCTACTAACTGCTACCATACTCATTGCCAATGCAGAGATGGCAAAAGTAGAAGATACGCGGTTGTTCATCGTCATTACCTTGTTATTGCGTACTGTCATTATATATTCCTCAAAAAATCTGCCGACTTAGCTTATAGGGGAGACCAGCGACTGGGGTTTTTCTACAAACCCAGCGCGGCTGTCTGGCACAATTTCAATCAAGTTAATCTGGGTCGGCGTGATTTCAACAATACGGCCGTCATTTAAGCCAAGATAATTACCGACTCTAACGCTCGCAACTGAACCATCAGGACGCTGCACTAAGGCATATTGCTGACCTTCAGGGGAAATAACGACACCGCGAAAGACGAGTTGCGATAGCTCATATTGTTCAAGTGGTTCTTTCACTCGGGTTATGTCAGGACGCACGCCATCTATAGAGGTGACAGGGCCTTGAACATTCACTAAGCTTGGTGGCAAAAATGGGCTACGCTGTGCACTGGCACTATAGACAAAATCTTCTACGAGTTCAGCTTTGGGCGGCGGCTCTATCGGCTGCGCTGGCTGGTTACGAATATCAGCCATCGACTGCTCTGCCATACCGATACGGTCAGTACAGCCGGTCATCGATAGAACAATAGCACTTGAAATCAGCAGCATGGGCAGTTTTTGGATACTCATTAGTTGCCTCCTGCAGCATCAGTTGTAGCGGCAGCATCAGTCGCGACGGCTTCATCACCTTCAGGAGCCGCTTCTTTTGAGCGATACGTTTTGGTTTGTAGCACCAGATTGAGCTCTGGTAGAACATCTAAAGTTGGCTGCGGATTACTGACTTCAAAGTCATGCATCGTAATAATACGCGGCAAAGCAGCAAGTCCACTGATGAAGCTACCGAACTGATGGTAATCCCCTAAGGCTGCGATACGAATAGGTTGCTCAATAAAGAACTCATTTTCAATCTCAGGCTCTACGGAGATGTCTTGAAAACGGATATTACTACCAACACCCGTCATATTAATACCCTCGACCAATTCTGATACGCGGGTGTCTTTTGGTAGCTGGTCGAGTAAAGTATTAAACTCCGTTTCCATTTGAATTACTTGAGCTTGATAGGCTTTTAAATGGCGCGCCCGTGATTCTTTTTCACGGTAGCTATCAAGCAAAGTCTGTTGTTGACTTTCAGCAGCTGTGATCTCATCAATTTTACTGCTAATCGGCAGTGCCCATGACAATGCAGCAATTAAAGCAATAATAAATCCAATCACGGTGACTTTGACGGGAAGTGGCCAACTGCCATAGTTCTCCGCATCCAAGGACTCAAAGCTACGGCGAAACTCATTCAGATCAAATTGCTTTTTAGCACTTACCGCAGTCTTCTTGGTCTTAACAAGACTTTTTTTACGGCTCAGTTTCATAACTTACCTCCAAGCGCGGTATTAGCATCAGCATCTTCAACCTTTTCCGACTGTACTTTGGTCGTCACGACAAACTGAACATAACTGTCTTCCGGATAAACAGGACGCGGCTGTTCACCTGTGGTCACCGTATTTTCTAAAGCAGGCGCAGCTTCATAGGCAGTAATATTTTGCTGTATATTACTAACAGCTGAGTTACCCATCCATTTGCTACTATCCAGGTTACGAATCAAGCTAGAGACAATATTTGGATTGTCGGCAAGACCTGTCAATGTAAGAACATCACCTTCGCGTTTTAAATTATTTAAATAAAGCGCTGGCGGCATCGCTTTGGCAAGATCATCCCATAAGCGCACAGGAACAGGGCGTCGACCCTGCAAATCTTGGATAACCTGCATACGTGAGATGATATCTTCACGGCGCTGCTCTAAGCTATCAATCTCTACCAAAGCTTTATCTAGGCGAGCATTTTCTTGTTCAATCAGTGTATTGGCATCTAATTGTTCATCAAGTTCATTATTAAAATAACTCCATGAAGCGAATGCCGCTAATAGAGCAAGCAAAGTAACGGCCACCACCAAAGTGATAAATTCTTTATTGCGACGTTCGCGCTCTTCTTGCCGCCAGGGCAATAAGTTAATACGAGCCATTAGTCAAAGCTCCTTAACGCAAGACCGCAAGCGGCCATTAAACTTGGTGCATCAACTGCCAATTGCTCATTATCGATATGCGGAGCAATGGTCATGTTGATAAAGGGATTAGCAATACTTACAGGCACGCCCAATCGTTGTTGTGCCATACCGGCAAGTCCTGCAATAGAACTACTGCCACCAGCAAGCAGCACATGGTCAATACTATTGTATTGGCTCGATGAGAAGTAGAACTGCAGTGAGCGTGTAATCTGTTGGATGGTGTTTTCTATAAAGGGTGTCAACACATCAGGATAGTAATCATCTGGTAAGGTACGTTCGCGTTTACTAATGGTCGCTTCTTCAGCCGATAAGCCGTAGCGATTTTGAATCGCTTCAGTGAGCTGAGCGCCACCAAATAACTGTTCACGGCTGTAGATAAACTCGCCATTTTTAGCGACATATAAGGTAGTTTGGTTATGACCAATATCGACTAAAGCGACCAACTCTGGCATATTTGGCAAATTATCAGCCATCAAACCAAAGGCACGCTCAATAGCATGCGACTCGATATCCATCACTTTGGTCTGCAGTCCACCAAAGGTGAGCGCATCGACTCTTTGATCGACATTCTCTGAGCGCGATGCGGCTAACAGCACTTGCACCATATTGTCGTTGATAAGAGAAGGACCCAACACCTCAAAATCCAAATTCACATCTTCTAATGGATAAGGGACGTATTGATCGGCATCCAAGCGGATCTGAGCTTCACGCTCAACGTCGTTAAGCACCATATCCATATCTATGATTTTGGTAATCACGGCTGAGCCTGAAACAGCGGTAGCAGCACTACTACCAGCAGATTGGCAACGACGCGCTAAGCTTGCTATGGTATTACCAACAGCTTCAGTGTCTACAATAAGTTTGTCGACGACTACGCCTTCTGGTAATGTTTCGATACCATAAGATTTTAGGTGAAATATGCCTTGCTGACGCTGTATGTCAACCAACTTTACTGAGGTGGCACAAATATCCACACCAATCAAATGTCGACTTTTAGAAGTAAATAGCCTCACAAACTCTATACCTTATATTAAGTGTACAATCTGATAGTTATTTGTAATAATTTAGTACAATACTTTACTTAACAGATAGATTCAAGCATTTAAATTGCTTATTAAGGCATACTTACACATTTATTATTACTTGCCTATTTTGTTCAAGGTATAATCTCCTACCTGTTGCAAATTTTAATTGATAAGTCTGATTATGACCAAAAAAAATGCTACCGCTCGTCTCATTCACTTTTTGGTGGGGCTTTTCATCGCCTGCTTAGCATTGGCGCTCATTCTAGCCCTTTCTATACCGATTGGTTTTTATGGTATGGCGATGTATTTATCGCCAACCCTACCAAGCATTCAAGAAATTAAAACCGCAAGTTTGGAAATGCCATTACAGATTTATAGTAGTGATGACAAGCTCATTGGTCAGTACGGCAATCGTCTGTCGTTACCGGTTACTTTTGAAGAAATCCCTAAAGGTCTAACCAATGCTTTTTTAGCAGCAGAAGACTCGTCGTTTTTTCAACATAGCGGTATTAGTATTAAAGGTCTTGGTCGCGCTGTCACCGAAGTTGTGACCGACGACGATAGTCAAACTGGTGGCTCTACCATTACTATGCAGGTTGCCAAAAACTATTTTTTAAGCTCAGAACGTACTTTAAATCGTAAACTCACAGAGCTGTTTTTAGCGCGTAAAATTGAAGACGAGCTCAGTAAAAATGAGATTCTTACCTTATATGTCAATAAAATCTATTTAGGTGAAGGCGCTTATGGTATCCGCGCTGCGGCCAAAAAATACTACAGTAAATCTTTAGAGAACCTGACCGTTGCTGAAATGGCCATGCTAGCAGGCCTGCCAAAAGCGCCTTCTAAATACAATCCTGTTGCTAATCCTAGCCGCGCCCTCACCCGCCGTAACTGGATTATTGGACGCATGCATGAGCTTGGTTATATCGATAAAGCTCAGCACGACGAAGCCATTAACGCCCCTATTGGCATTAACCTTTATCAAGAAAAACTTGATATGAATATGCCCTATCTAGCAGAAATAACACGTTCAGCCTTGGTTGACCGTTATGGCGAGCAGGTCATGCATGGCGGTTGGCGTGTGCGTTTGACTGTTGATAGCGAAGCGCAAAAAGCGGCAGAATCAGCGGTACTAGCAGGTTTGGTTGCTTATGAACACCGTCATGGCTGGCGCGGGGCAGAAGCCAATGGCGAACCGCTTGAGAACTTTAGCCGTTATAGCAATATGTCTCCGGCCAAAGTGACCAAGGTAAATTCTCGCAGTTTTGAAGCGAGCATGCCCTCTGGTGAGAATGTAACGGTTAGCTGGTCTGGTATGAGCTGGGCGCGCAAATACATTTCTGCCGATCGAATCGGATATTTTCCAAATAACGCCAGTCAGATTGTGAGCAAAAATGATATCGTACGCCTAATGCCTACTACTAACGGTGGTTGGCAGTTGGGTCAAATCCCTAAAGTGCAAGGCAGCTTAGTTTCTCTAAATCCTGAAACGGGCGCGGTTCGAGCCTTAGTGGGTGGTTTTGACTTTAATCACAGTAAGTTTAATCGCGCGTTGCAAGGCTGGCGTCAACCCGGCTCGACGATTAAACCGCTTGTTTATACCGCTGCATTAGAAAAAGGCTATCGTCCAGATAGTATTGTCTCAGACCGCCCTATTCAAGTAGGTGACTGGAAGCCAAAGAATTCTGATGGGCGTTTCTTGGGTGACATTACCTTGCGCCGCGGGCTTTATTTATCTCGTAACTTAGTGTCTATTCGTTTGCTGCAATCCATTGGTATCTCTGATGCGCGCGATTTATTAGATGAGTTTGGTCTTGATAAAGAAAAGCTACCTACAACTTTATCATTGGCATTAGGCGCTGGGCAAGCAACGCCATTACAAATGGCAACAGCTTATTCAACCTTTGCTAACGGTGGGCACCGTATCCAGCCTTACTTCATCGACCAAATTTATAACTATAATAATAAACTGTTATTTCAGGCCAATCCGCAGCGGGCTTGTGCCTTATGTTTCAATGAGCAGCTTGAAGATGTTAACAAAAAGCTGATTAAAGATTATGAGGCAAAAATAGAAGCAGATAATAAGGCTGCTGCTAAAGGTGAAAAGGTTAGCGCTAAAGATAAAGCAGTAGACAAAGAGCCTGATGCTGATATCGATGCAAAGAACAGTGATACTGAAGCAAAAGATGATAAAGCGCTTGATTTGAATATTTATGATGCAAGCCCAGATTCAGATCGCCTAAAAGCCCCAGTCATACAGTACGTCCGTGCTGAGCAAGCGCCGCGTATTTTAAAGCCCAGAGTGGCTTTCGAGATGGCAGATATTTTACGCGATGTTATCCAGCGCGGTACGGCTTTTAAAGCCAGAGCCTTAGGGCGTGATGATATTGGTGGTAAAACGGGGACGACGAATGAGGCGAAAGATGCCTGGTTTGCAGGTTTTCATCCTACCAATGCCACCGTCGTCTGGATGGGTTTTGATCAGCCATCAACGCTAGGTCGCCGTGAGTATGGTGGCGTAGCAGCGCTGCCAGTATGGATGGACTTTATGAAAGCCCAGCTTAAGGACACCCCTAGCCAATGGGTCTCTATTAATAACCGTGCTAAATCAAAGAAACAAAAACAGACTATTATAGAGATGATGGATGAAGGGGCTGCTGAGCTTGAAGACGATGCTGCCGATGACGGCAAAGCAGCAAAGCCCGTTAAGACCACAACCCAGCAACGTAAGCCGCCGACGCCTAAACCGGCTGAAGAGCAAATTCAAAATCGTCTAGCTCCTGAAAAACCCAAACAAAGCCGTAATAACGACAGCAATTCTCAAAACAAACCCTTAGCAGCAACACCAGTTGAACGTATGCCACCGATGCCAGAATAAATTAACTAAGGTTTTGCTTAATACTTAAATAAAAAATGTCCTACTCAGTCTACCGCGTAGGACATTTTTATGCGCTCTTAAAACTCGTTTATGTAGTGAAAGCCTATTAATTATAATGGCTGCTAATCTGCTAATGATATTAAAACTCTATCATACCCGCACGCAGCTGTTCAATCAGCTCCGCAAACTGCTGACGCCATTCACGGATGGTTGCCTCATCTGGCAACCACTGATTTGATAACGTCACCACATTCACAATCAGGTCAGGCGCTTCTTTATTCTCATCATCTGCCTTGTCACTTATCACATTATCAGGCAATACCGCATAGAGACAACGCTGATAAGCATGCTCTATATTGGCTAAAAAACCTTGTTGCTGTAGCTGTTGTAAGCGCTGCACTTCAGGCGATACTTGAGTACGTGTGCTAAGTGCTTCTTCTATATCTGTCAATGTCGGCGCTGTCATATTCAAGCCATAAAAATGCCCAAGCTCTTGCACAAAAGCAAGATATGTCCCATATAAATGAAAAATAGCTGTTTCACAATGGGCTTGATATAACTGTTTATCGCTGGTATTACTTGCCGCCTGACAAGCCAAACGACAAAAATATAGCTTTTGATTGGTACGATCAGCTTGGTATTTGGCAACGCGAGTCTTACCTGCCATGCGCCTTTCCTTTTTAATTATTAATGATGATGAACTGTTATTCAAACAGCCATGACTGTTTTATAAAGCTACTTTATTGCAGTGTACTATTTTCTTAAGTAACTTCCTAAGAAAATAACCCGTTATGCTTCACTTTCTTAAAGGCGCAAAAAAGCCAGCAACTTAGGCTGGCTTTTTTATTAAGGAAAAAACTAAGCTTGATTTAGATTAATGATTGCCTTGATTAAGCTCTTGGGCAAACGCTTCATCGAAGCTTGCAAAGTCTGTGCTATCAGTACTTGCTGTCATATCAAACGCTGCATTCAAATCTTTATCTTGCAGTTTTTGCTCCGCTTTCTCTTTACGGGCTTTATGATAAGCAAGACCAGTACCGGCAGGAATCAAGCGACCAACAACGACGTTTTCTTTCAGACCACGTAGCTCATCCACTTTACCAGTTACAGCAGCTGCGGTTAGGACACGCGTGGTTTCCTGGAACGACGCTGCTGAGATAAAGCTTTCTGTTGCCAGACTTGCTTTGGTAATACCCAGTAGTTGACGCTCATACTTAACTGGGAATTTATCTTCCGCTTCTAGTTTAGCATTCAAGGCTTTGATATCAGCGTATTCGACTTGGTCGCCTTTAAAGTGACTTGAATCGCCGCCATCCGTTACTTCAACTTTGCGCAGCATCTGACGAATGATAACTTCGATGTGCTTATCGTTGATTTTCACGCCTTGCAGACGATAAACGTCCTGTACTTCATTAACGATATAGTCAGCAAGTGCGGTTTGTCCTTTCAGACGTAAGATATCATGCGGATTCTGTGGACCATCAGCGATAACCTCACCACGAGCAACGGTCTCGTTTTCGAAGACGTTGATTTGACGCCATTTTGGGATCAGCTCTTCATGAATCTCACCATCTTCATTGGTGATAATGAAACGGTTTTTACCTTTAGTTTCTTTACCAAAGCTCACGACACCTGACATCTCTGCCATGATGGCATGATCTTTCGGACGACGTGCTTCAAACAAATCAGCAACACGTGGTAGACCACCGGTAATATCTTTGGTACCTGAAGACGCTTGTGGTACACGGCCTAAGATCGAACCGGCTGCTACTTTTTCACCGTCGCTGACACGAATGATGGTTTCAGCTGGCAAGAAGTAAACCACTTCTTTACCTTCGTCAGTGTTCAAGATAATCGCCGGACGTAAGTCTTTGGCTGAACTTGAACGGTCACGAGTAGCAAGAATCTCAAACGAGCTCATACCGGTCGCATCATCAACTTTTACCGTTGCCGTCAAACCATCAGTAATATCACTGAAGCGTGCAGTACCAGCGAACTCGGTAATAATTGGATGCGTGTGCGGATCCCATTTAGCAATGGTTTGACCGCCTTCAACTTGCTCTTCGTTTTTCACAAGCACGCTTGAACCATAAGGAACTTTATAGCGCTCACGCTCACGACCAAGCTCATCAGTCAATGCCAGTTCAGCTGAACGCGACACAATAACCAAATGACCATCGGTATGTTGCACCGTTTTCATGTTTTCAAAATGCACTTGACCAGCATTACGTGCTGAGATGCTGTTGTCCACAGACGCAGAGCTCGCCGCTCCACCAACGTGGAAAGTACGCATCGTTAACTGAGTACCAGGTTCACCGATAGACTGTGCTGCCATAACACCGACTGACTCGCCGATATTAACTTGATGACCACGTGCAAGGTCACGACCATAACACTGTGAACAAACGCCATGTTCGATATCACAGGTAATCACTGAACGAACCCAGATATCATCAATCGCATTGCTATCAAGCACATTTACCCAATGCTCATCTATCAAGGTACCCGCTGGAATCAATACTTTATCAGCATTATCATTATAGGTTACATCACGAGCGGTTACACGACCTAGTACTAGCTCGCCCAACTTCTCAATGATCTCACCACCTTGAATATGTGGCTTCATGAGCAAACCTTGCTCAGTACCACAGTCTTCACTAGTGATAACCAAATCTTGTGCCACGTCAACCAAACGACGAGTCAAGTAACCCGAGTTAGCGGTTTTCAGTGCGGTATCCGCAAGACCTTTACGCGCACCATGCGTTGAAATAAAGTACTGAAGTACGGTCAAACCTTCACGGAAGTTGGCTTTAATCGGCGTTTCGATAATTGAGCCATCCGGTTTTGCCATCAAACCACGCATACCTGCCAACTGACGAATCTGTGCTGCACTACCACGAGCACCAGAATCTGACATGATAAAGATAGAGTTGAATGATTTCTGCTCTTCTTCCTCACCTTTAGCATTCATGATTTTATCAGTGGCTAGGTTGTCCATCATCGCTTTGGCGACTTTGTCATTGGTACGTGACCAGATATCAACCACTTTGTTATAACGCTCACCGGCAGTCACAAAACCTTGCTCGAATTGATCTTCGATCTCGCGAACTTCGCCTTCTGCGGTTTCAATGATTTGCTTTTTCAATGGTGGAATGACCATATCATCTATACCGATAGATACGCCAGATAGTGTTGCTTGAGCAAAACCAAGATACATCAATTGGTCAGCAAACATAACACTTTCTTTCACGCCAACTTTACGGTAGCAAGAGTTAATCAATTTAGAGATATTTTTCTTCGTCATCTCTTCGTTACACTCATCGAACGACATACCTTTAGGCATGATGTTCCAGATAAGTAGGCGACCAGCGACGGTATCTTGTAACTTGACTTCTTTAGTCTCATTACCTTCTTCGTCGATATGAGTTTCAGTCACACGTACTTTAATCTTAGCGTTTACATGCAAATCATTTGAACCAATCGCACGCAATGCTTCATTAACGGTGGCAAAAATCATGCCCTCGCCTTTAGAATTGATTGACGAGCGGCTGATATAGTACAGACCTAATACAACGTCTTGTGATGGGACGATAATTGGCTCACCGTTGGCAGGCGACAAGATGTTGTTAGTCGACATCATCAATACACGTGATTCAAGCTGTGCTTCTAAGGTCAATGGCACGTGAACGGCCATTTGGTCACCATCAAAGTCGGCATTGAACGCGGTACAGACCAAAGGATGTAATTGGATTGCTTTACCTTCGATTAATACTGGCTCAAATGCTTGCAGACCCAAACGGTGAAGCGTTGGCGCACGGTTCAAGAGTACTGGATGCTCACGGATAACCATGGCCAGCATATCCCACACTTGTGGCTCTTCACGCTCTACCATCTTTTTAGCAGCTTTAATCGTCGTTGCTAAACCGTGTGATAATAGTTTGTTATAAGTAAATGGCTTGAATAGCTCAAGTGCCATTTTCTTCGGTAGACCACACTGATGTAGACGTAGAGTTGGACCAACGACGATGACCGAACGACCAGAGTAATCAACACGTTTACCGAGTAAGTTTTGACGGAAACGACCTTGCTTACCTTTGATCATATCTGCCAAAGACTTCAATGGACGCTTATTACTACCGGTAATCGCACGGCCGCGGCGACCGTTATCAAGCAAAGCATCGACTGATTCTTGCAACATACGTTTTTCGTTACGTACGATGATATCAGGAGCACTTAGCTCTAATAGACGCTTTAGGCGGTTGTTACGGTTAATAACGCGGCGATATAAATCATTTAGATCTGATGTTGCAAAGCGGCCGCCTTCTAGTGGTACTAGCGGACGCAAATCTGGTGGTAGTACTGGCAAGATGGTCATGACCATCCATTCAGGCTTATTATTAGAATCACGGAACGCTTCTAATAATTTAAGACGCTTAGACATCTTTTTAAGCTTGGTTTCAGAACCCGTTTGCGGAATCGCTTCACGCAACTCATCAATTTCGATATCTAAATCGATATCTTTTAATAAGTCTTGGATGGCTTCTGCACCCATCTTGGCAACGAATTCATCACCAAATTCTTCAAGCGCTTTATAGTAATCTTCATCATCAAGCAACTGGTACTTCTCTAGAGAAGTTAAACCCGGCTCAGTCACGATATAGCTTTCAAAATATAGGACGCGTTCGATATCACGAAGCGTCATGTCAAGTAACAAACCAATGCGGCTTGGTAATGATTTTAAGAACCAAATATGCGCAACAGGGCTCGCTAAGTCAATATGACCCATGCGATCGCGACGAACTTTAGCAGTCGTGACTTCAACACCACATTTTTCACAAATAACGCCTTGGAACTTACGGCGTTTGTATTTACCACATAAACACTCAAAGTCTTTTACTGGACCAAAGATTTTGGCACAGAATAGACCATCACGCTCAGGCTTAAACGTACGATAGTTAATCGTTTCTGGTTTTTTAACTTCACCATGTGACCATGATTTGATCACATCAGGTGAGGCTAAGGTAATTTGAATACTATCAAACTCTTGGTTACCGTTGCCGGTAGGGCTTTGCATGATATCGAGTAAATCTTTCAAGTTGCTTCTCCGTTATCTTTATAATCATCTGACAGCGTGCTAGGAGCGCGGCTAAGATGAATGAAGGCAATGAATAGGGTTGAGACAAATCACTAAAAGCAGCAGCGATGCGCGTACTGCTTCTAGATTGACCACTAAGAATAATAATTAACTAAAGCTATGTTAAAGGTAGCTTCAGTCAGCCGTGCTTAATGGGTTTGCTTTAACTCAATATTGATACCCAGTGATTTGATTTCTTTGGTCAACACGTTAAACGATTCAGGCATACCTGGATCCATATATTGCTCACCATCGACGATGTTTTTGTACATACGGGTACGGCCTTCAACGTCATCCGACTTCACCGTTAGCATTTCTTGCAAGGTATAAGTCGCGCCATATGCTTCTAGTGCCCAGACTTCCATCTCACCAAAGCGCTGACCACCAAACTGAGCTTTACCACCAAGCGGCTGCTGCGTGACTAGTGAGTAAGAACCGGTAGAACGCGCATGCATTTTGTCATCAACCAAGTGGTTAAGTTTGAGCATATACATATAACCAACAGTTACTTTACGGTCAAACTTCTGACCAGTACGACCGTCATACAAGGTCTGCTGACCATCACGTGCCATACCAGCAAGCTCTAGCAAGTCTTTTACTTGATGCTCATGTGCACCATCAAATACTGCCGTGCCCATCGGTACACCGCCGCGTAAGTTATCAGATAGCGCCATGATGTCATCATCACTTAAGCTATCAAGATCTACTTGCTCGCCGCCCACTTTGTTATAGATTTGGTCTAAGAAATCACGTAAATCTTTAATCGCTGCTTGTGCTTTGAGCATACCATCGATTTTTTCGCCCAAGCCCTTCGCTGCCATACCTAAGTGAGTTTCTAGGACCTGACCGATGTTCATACGCGATGGTACACCGAGTGGGTTCAAGACGATATCAACGGTATTACCATGTTCATCATAAGGCATGTCTTCAACCGGCATAATGCGCGATACCACACCTTTGTTACCATGACGACCCGCCATTTTATCACCAGGCTGAATACGACGCTTAACTGCTAGATATACTTTAACGATTTTTTGTACGCCATGCTGCAAGTCATCACCAGCGGTCAATTTGCGTTTTTTCTCAGCAAATTTCACATCGATGTCTTTTTGCTTATCGACTAAGTACTCGGCGATTTGCGTGAGACGCTCAGATATTTCTTCTTCAACCGGTTGGATATCAAGCAAGGTCTCAAGGCTCATGTCTTTCATATCAGCCAATGCCATAACCGTACCAGCTTTTAGACCAGAACCGCCACTGACTTTTTGACCATCTAATAGATTACCAATACGACCACGAGCAGCTTCTTCAAAGATGCGTAGCTCTTCTTTTAAATCTTTGCGATAGCTATCAAGTTGTGATTTTTCAATCGCTTTTGCACGGGCATCTTTTTCAACGCCGTCACGGGTAAAGACTTGCACGTCAATAACCGTGCCTTTGCTTGATGTTGGAACACGTAGCGACGTGTCTTTAACATCAGCTGCTTTTTCACCAAAGATAGCCCGTAGGAGTTTTTCTTCTGGCGTTAGTTGCGTCTCACCTTTTGGCGTGACTTTACCAACTAAGATATCGCCAGCATCCACTTCAGCACCGATATAAACGATACCTGCTTCGTCAAGGCTTGATAGCGCCGCTTCACCAACGTTTGGAATATCCGCAGTAATCTCTTCGGTTCCAAGCTTGGTATCACGTGCCACACATGTCAATTCTTGAATATGAATGGTGGTGAAACGATCTTCTTTTACCACTTTTTCAGATAACAAGATTGAATCTTCGAAGTTGTAACCATTCCACGGCATAAATGCGATGCGAATGTTCTGACCTAGTGCCAACTCGCCAAGATCCGTTGAAGGACCATCAGCTAAGATATCACCTACAGCAATAGCATCGCCTTGGTTTACGATGATACGTTGGTTGATACAAGTGTTTTGGTTAGAACGTGTATATTTAACTAAGTTATAGATATCAATACCCGCTTCACCAGCGACCATTTCATCTTCATTTACACGAACGACAACACGTGATGCATCAACGTCTTCGATCACACCGCCACGCTTAGCGATGACACAAACACCAGAGTCACGCGCAACGTGACGCTCCATACCTGTACCTACTAACGGCTTATCAGCACGTAGCGTAGGAACCGCCTGACGTTGCATGTTTGAGCCCATCAGGGCACGGTTAGCATCATCATGCTCAAGGAACGGAATCAAACCTGCTGCTACCGATACTACCTGACTTGGTGATACATCCATATGCGTCACTTTTTCTGGCGGCATACGGACGAATTCACCATAGCTACGCACACTGACCATTTCATCAGATAACGCGCCTTCTGCGGTCACTGGCGAATCAGCCTGTGCAATAACCGTACCGACTTCTTCAATCGCTGACAGATATTCGATAACGTCGGTTACTTTACCGTCAACCACACGGCGATATGGCGTTTCTAAGAAGCCAAAGCTGTTGGTTTTAGCAAAGGTTGCTAGTGAGTTAATCAAACCAATGTTTGGACCTTCAGGTGTTTCAATCGGACAGACGCGACCGTAATGGGTATCATGGACGTCACGTACTTCAAAGCCTGCACGTTCACGGGTCAGACCACCGGGTCCTAATGCTGATACACGGCGTTTATGCGTCACTTCTGACAATGGATTATTCTGATCCATAAACTGTGATAACTGGCTTGAACCAAAGAATTCTTTGACCGCAGCCGCAACAGGTTTTGAGTTAATCAAATCTTGTGGCGATAAGTTATCAGATTCCGCTGAGCTTAGACGCTCTTTTACGGCGCGCTCAACACGCACTAGACCAACACGGAATTGGTTTTCAGCCATCTCGCCAACTGAACGAATGCGACGGTTACCTAGATGATCAATGTCATCGACTTCACCGCGACCATTACGAATTTCAATCAATTCTTTTAAGACGTTGACGATATCGGCATTGGTCAATACGCTACGTTCACGCTGAATATCAGCGTCATCGGTATCGACAAATTCAAGACCTAAACGGCGGTTAAACTTCATACGACCAACGTTAGACAAGTCATAACGATCGGCGTTAAAGAACATGCTGTCAAACAGTTTCTCAGCAGTTTCAACCGTTGGTGGCTCACCTGGGCGCATGACTTTATAAATCTCAATCAAAGCTTCTTCGCGGCTTGAGGTGCTATCTGCACGTAGCGTATCGGCAATATAACTACCTTGGTCGATATCGTTAGTGAACAGAATGCTGAATTCTTTGATAGACTCACTGGCTTCAAATGCACTTAATTTGACCAACAACTCATGGTCAATCAGCGTGTTAGCTTTAGCGATAACTTCGTCATTAACGACGATATCTTCCGCTAAAATACGCTCGTATAAGTATTCATCAGGGATAGAGATTTTGGTCATACCCGCTTCTTCAAGCTGACGGATACGGCGAGCATTAATACGTTTACCTTGCTCGACAACCACTTCGCCTTCAGGCGTTACGATATCAAACTGTGCCATCTCGCCACGTAAGCGGTCAGCAACCAGATCAATTTCGAACTGCTCTTCGCCTTTATAAACGGTTACTTTTTCAAAGAACAGGTCTAAGATCTCAGACGTGCTCAAACCTAGTGCGCGTAGAATAATAGAAGCCAATAGCTTACGACGACGGTCAATACGAGCAAAAACCAAATCTTTGGCATCAAACTCAAAATCTAACCATGAACCACGGTAAGGAATGATACGGGCGTTATATAGCACCTTACCACTTGAATGCGACTTACCTTTATCATGGTCAAAGAATACACCCGGTGAACGATGCAGCTGCGATACGATCACACGTTCAGTACCATTGATAATAAAGGTGCCGTTGGCAGTCATCAATGGCATCTCGCCCATATAGACGCTTTGCTCACGGATATCTTTGATTGCCGCTTTGCTGTCTTTATCTTTGCTGTCTTTGTCTTTGATGATGAGGCGAATTTTGACACGCATCGGCGCAGCAAAGGTCGAGCCACGTAAGATACACTCACGCTCATCAAATTCAGGCGTACCTAAATAATATTCAACGAATTGTAACTCAGCATTACCAGAGTGACTCTCAATTGGGAAAATAGAGGAATACGCAGCTTGCAAACCAGTATTCTCACGAGCTTTTGGCTTTTTATGCTCTTGCAAAAATTGCTCATAAGAATCTACTTGGATAGACAACAAATAGGGAATGTCCATCACAGTAGGCAATTCAGCAAAACTTTTGCGAATACGCTTTTTTTCAGTATAAGAATATGCCATCGAGAGTCCTTACAGTAAACGTGGAAACAAATTGAAAGCGTGGCCAGCGTGCATCAATATTAGTTGATATTAATATTATGCAAACTTGGCGACGTAAACGATAATATAAAACGGTTATTCCTGCTCATTTAATGACTGATGATTAATTCACGCGTATAGTGCATGATTAACCCAGCTTATTTAAGCGTAAAATCGGCATCTAAACATGCCTATATGGGTGCTGACATTGCAAATTTCAATGTCGTACACTCTGTAGTACTTAAGACCAAGCACTGGTATTTAAATACTATTGATTCTGTTGATAAATTCACTTAAAGTGTGGGTAATACCTTTAAAGCGTTGTTGATATCTTAAACAAGGGTGTTGCCTATAAAATTCAATTCTTACACTATCTAGCACTAAACAGCAAACTACTCACTATCTACCATCATAAGTAATATCGTCGCTGATATCTACCGTCTACGAGCCTACCTACTGACAGTAAAACCATGCTAAATAAATAACCTAAGATTTATAACGTTTCAGAATTAATGCTAATTGGAGTAACTATAAATTTTAGAGCAATGACTGTTAAAATCAATACAAACTATAGTGTTAATAGGAAAGCATGCGGACACAAAAAAACGCCAAACATCGATCGACGTTTAGCTTATATTAACTGACTTCAAAAATTACTAAGTGTGCTTGCGCTGTGTTTACTTGCATAGCTATCGTCTGTCCTTTTGATGGGTATCCACCGTGATGTTGCATGCGACTGTTGGCAGACACAAAAGGTCAAGCTACGAATTATAATAAAAAAAAGCTAGCAATGCAAGGCATTACCAGCTTTTTTTGTACAACACTAAGATAAGCGAGGCTTATTTTAGTTCAACAGTTGCACCAGCTTCTTCAAGTTTCTTTTTCAACTCGTCAGCTTCAGCTTTGTTTACGCCTTCTTTGATTGGAGCTGGAGCGCTTTCAACCAAATCTTTCGCTTCTTTCAAGCCAAGACCAGTAGCTTCACGTACGGCTTTAATTACGCCAACTTTCTTCTCGCCAAAGCTGGCAAGAACTACATCAAACTCTGATTGCTCTTCAGCAGCAGCAGCAGGACCGGCAGCAGCAGGTGCAGCAGCGGCAACAGCAGCAGTTACGCCGAATTTTTCTTCCATAGCGCTGATTAATTCAACGATATCCATTACTGACATTTCAGCGATTGCGTTTAACACGTCATCTTTAGATAGTGCCATGAGAACTCTCCGTTATCTGATAAAAATTAATTGATTTTAATATCGCTTGGATTGCTTGCTAAATTTTCAAATAGGGTTAGCAATAAAGTGCAATCTGCGATGTCAAAGTTACGTTAAAACAAGCAATTATGCCGCTTCTTTTGCGTCTTTGATTGCTGCTACCGTGCGAACAAGCTTACTAGGAACAGCGTTCATAGTTTGAACAAGCTTGGTAACTGGTGCATTCATAGTAGCCATCAAGATAGATAGTGCTTCGTCGCGAGTTGGTAGCTTCGATACACGCTCTAGCTCTTCTGGACCATAAACAACACCACCGACTGATACCAATTTGGTCTCTAAAGCTTTGTTATCTTTGCTAAAGTCGAAAACGACTCGAGCAGCAGATCCCAAATCTTCCATAGAGAAAGCCAAAAGTAATGGACCAGTCATACGGTCTGACATGCTCTCAAACTTAGTGCCTTCAAACGCACGTTTTGCTAGGGTATTTTTTACCACTTTCAAAACGACGCCTTTTTCACGGGCTTGTTCGCGTAGCTTAGTAAGCTTTGCAACACCAATACCATGATATTCGGCAGCTACTGCTGAGTAAGCATTAGCAGCAACTTCAGACACTTCAGCCACAACTTGTTGTTTTTGCTCTAGCGTTAATGCCATAAGTTGACTCCTTTAATCTAATCAATCTGCTAATTATTCAATATTCTAAAACCGAGGTTTTAAACAATTTGAATAACTCACTAAAACTGACTTGATACGACACGTTATTCATAAGTCTTATAAAGATAAAACTTAATCATAACGACTGATTACGGCACCGTTATCAGAATGACGTTGAGTAATAGGTTGCCCTACTCGCTCTAGTCTTAAACTGGGTGGGCCACCGTCTGCGTAGGACAACTAAGATTTTCATCTGTCGTCGATTAACAAAAGCAGCTCATTGTTATTACAAATAATCCGAAGATTATAAATGATAGCGCGAAACCGCTTTCTACCTACGGTCTTAGACAGCATAGCGTTTGCTACGCTGACCTAATTCTTTAAAATATTTTTATACCTCTATTTGAAATCGTCAAATAAAGGTATTTATTTAATTATTTCGCTGTGCGATATGGAACTGGATCAATACTTAGACCAGGACCCATCGTGCTAGACAAGGTAATTTTCTTCAAGAAAGTACCTTTAGAAGTAGCAGGCTTAGCACGTCTCAAATCTGAAATCAGTGCTTCAGCATTCTGGATGACTTGCTCAGCAGTAAAGCCAACTTGACCGATAGTCGTATGGATAATACCCGCTTTATCAACACGATACTGTGCTTGACCCGCTTTAGCGTTAAGAACCGCTTCAGCAACGTTAGGGGTTACAGTACCGACTTTTGGGTTAGGCATTAGGCCACGTGGACCTAGGATAGTACCTAATTGACCAACAACACGCATGGCATCAGGAGCAGCAATAACCACATCAAAATCCATATTACCGGCTTTGATTTGATCCGCTAAATCATCCATACCAACGATGTCAGCACCAGCTTCTTTGGCGGCTTCAGCAGCAGCGCCTTGAGCAAATACCGCAACGCGTTTGGTTTTACCAGTACCAGCAGGTAGGTTGGTAGCGCCACGAACGACTTGGTCAGATTTACGTGGATCAACACCCAAGTTTACTGCGATATCGATAGACTCTTTAAATTTAAGAGCTGGTAAATCGTTTAGGATTTGAACCGCTTCTTCAATAGTATATAGCTTTTCGCTTTCTACACGCTCAGCGATTAATTTTTGACGCTTAGTAAGTTTACTCATTTACACACCCTCCACGGTAATACCCATTGAACGTGCAGTACCAGCGATGGTACGGACAGCAGCATCAAGACCAGCAGCAGTTAAGTCTGCATCTTTAGTCTTAACGATCTCTTCTAGCTGAGCACGGTCAACTTTACCGACTTTAGCGGTGTTTGGTGTACCAGAACCTTTAGCGATACCAGCAGCCTTACGTAGTAAGTATGCAGCTGGTGGTGACTTCATGATGAAGGTAAAAGACTTATCGCTGTATACAGTGATCTCAGTAGGAATCGGTAGACCCGGCTCTTGGTTTGAGGTCGCAGCGTTAAATTCTTTACAGAACGCCATGATGTTCACGCCTTTTTGACCCAATGCTGGACCAATCGGTGGTGAAGGATTTGCTTTGCCTGCAGGCACTTGCAGTTTGATGTAACCATCAATCTTCTTAGCCATGAGATACTCTCCTAAATGGGTAATAGCGCCAAATCAACGTGGTATAAACCTTATTGACTAACAGCTCCCCGGTTGATGAATTTGTTACGGGTTTAGTCTAGCTTCTCAACTTTACTAAACTCAAGCTCGACCTGAGTCGGACGATTAAATACGTTTACGGTTAAATGTAGTTTAGACTTCTCGTAATCCACTTTTTCAACCAACCCTTTAAAGTCAGTAAATGGACCATCGATAACCAACAACTCTTCGCCGGGCTCAAATAGAGTCTTAGGACGTGGGTCGGCTTCAGTCTGATTTAAACGGTTTAAAATGCGATCAGCTTCTACTTCGGTAATCGGCGCTGGTGTTTCTGGCGTACCGCCGACGAAACCCATAATACGTGGGCAATCTTTTACGATGTGCCAAGTATTGTCGTTCATTTCCATCTGGATCAATACATAACCCGGAAAGAACTTACGCTCGCTCTTACGTTTTTTGCCGTCTTTCATTTCGACGACTTCTTCAGTAGGTACCAATACATCGCCGAAAAATTCAGCGAATTCACTACGATTAATACGATCAGTTAATGAACGCTGTACTTGCTTTTCATATCCTGAAAATGCTTGGACAATATACCAACGCATATCACGCTCCTGATCATTAAATTTAAGTCGTTATCAATACATCTTGAAAAATCATGCCAATACGCGTGATTAGCCAATAAATATGCCAACGAACCAATTAAAAAAGTTGTCTAGTAGCCAAACAAGAAAACCAACAATCGCAATCATGACAATCGTTTGCCATGTGTACTGAAAAGTTTCGTCTTTGCCAGGCCATGTCACACGGCGTAATTCGACAGCAGCATCTTTTAATAGGGTTTTAAAAGCAGTACCCTGATGCGTCATTGCCAAACAAACCAATGCCAACACAAAAAGCGCAACAATAATACCAATACGTACCCAGAGGTCATTAGCAGGTTGCCAATAGCCAGGTAGATATTGATTAACTAAAGTTGCACTAATTAAAACAGCTGCGGCAAGTAGCCACAAGATCACATCTTTTATTGAACCTGTCTTAGCAACTTCAACAGCAGTCGTTTGATTGCCCGCTGAGATATGCTTATCTTTAGACAGTATTCCACCATCAAGTGCCTTGGCATCAGATAACTTATTATCGAGGTTATCTTGACTATTGCTCATAAAGAACTCACTTCGGAGATGATGGGGTATGACAAAGATGTGATAAAAAGATGGCAGGCGATGTAGGACTCGAACCTACAACCCTCGGTTTTGGAGACCGATGCTCTACCAATTGAGCCAATCGCCTATGGGTGTAAAGGACAGCATTATACAATATTGAGCATAGAATGCAAGCATTTAGGAATAAAATTCTTCTATCACTCTCATGTCGCTGCTCTTAAAGCTTATTATTTAAACACTTTGTATGCATCATAATCTTAAAAATTTAACATAAAAGGTGCTTATAAGCTGCAGCGTTAATATAGCAAGCTCGCTTAAAAATTACAATAGATAGTAAGCCCCCTTTCAAAGCGTATTTTATAAATACGTTTGAGTTAGTATGGCTTTCCTGTCTGCCCTACTCTGCAACGATTCATTTTAATCATTTATTGAAATAAAGCGCAAAAAAAAGCCACCCTCTAAGAGGATGGCTTTTTACTTGCTAACTAACACTGTCAGATTGCTCTAATAGTATTAATGCATCAATAGTTACTGGGTTACTTAGCTAAGTACGTTAGCAACAACACCAGCGCCTACGGTACGGCCGCCTTCACGAATAGCGAAGCGTAGACCTTTGTCCATAGCGATTGGGTGGATAAGCTCTACGCCCATCTCAACGTTATCACCAGGCATAACCATTTCAGTACCTTCTTGTAATTGGATTGCGCCAGTTACGTCAGTGGTACGGAAGTAGAACTGTGGACGATAGCCGTTTAGGAATGGTGTGTGACGACCACCCTCTTCTTTTGACAATACATATACTTCAGCGTCAAACTTGGTGTGAGGAGTGATAGAACCTGGCTTAGCTAGTACTTGGCCACGTTGTACGTCTTCACGTTTAGTACCACGTAGTAGTACGCCACAGTTTTCGCCTGCACGACCTTCGTCAAGCAGTTTACGGAACATCTCTACACCAGTACAGGTGGTCTTTTGCGTGTCACGGATACCGACGATCTCGATTTCGTCACCAACTTTAACGATACCAGATTCAACACGGCCAGTCACAACAGTACCACGACCTGAGATTGAGAATACGTCTTCGATTGGCATTAGGAATGCTTTGTCGATGTCACGCTCTGGCTCTGGAATGTAGGTGTCAAGAACGTTTAGCAGTTCTACAACGGCTGGTTGGCCGTATTTTTCTTGTGAGCCTTTTAGGGCTTCAGTAGCAGAACCTTTGATGATTGGGGTGTCGTCGCCTGGGAAGTCATAGTCGTTCAATAATTCACGAACTTCCATTTCTACTAGCTCAAGCAATTCTTCGTCATCAACAGCATCACATTTGTTCATGAATACGACGATGTACGGTACGCCAACCTGACGTGAAAGCAGGATGTGCTCACGGGTTTGTGGCATAGGGCCGTCAGTTGCTGATACAACTAGGATGGCGCCGTCCATTTGGGCTGCACCGGTGATCATGTTTTTAACATAATCGGCGTGACCTGGGCAATCGACGTGAGCATAATGACGTGATGGGGTGTCATATTCTACGTGTGAGGTGTTGATGGTGATGCCACGTGCTTTTTCTTCTGGTGCTGAGTCAATAGACGCGTAGTCTTTGGCTTCGCCACCAGAGGTGATTGCTGCTACGGTTGCGATAGCGGCGGTTAGGGTTGTTTTACCGTGGTCAACGTGTCCGATGGTACCGACGTTGACGTGTGGCTTGCTGCGTTCAAACTTGGCCTTTGCCATGGGTATTTCCTCTTTTTTTTGGGGTCAGTGCTTAACTGATATAAGTACGATAGTTTACGTACTAGGGTTAAAGCATTACTGGCCACATTAAAATAATTGTTAAAAGGGTGCACATACTAATGTGCAGATATTATAAGAAAATCGCGGCCAATAACAAGTCTTTTAACCAATTATTGGCGCTTTCTCTACTGACAATATAAAGATATGCCCTATATTGTCATTTTAACAAGATTTATTTACTCGTCTTCATCTTTATTGTTGAATTTAGAGATGATAGATTCTGAAACTGATTTTGGAATTTCAGCGTACTTTTGGAATTCCATTGAATACGTTGCACGGCCCTGTGACATTGAGCGCATTTGTGTGGCATAGCCAAACATTTCCGCTAATGGTACTTCAGCACGAATCTGCTTAGTGCCGCCAGGTAAGTCTTCCATACCTTGAACCATACCACGACGACGGTTAAGATCGCCCATGATATCGCCCATGTAATCTTCAGGCGTTTCAACTTCTACTTTCATTACTGGCTCAAGTAGGGTTGGGTTAGCCGCCATGAAGCCTTTACGGAAAGCGATAGAACCAGCCATTTTAAATGATAACTCATCCGAGTCAACATCATGGTAAGAACCATCATACAAGGTCGCTTTTACGCCAACGATTGGGTAACCAGCAAGTACGCCGTTTTTCATGCGTTCTTGAATACCTTTATCAACCGCACCGTGGAATTCTTTTGGTACCGTACCACCAACAACTTCTTCAGCGAATTCATATAGAACGTCGCCCGCTGGGTCCATAGGCTCAAGACGTAACCAAACGTGACCGAATTTACCACGACCACCGGTTTGACGTACGAATTTGCCTTCTTGTTCAACAGTATTACGAATTGTTTCACGATAAGCAACCTGCGGCGCACCGATGTTTGCTTCAACGCCAAACTCACGCTTCATACGGTCAACAAGAATTTCCAAATGTAGCTCACCCATACCACTGATGATCGTCTGACCAGACTCTTCGTCAGTATGTACACGGAATGATGGATCTTCTTTTGCCAAACGACCCAAAGCGATAGACATTCTTTCTTGGTCAGCTTTGGTCTTAGGTTCAACTGCTAAGCTGATAACAGGATCTGGGAATTCCATACGCTCAAGCGTGATAACATTCTGCTCATCACATAGCGTATCGCCAGTAGTCACATCTTTCATGCCAACTAGCGCTGCGATATCACCCGTGCGGATCTCTTGTAGCTCTACCTGAGCATCTGCCATCATCTGTACGATACGGCCAACGCGCTCACGCTTCATTTTAACAGGGTTATAAACACTACTGCCTTGCGTTAAAACACCAGAATAGACACGAACGAAGGTTAAGTTACCGACGAACTTGTCGTTCATGATTTTAAACGCTAGTGCTGCAAACGGTGCTTCATCAGATGCTTCACGAGTGCCTTCGCTCTCGTCTTTGTCATCAAGAATACCTTTGATAGCAGGAACGTCCATTGGTGCTGGCAGATACTGGATAACCGCATCCAACATTTTTTGTACGCCTTTGTTTTTAAAGGCAGTACCACAAAGCAATGGAATGATTTTGTTATCAATTGTCAACTGACGAATCGCAGTGTTGATTTGATCTACTGACAATTCACCATTCTCTAGATACAACTCCATCAGCTCTTCGGTCGCTTCAGCAGCGTTTTCTACTAGATACTCGCGAAATTCTTCCGCTTTTTCTTGTAATTCAGCTGGGATTTCGCGCTCTTCATATTCCATACCTTGAGACGCTTCGTCCCAATAGATGGCTTTCATAGTCACTAGATCAACCACGCCTTCGAAGTTGTCTTCTTTACCAATTGGGATAACCAATGGTACTGCATTGCCGCCTAGACGAGTTTTGATCTGTTCTACCACACGGTAGAAATCAGCACCAACACGATCCATTTTGTTAATGAATGCTAAGCGTGGCACTTTATATTTGTTTGCCTGACGCCATACGGTCTCAGACTGTGGCTGAACGCCGCCTACTGCACAGTAAACCATGCACGCGCCATCAAGTACACGCATAGAACGTTCTACTTCAATCGTGAAGTCAACGTGACCTGGGGTGTCAATGATGTTGATACGGTGTTCATCAAACTGCTTGGCCATACCTGACCAAAAACAAGTTGTCGCCGCAGAAGCAATAGTAATACCGCGCTCTTGTTCTTGCTCCATAAAGTCCATGGTAGCTGCGCCATCATGAACTTCACCAAGCTTGTGGCTAACACCGGTATAGAACAAAACACGCTCAGTAGTGGTCGTCTTACCAGCATCAATGTGCGCTGAGATACCAATATTGCGATAGCGCTTTAGGGGAGTTTTACGAGCCATAGTGTTTTCCTAAGGAAATTCGTGTATATATTAATGTGTTGTGTCTCTACCTCATACTCTCTATGACAAAGCCATCGGCTTCGTTATATTACTTACTTATTATTGGGCCAAATACGGACAAAAAAAGAGTAAATATAAGAATAGTGCGGCATCAAACTCAGGAAACTTTCTTTGTGAGCGTTGCAAGCGTTGTAACTTTGCAGGCTTCTTAAAGTAGTATCCCTTTCAGAACAGCATCTTGACAGATGTCCGCCATCTAGGTGGTTTAACGCTTTACTCACCTTACGATGGTAATCATTAAACAACCCAATGATGATGGCGGCAATCAATAGAATAAATCAACAATACAAGGATTAACTGACCGGAGCCGTTAATCCTAAGCGTCTAGGCTAGAATTAAAAAAGTAATGCTAGCTTAGAAACGGTAGTGAGAGAATGCTTTGTTAGCATCTGCCATGCGGTGAACTTCGTCACGCTTTTTCATAGCATTACCTTTGCCGTCAGCAGCATCATTCAATTCGCCTGCAAGACGCAAAGCCATTGATTTTTCAGAACGCTTAGCAGCAGCTTCAGCTAACCAACGCATAGCCAAGGCAGTACGACGGGAGGGGCGTACTTCCATTGGTACTTGGTAGGTTGCACCACCAACACGGCGAGCTTTTACTTCGACCATTGGACGGACGTTTTCTAGAACTTCTTCAAAGAAAGCGACTGGGTCTTCGATCTTACGTTTTTCGCTAACTGTCTCAAGAGCACCGTATACGATACGCTCAGCAGTAGACTTTTTACCATGACTCATGACATGGTTGATAAATTTTGCAACAGTTTGGCTACCAAACTTAGGATCCGGTAGGATCTCACGGGTAGCAACGACGCGACGTCTTGGCATAATAATAATCCTTTTCTTCAGGAGTGTCTGACATTCACAATCTCGCACCAATTGATATTGGATGGCGTTATATCGAGCTGTCAGTCAGCCTTACTGCACGGCGGTATGTTATAACAGCAAATCGTTAATTTAATAATCATTAATTTAACAAAGCTACCGTTAACACCTGACCCATGCACAGTTAATGGGTGATACAAAGAATCTCAGTTAATAACGTTTGGTTATTAAACTTTAGGCTTCTTAGCACCATATTTAGAACGACCTTGCTTACGGTCTTTAACGCCTGCGCAATCTAGTGCACCGCGAACAGTGTGATAACGTACACCTGGTAGATCTTTTACACGACCACCACGGATAAGAACAACACTGTGCTCTTGTAGGTTATGACCTTCGCCGCCGATGTAGCTTGATACTTCATAGCCTGAAGTCAAACGTACACGACATACTTTACGCATGGCTGAGTTAGGTTTTTTAGGGGTAGTAGTATATACGCGAGTACATACACCACGACGTTGTGGGCACGCTTCCAACGCAGGAACTTTTGACTTTTCCTTGATGGTTTTGCGACCTTTACGAATCAATTGGTTAGTTGTTGCCATGAGGCATCCTTCTCCCGTTTGGTAAAAAACAAAAAAATAGGGAAACGCACCATCCATCTGACTTTAACGACAGATTTTGGCACACCCATTTTTAGGACAGTGTATTATAAAGAGTTGTTGCTGCTATTTCAACCACTTATGAGTGATTGTACTTTACAACAATTGGTAGATATGCATTACGCCCACCACTATACCACTTTATCTGTTTTTAGTTAAAACTCGCTAAAAATCAGCTTGCTAAATATGGTATCAAAAGTAGCGTCATACATCGTTCAGATAAGATATTTAGAAATAAACAGACAGCAATTTATAAAAGGTAAATGGCGACACTATGTTATTTTTCAAGCTTATTTTTCAAATAATAACTAATTTTCGACGAGAAATAAGCGTAATGAAAAATAACGTAATGAAAAAAAAGACAGTATCGCCATCTCTACTCTTAGATAAACAAGTTATCTAAAATAAAATGAATAAAGAACAGATTAAAGAGCAATTAATACTTAACGCCAATAGCGTTAAGTATTAGAAAAATTCTATTTAGTTTGCTTGTTAGCAGCGTTATCGGGTTTGCTTGATTTCTTATCAGCTGTCTTATCAGCTGTCTTATCAGCATCATCCTTTTTCGGCTCTTTTTTGTCGCTCTTTTTTTCAGTTTCTTGAGTGTCCTCTTTAGCACTTTTTTTAACCGACTCTTTTTCTTTAGCATTAGCATTAGCGGACTCTTTTTTGCTGTCAGCATCTTTGCTTGATTCTTTGTGAGTATTTTTCTCAGTATCTTGCTTATTATCAGCGCTAGCAGGTTTACTCACTTCGGCTTCACTACCGCTATCGTCGGTAATCGCACGGTTAGCAAGTTTGGCTTCTGGAGCAAAAGTCGCTTGCGCCACGCCAATCACTTCATCAATCAGCTGACTGTTATAACGCATACCGATAATTACAGCGGTCGCCGGTAAGAATCGACGTATCCATGACAAATTAATTTGGTCTAAATCAATACCAACTTGACTGGCAATACTATCTACTTGCTCAGCATAAAAATTGACGCTTTTATTCTGCAAGCCTAAGTTTTTCAGCTCATTATGCAGACCGCTACTTTGCGCGTTATCGAGTAAGCCTTTACCGATACCAAGACCCGCTAGCAAGGCTTGTTTTTCTTGCATCTTACTTAAATCGGCATTGGCAAGCAGCTCATAAGCCATCTTGACGCCTTGTTTGCCCGTTAACGGCTTATTATAAACAGCACCTAATTGATAAACGGTACGCAATGATACCAATAACAACCACAAGGTATCCGCGAGTAAACCTGGCAAGCCAGCTAGACCTGTCAAACCACCTAACGTCGCCAAAGCACGGTTTTGGTTGGCAATATCAGTGGCCAGTGCATAGCGCTCTTCGTTATCTAAGCTTGCGATATTGGCAAAACGATGCTGATTTGGCAGATCAATCTGACTCCAATTGGCAGCAAGCTTAGCGACCTGGGCAAAAGCACCATCGACCGTTGATTCAAACAAACTATTTGGCACTACTTTTTTGGCATACTTACCGTAAGTGGCGAAGCGCGTGCCCAATAGTTGCTGCGTTGCTTTTAACGTTTGCTCACGGAATAAATCTTGTTGATAATCTTCATCGCCTAGATTCACCGCTTTAAATTGGCGCGGTTTGCCGCTCTTGGCGTTGACGCTATCAATCATTGCGCCCATACGTTCTAAGTTATTGCGAGTAAAAGAACCAACGCTGCTGATGCCTTTATATAGAGTGCTACGCTTTGCCATCTTAATATCCTTAATATGATGATTGTTTGTTATTAATATTATTTATAGATAACTCTTAAATAGATACTTCCTAAATTGACTGTCATTCTAGCGAACGCGAATGATTACTGTCAGTGCCAACAATGTTATCATCACTGCCAGTTTTGTATCTAAAAGTATCGCTCACTTATGGCTATTTTCGGCTTTAGTATATAACTAAATACGCTACGGCGTGAATGAGTTTATGCTATTCTCAGCCGGATTTTATAATTTCATGGCCTCTTTATCACCATATAGATATAGTGCTAGACCTATGATAATACCGAACAGTTATTTTTAATAATAAGCATGATTTTGTGTTTATTTTACACTTACGCCAAGATTTTAAACCCTTGATACGTTATCATAGGCCATAATTCAAAGTACAGTTGTACTTTGAATTATCACGCAGGATTTATATAGAATAACGTTTTATGCTAACCATTAGCATGACTGTAAAAACACTGTAATCACTGTCAAATAAGCATTTAGCGTCTCAAACCCTCCTTAAAGCTTTTTATTAAAGGTGAAAGGTTGGGGTGTTGAATAATAGCAGTAAATATTTAAAAGCGATTGTTAAAGGTAATTATCAAAAAATCGTTACTCATAAGGAATAGTATATGCGCCGCGTTGTTATCACTGGAGCAGGGATTGTCTCTTGTATCGGACATGATTTGGCGACTGTCACCGATGCTCTTAAACAAGGGCGCTCAGGTATTACATTCAATGAATCGTATGCTGAGCATGACTTTAAATCACACGTTAGCGGTAGTATTAATCAATCAGAACTTGATACGTCGGGCATCGATCGTAAATTGAAGCGTTTTTTTAGTGACGCCAGCCTTTATGCTTATGTCAGCGCTTTGGACGCCATTGAGCAGTCGGGCCTCTCGCTTGAGACCATTAACCATAACCCACGCGTGGGTGTGGTCGCAAGCTCAGGCGGAGCGTCAACTGAAAATATCGTCAATGCTGTCGATGCGATGCGTGAAAAAGGTCTACGCGGTGTTGGTGCGATGGCGGTGCCAAAAACCATGGGTAGCTCGGTATCAGCGGCGCTTGCAACGGGTTTGAAAATCCAAGGTGTTTCTTATTCATTGAGCTCTGCTTGCGCAACGTCAACGCATTGTATCGGTCATGCCGCCGAGCTTATCCAACTTGGTAAAGCCGATGTGATACTTGCTGGCGGTAGTGAAGCGGAGCATTGGACGCAGTCTTGTATGTTTGATGCCATGGGCGCGGTCAGTACGCAGTATAACGACACGCCAACGCTTGCTTCTAGAGCCTATGATAAAAATCGTGATGGCTTTGTGATTGCAGCAGGCGGCGCGATGGTGGTGGTTGAAAGTCTTGAGCATGCCCAAGCGCGCGGTGCCAATATCTTGGCTGAAATCGTCGGTTATGGCGCAAGCTCTGATGGCGCTGAAATGGTCGCCCCAAGTGGTGAAGGTGCTGTCCGCTGTATGCAACTTGCCCTTGCTGAAGCAGGTTTAGAGAGCGTTGATTATATCAATAGCCATGGTACCAGTACGCCGCTAGGCGATATAACTGAGCTTAAAGCCATTGCAAAAGTATTTGGTGATGATGCTAGTAAAGTACCTGCTATCAGCTCAACCAAGTCCATGACCGGTCATAGCTTGGGTGCAGTCGGCGCGCAAGAATTGATTTATTGCTTACTGATGCTGCAAGAAGGTTTTATCGCGCCTAGTATCAATATTACAGAATTAGACCCTGCTGCTGAAGGCTTTGATATTGTCACTGAAAAGCGTGACGTTAAGCTTGAAACGCTTATGAGCAATAGCTTTGGTTTTGGTGGCACTAACGCTACTCTAATTATTAAAAAGTTTGACGCCTAACTATGCCTGTAGCACCGCATCTTAAAAATAAGCAGACAGCATCTGCATCATCGCCAGCTACTTACCCTAGCTGGCGTTTTAGTGACCTGTCTGCCGCAGAGCTGTTGCCACAACTACAGCGTTATCTATGCGCACAAAATCCTAACGCAAACTGGCAATTGGTTTGGCTAAATAACGATGGCCACCCTGTGATTGGTCTATTGCCAAAAATGAGCTGGTCCGTTTATTACTTTACTGATGACGCAGCATACTCTGATAAACAAGCACCTATTTATAAAGTCATGAAAAACTATCGTGATGGCTCACCTAGTCACGATAAAACCAATCAAGCGATTACTAGCGCCTATATGAGTTATAGCGACTGGCAAGAGGATTTGATTGCTTATAGTCAGGCTTATGATATAGATGATACTCATAATAACAACTCCTCCTCAACTACAGAAATCGATCAACAGCCAAATTATAAGCATGGCTTGATAGGCTTTATTGGTTATGATATTGCCGCTCATGAGCTTAGTCCAGCTGCCAAAATAGAACTAGCAGCGCAGCCTTGTGCTACCTTAGGGCATTATGATATTTATCTAACACCAAATGCTAAGCAAACCTGTTGGCAGCTAACTATAAAAGACAGCTTCACTGAAGCTGATAAAGAGAACGAACAAAAAAGCGCACTAATTAAAGCGCTTATCTCATATTTAGATAAATTGGACAGTAAGTTATCTAACCAAACTTTTAAAAAACCAGCGTTCGAAGAGTCATATAAAACCACGCCTTTATTATTAAAAGCACAATGGAGCAAGCAAGATTATCAACAAGCCTTCGACAAGACGCAAGACTATCTGCAACAAGGTGACTGCTATCAAATCAATCTCACCCAACAATGGCAAGGCGCTTTTAATCAAAGCCTCACTGATAATGTCACACCGAAGCTTATCGACTATTTACCTGCCCTGCATCGTAATACCCAAGCGCCCTTTGCAGGGTATTTAGCGGTCAATAATTTTGATAGTGAAATGAGCGTTGATACGCAGGACAATCAATTTGAATTGTTAAGCTGCTCGCCTGAACTGTTTTTTACCTTTAATAAAGACGGTAACACTGGCAAGCACCATATACGTACTAAGCCTATTAAAGGTACGATGCCGCGTGGACTAAATATTGAACAAGATAATGCTTATAAACAGCAACTTATTGATAGCGAAAAAGACCGTGCCGAAAACGTCATGATTGTTGATTTATTGCGCAATGATTTAGGTAAATATGCCAAGATTGGTAGCGTCAAAGTACCACAATTATTTGCGATTGAAAGCTTTAGCAATGTGCATCATATGGTCAGCACCATCACCGCTGAGCTAAAGACAGATACCCATCCTCTCAAAGTATTGTTTGGCAGTTTGCCCGCCGGTTCCATCACAGGGACACCGAAAAAGCGCGCTGTCGAAATTATTTCGGAGTTAGAAGGTGCAGCGCGCGGTGCTTATTGTGGCACATTAGGATATATGAACTTCGATGGCAGTGGTCAATGGAATGTCTTGATTCGTACGCTACAAGCCCAGCATAAATTAGGAAAAGCAGGTCAAGTCAGCTTATGGGCAGGCGGTGGTATCACGGTTGCTTCTGACTGTGATGCTGAATATCAAGAGTGCTTGGATAAAGTTGGCAACCTTTTAGGCGTTTTAACTCAAGATAATATTAAGAAAGGAACTTAAGCTTTATTTAAAATATAAATAAAAAACCAATAAAACAGCCTGCTCAACATGACGTTAGCAGGCTTTTTTACTTATATAACTTTGCGATTTGGCTTTAGATTATTAAAGTATAAATCACAAACATCCTATCAATCCGCAACGCTTTCAGCTTCTGTTTGCAAGGCTTTTAAGCCATCAATTAAACGCGCATTCTGTGCTACCGTACCAACGGTAATACGTAAATACTCATTGATACGCGGTTTATCAAAATGACGCACAATGATACCCTGCTCGCGTAACGTACTAGCTACTGCACTTGCGTCACCATCTTTTGGGCGGGCAAATACAAAATTGGCGTGCGATGGCAATACATCATAATCGAGCGCCGTCAGCTCGGCGGTGAGCGCTTGGCGTAAGTCGATCACTTGCTGGCAAGTTTGAGTAAAATACTCAACATCCAAAACACTGGCGGTCGCTCCCGCTTGGGCTAATTTATCGAGTGGATAGCTGTTAAAGCTATTTTTCATACGCGTCAGTGCTTCGATTAATGAGGCATTACCAAACGCCATGCCGACACGTAAACCGGCCAGTGAGCGTGATTTTGAAAAGGTTTGGGTCACGAGCACATTATCAAACTCATTAATCAAGCTAACCGCTGACACTTCTGTATGTAAGCTATTTTCTTGTGTCTGAGCAAAATCGATATACGCTTCATCAATCACAATCACTGAATTTGAATGCTCACCGGCAAGTTTGCGAATATCAGCGAGCGATAATAACAAACCGGTTGGCGCGTTAGGATTGGCAATGATGATACCACTGCAAGGCTGGCGATAAGCATCAGGGCTGATACTAAAATCCGCGTCTAGGGCGATTTGTACCAGTTCAATACCAAAAGTTTGCGCATAAACAGGATAGAAGCTATAGCTAATATCAGGCGCTAAAACAGGGCGCTCTTTTAGGAAGAAGCTGGCAAATACCAACGCCAATACTTCATCTGAGCCATTACCGACAAAGACTTGATTGATATCAAGGTTATATAACTGTGCCAATGCGGCGCGCAAGTCGTCAGATTCAGGCGCAGGATATAAACGCAGCTCATCGGCTTGCTGCTCTAAGACTTTTGCGATTGCCTCGCCGACTTTTGGTGACGGCGGAAATGGATTTTCATTGGTATTTAATTTGCACAAATTTTCATGCTGAGGCTGCTCGCCAGGGACGTAAGGTGACAGATTACGCGCTTTAGATGACCAAAGTCTGGTGTCTATCTTTAACTCACTCATATGTTATCCTACTAATTAGCCACATAAATTATTAAACGTAAATTATTAAAATTGAATACTTAAAATCGAATTATTAAAGTTGAGTTATCCAACCGTGTTGTTAACTATCTTCCTGATAACGATAGCGGGCTGAACGCGCATGGGCTTCTAAGTCCTCACGCTGCGCTAAAATATCTGCGGTCTCAGCTAGCGGCTTACTACCCGTTTCACTACAATAAATTATCGATGATTTCTTTTGGAAGTCATAAACACCGAGCGGTGAAGAAAAGCGCGCGGTGCCCGAAGTTGGCAACACGTGATTGGGACCGGCACAGTAATCGCCAATCGCTTCAGGCGTATGACGTCCCATAAAAATAGCGCCAGCGTGACGAATATCATCAAGCAGCGCATCAGGGTTATCAACAGACAATTCTAAATGCTCAGGGGCAACGCGATTAATCACCGCCATGCCCTCCTTACGGTCTTTGACCAAAATAAGCGCGCCACGGTTTTTTAGCGAATCACGGGCAATATCAGCTTTTGGCAATTCTGCCAAGGCTTTTTCAATTTCCTCTGCTACTTCTGCAAGCTGCTGTTCACTTGTAGTAACAAAGATAGCTTGGGCGATACGGTCATGCTCCGCTTGTGACAATAAATCCATCGCCAACCAATCGGCACGATCTTGCGCCTCGCCTTCTGCATATACCAGTACTTCAGACGGACCGGCAATCATATCAATACCGACTTGACCAAATACCGCGCGCTTCGCTGCGGCGACATATTTGTTACCAGGACCCGTGATTTTATCCACGGCTGGTATGGTTTCGGTACCGTATGCTAGGGCAGCAACAGCTTGTGCACCGCCAATGGTAAAGACGCGGTCAACTTGTGCCAAATGTGCCGCTGCCAACACCAATGGATTAAGCACGCCCTTCGGTGCTGGCACCACCATGATTACCTCTTTAACGCCAGCTACTTTGGCAGGAATCGCATTCATCAATACAGAAGATGGATAAGATGCCAAACCGCCGGGCACATAGATGCCAACACGGTCAAGCGGCGTGACTTTTTGACCCAAGCGATTACCAAGCTCATCTTCATATTGCCAAGTCTCTTGTACTTGGCGCTCATGGAATGTCTGTACGCGTGTCGCCGCCGTCATCAAAGCCGTTCTAACGGTATCATCAAGAGTAGCAAACGCTTCAGCAAGCGCTTCCTTAGACAGCTCTAAGGATTGCATTGTTGTCGCAGGATGCTGATCAAATTCTTGGGTCAACGCCAGTACCACGCTATCGCCGCCATGACGTACTTTTGCAATGATATCGTCAACAGTTTTTAGTAATTCAACATCGTTAACGGTTTCAAAAGCAAGCAGTTGGGTCAGTTGACTGTCAAAATCAGCATCTTGAGTACTTAGTTGGCGCATAACTTAATCCTATAGTTGAGCATAAAATACGGCTATAAATAATAGAGTAAATAAAAGAGCAAATGAAAAAATGAGCAAATAAGAAAAGGATTGTGTGTTTGCTTATTTCTGATTATTTCACTCAGATTATACTGAGCTTTTATTTTCTGGCAAGCAAATACAATAAAACCAGTTTAGCACGCTATATCTATCCTAGAGCGCCAAACTGGTTTAAAATTTTGTATAGCCATGCTTGATATTATCAATGATTGCTAATGCTTAATAAGAGCGCTTTATAAGTACTGAATAAATGTCATTTAAGAAGCGCTGGCAATACTGTCTTTAAAGCTATCTAAAATTGGCTCAAGCAGGGCAAATTTACGCTTGTAGCTGACTTGATTGACAATAAGGCGTGACGACACATCACAAATATGGTCGCGCGCTTCAAGTCCATTGGCGCGCAGCGTATTACCGGTATCAACGACGTCAACAATCAAGTCACCCAAACCAACCAAGGGCGCAAGCTCCATCGAACCATAAAGCTTAATCACATCGACTTGCTGACCTTGACTGGCAAAATAAGCGCGTGCAACATTGACGTATTTAGTCGCAATACGCAGACGACGATTTGGCAGCGGCGCACCTTTAACGCCCGCCGTCATCAGCTTACACTGAGCAATCTGCAAATCTAGCAATTCATAAACGTGATTGGCGCCATGCTCAAGTAATACATCCTTACCCGCCACACCAAAATCAGCAGCGCCATGTTCAACATAGGTTGGCACATCACTGGCACGCAAGATTAAGACGCGTACATTTGGGTTTGAGGTTGGGAAAATAAGCTTGCGTGACGCTTCAGGGTCTTCTAATAATTCAACGCCAGCAGCACGTAACAATGGCATCGTCTCTTCTAAAATACGACCCTTTGATAGCGCCAGTGTCAAACCTGAAAACTCATCATTTACTTCGTTTAATAAGGCGTCAGTTGGAAGGCTATTGCTTGCTTCAGTCATAATGACTCGTGTCCATGTACAGTTAGTTGCCTTACTTAAAAGGCATTATTAATTTCGTTAAATAAAGGGTGATACCAATAACAACGGCTAATTAACCATTTTAGTCGTTGGTATTAATGCGCTCGATATTAACCCCAAGCGCGCGTAGTTTTTCTTCGACATGCTCATAACCACGATCAATATGGTAAATGCGGTCAATCAAGCTCTCACCTTCCGCTGCTGCTGCAGCCATCACCAATGACATCGACGCCCGTAAATCGGTTGCCATGACAGGCGCCGCGGTATAGCTTTCAACACCTGTGACGACAGCGGTATGACCGTCTACTTGGATAGATGCGCCCAATCGGTTCAGCTCAGGAACATGCATATAGCGATTTTCAAAGATATTTTCGATAAAAGTACTGGTGCCATCGGCTAGGCAAGCAATCGCCATCACCTGTGCTTGCATATCGGTTGGAAAACCAGGATGCGGCTGGGTACGAATATTAACCGGTAATGGGCGACCTTTCATTTGTGCGCGAATCCAATCATCACCGGTGGTAATAATCGCCCCCATGTCTTCAAATTTTTCTAACACGGGCGTTAATAAAAGTGCTGAAGTGTTTTTAGCCAATACATCGCCGCGCGTCATCAAGGCGCCAGCAAGGTAGGAGCCTGTTTCGATACGATCTGCTACCACTGAATACTCACAACCATGCAAACGCTCAACGCCTTCAATAGTCATTATCGAGGTACCAATACCACTGATTTTAGCACCCATCGCCACCAACATATTGGCCAAATCAACCACTTCTGGCTCAAGCGCGCAGTTGCCTAGTACGGTCGTCCCTTTGGCCAATGCCGCCGCCATGATGACGTTTTCAGTACCACCAACCGTTATCATGTCAAAAGAGAAATTACAGCCGATAAGCTTACCGCCTTTTGGTGCTTGCGCTTTGACATAACCATTCTCAACGCTAATCTCAGCACCCATCGCTTCAAAGGCTTTTAGATGCTGGTCAACAGGACGTGAGCCGATAGCACAGCCGCCCGGCAATGACACTTCGGCTTCACCAAAACGTGCTAGCAATGGACCTAGTACTAAAATCGAGGCGCGCATGGTTTTGACCAAATCGTAAGGCGCATAGAAATTATCGATATTTTTGGTATCGCAGGTGACGGTATCACCCTGCTTTTGAATATCAATGCCCATGCCACCGATCAATTCAATCAAGGTGCGCACATCTTTTAACGATGGCACATTATGCAATGTCGTTGGGGTCTCGGCCAAAATCATAGCGGCAAGTAAAGGCAAAGCGGCATTTTTGGCGCCTGAGATCGTGACTTCCCCTGCGATACGACTGCTACCGGTGATTAAAAATTGATCCATAAGGTGACAACCTAGCGATAAGTATAAAAATGGTGAAAAACCAGAAATGATAAAACCCGCAATATAAAGTGCCGGCATGAAAAATTCAGGTCATAGATAAAAGTCATAAATAAAAAGTGTTAGCCTTGAGATTGAACGTCCCATTCGGCTGGGGTTAAGGCTTGAATATTAAGCGCATGAATATCACCGCTCGCAATCTTATCATTTACTAATGCGTAAACTGACTGCTGGCGTTGCACCGCGCGCTTGCCTTCAAAACTGGCATCAACCACCCGTACATCAAACTTGGTTCCTTGATTGGCAGCTTGAATAAAAGCATCTGGGAAGTGAGTTTGTAAAAATGCAATCAAATCGTCAGCGTTCATGCTCATAGAATATTCTGCCTTAAAGTTTAAATAGGGTATAGGGTTAAAGTGACGTCATTATAACAAGAGTTTGACCATCTTACAGTACTGTCTTGCGCAACTGCGCTTAACTATTCATCATAGCTTTAGGCTTACTATAATCAGTGAACAATTATTATGTTTGATGCTCATTATGTTCGGTGCTTGGTATTTTTGACATTCACTACTTAAGCGTTTTATCCAAATAGCTAAGCACTTGCGTACGCACATCATTAACCCAGTGTAAAGGCGGTGCCATCGCACCGATACTGGTGGCATGACTGGCGCCTGCGATTTCGCCAGTTTCCACTTTAACGCCTGCCGCTTTTAATGCCTGTGTCATTTTGATGGTATTGGTCACATGGACGACCTTGTCTTTTTCGGCAGTCAATAATAAATAGGGTGGCTGCGCGCCTTTGATTTGGCGGTCTGGCATCACCGTCTCTGGCGTCGCACTTGCCCCAAAGGCAGTTCTACTACTGAATTTACGAAAGTCATAGCTATAAGGACCTGCGATACCAATCACGGTAGCAATATCTTTTGGTTTCACCCCATACGGCGCTAAAAAATCTTCATTAGCGACGGCAGCGACCGCATTAAACGCGCCCGCAGAATGACCTATGACGGCCAAACGCTTGGGATCAGCATGCAGGCTTTCGGCATTTTTATAGCTCCAGGCGATGGCCTGCGCGGTATCTTCTACATAATCAGGATAAAGGTGCTCAGGCGCTTTACGATAATTAATGACCGCCGTGACATAACCTGCTTTCGCCAAACTTTGACCAACAAAGGCGTATTCATCTTTACTGCCACTTTCCCATGAACCGCCATGGACAAACACCACCATCGGATAGCTGTCATGAATGGCAATATCATTAATCGTGCTATTCATGGCTTTTGCTAAAGGCCTGGGATAATAAATATCTAAATCTTGATTCGGCTCATCACCATACAAGATATTTTTACTGACGCCAACGCCACCATTTGAAGTAATACCATTCACGATAGCGAGCGCCGATAACGCTTGTGCCTGTTGGGTCGCGAGCGCAATACCGCCAACAGCCAATGCTGCCGTCACGCCGACACTGATACGTTTAGGCGTGCGATTCTTTATTGGCACAGGTTGTACTGTTTCTTTATTTAAATCCTTCATCGCCAGTATTCCTATTATTAGCTCGTCGTCGAGTAATACTTGATAGTTGGTTAAAACTGAATAGCAGAGTGACGGCTTTAGTATTTTTTATTATTTTAGTTAAAGCGTCTTTAGTTAGAGCTTAGAGCATCTTTAGTTAGAGTGTCACTTCTTTAGTTAGAGTGTCACTTCTACTTTTTACGTTTTATATCTTACTGGCTGGCTAGGGATTTATCGTGCTTTTCCTGTTATGACTGTTTAGGTTTCTTGTGTTTTTCAGCAAAGAAGGCTTTCAGCAAAATAGCCAGTTAAGGATTTTGATAAAGGTCGATATAAGGACTCGATGACGGCTGATTGATGGGCGTACCATCTTCGTCGACGATAATCGGCGTAGCACTGATGGTTGTATCTACCGCGACCGGAGTTGTGACTTCAGGCATTGCCCTACTATTAACCGCTGGACCTCTGGTAGGATTGGCTAAATTATCTTCATACATAATATCGTCATCGCCTAGCTTTACCCCTCTATCATCAACGACGGTGGTCAGCAGCACTAACTCTGTGATGCCGACGGTATTATTGGCAATATCAATCAGGTGGCTTTGCTGCGTCGGTGTCATACGGCCCATAATATAAACCACGCCATCATTGGTGACCGCTTTAATCTGTGAGGCTTTGACGCCATTACTAGAGGCTACTTTTGCCAGTAATTTAGAGCTAATATAACCATCGTGGACGGTTGAGCTATAGCCCCTTGAGGCGCTAACGTTAAGCTCATTGTAGACATGACGGACGTCTGGCATGGAGCCAACGACTTTTTCTATTTCTGCTTTAACGGCTTCCGTTGGCACCTCGCCTGTGAGCAGCACTTCACTATTAAAACTATCAATGCTCATGCGGCTGATTTGCTGTAAATTTTCTTGCAGACCATAGACGTTAATCTTGACCGTATGCTCGATACTACGGTCGAGCAGGCGCTGCGGAATGGTGCGCTCTGTCATCGGTACGCCATACGTTCCTTCTGTGCTATTGGTCAAATAATTGGTGGTACAACCTGTGACGACGATACTCGTCAATAGCATAACACCAATAGCCTTACGGCATGATGAACCCAAAATAGCAGTGCGCAAATGCATTCGTGTCATGATTTACCTCTTAGAACATAATGTAGTGATTAACTAATGATTAAAAGTGTCACGCTTGATAATAACAATGATTAATTATGCCGGTAGTTAATAATGGTAATAATAAGAATATGATTAAATTAACTATTTGTAATGCCGCTACTTTACTGAATATTTACCTGAGGCGCTTAGGCTTTTGGCAACGATAGCTTGATGTGCTTATTTATTTTTTAACTGAGTTATCGGGCTTAACGTTCAAATCCACTTAATTTTAAAAACATTAAATCTAAATAAATCTATTACCAAGCTGAGGCAATAAAAGCGCCCTGTAACCATTCTGGCTGAATATTTTCTGGCAGTATTTCTTTAATGTCATTGGTCTTATTTTTATTGGCATTAGTATTGGTATCATAGGCAATTACATCAAACCGACACTCATACTCATTATATTCAGGATGCTGCTGCAAAAAATAGCGCGCCGCTTTGATAATTTTATGTTGCTTATTTTTCGTCACGCTAAGTGCCGCGTCACCAAATCCTGAACGCTGCCGCTGCCGCACTTCAATAAATACCAGCGTCGACCACGCCCGCCCTTTTTCGATCATGATTAAGTCAAGCTCACCAACTTTTGGCTGCTGCCAATTTTGAGTAATCAATAGTAAACCTTGCGCTTCTAAAAACTCACACGCTTGCTGCTCAAAACGGCTGCCTTGACGCTGTGTCGGTGAAGTAAGGCTTAAAGGTTTGTCATTTGCCATCACGTCCCTTTACTATCATTTCTCTTTATTATCATATCTATGGTTCAGCTGAACATTTGAGAATTATCATAGCACATCATGCTAAACTAACCACTTTCGCGTTTTAATAATCGCTTTTAATATTCGTTTTTAATGCTCTTTCTTAACACTCAATACTTAATACTCAGAGGTTTTCATGTCTAGCCCTACCGCGATGCCAGCTTGTCTTTATATCGTTGCCACGCCTATTGGTAATTTAAGCGACATGACACCGCACGCAATCGATATTTTAAAGCAAGTTGCTATCATTGCCTGTGAAGACACCCGCACCTCAGGCAAACTTTTATCACATTTTGGCATTAACACCAAAGGCAATAAGGATGAAGATACCGAAGAAGTAACGGCATACGATAATAAAAATGCTGCCGAAAACGAGTCTGATAGCGCTGCTAAACAAAAAGGTTATAATAAACTTTGGGCGTATCATGAACATAATAGTGCCATTCAAACCCCAAAAATCATTGAAATGATTCAGCAAGGTCATTCGGTTGCCCTGATTAGTGATGCTGGCACGCCGCTGATTAGTGACCCCGGTTACCAGTTGGTGCAAGCCGCTCATGCCGCTGGTGTTCGCGTCTCCCCTATTATTGGTGCCTCTGCTGCCATCGCCGCACTGTCTGTCGCAGGATTGCCCTCAGACCGCTTTAGCTTTATTGGCTTTTTACCGGCCAAAACCCATGGTCGCCAAAAACAATTAACGGCTCTCAACTCACGTACTGAAACCTTGATATTTTATGAAGCGCCGCACCGCATTATTGCCAGTTTAGAAGATATGGCTGCTATTTTTGGTACGGAGCGCGAAGTGACGTTCTGCCGTGAATTGACCAAAACCTTTGAGACCGTGCATAAAAGCACCCTTGGCGAATTGGTTGAATTTGTCAAAGCCGATGACAATCAGCAACGCGGTGAAATCGTCGTGGTCGTCGCTGGGGTGAACGTAGCGCAGGATGATGACGATATCAGTATTCACGATACCTTATTACAGCGCTTGTTAGAAGATTTATCGGTTAAAAAAGCCGCTGCCTTAGCTGCTGATATTACCGGCGTTAAAAAGAATGCGCTTTATCAGCGCCTACTTGAGCTGCAAGCAGAATAGTTTTTAGTTATAAAAAATAAGCTAAGCACGAATAAATTAAGCATTGATAAATTCATTGAGGAGAGATAAATA
Organism: Janibacter sp. CoH_79_TC_3; assembly: GCF_058197955.1. Classification (NCBI taxonomy): domain Bacteria; kingdom Bacillati; phylum Actinomycetota; class Actinomycetes; order Micrococcales; family Intrasporangiaceae; genus Janibacter; species Janibacter sp. CoH_79_TC_3. The sequence continues at coordinate 478,013 of NZ_JBXWIV010000001.1, forward strand.
ATGTACGATGTGATGGCGATAGGCAATGCCTTGGTTGACCACGAATATCTGCTGTCGGATGCAGCGCTAGAAGAAACTGACCTGACCAAAGGCAATATGACACTAGCAGGAATTGAAGAGCAGCAGCAGTTATTAGCGTATTTTAAGCTAGCAGAGATTGCGCCATCAAAACAAGCGGGCGGTGGCTCAGCGGCCAATGCAATGTATGCCTTTGCAAGTTTGGGCGGCAAACCTTTTTATGCCTGCCGCGTCGGCGATGATAAGCAAGGCGAGTTTTACCTAAAGGACTTACACGAAGCGGGCGTTGCCACTTCACCTCAGTCAATCCATGCAGGCGGCGTGACCGGCTCATGCGTGGTGGCAGTGACCGAAGATGGTGAACGTACCATGCAAACCTTCCTTGGTACTTCAAGCGATATTACTGCTGATAACGTCGACTTTGAGGCACTAAGCAAAGCAGGTTGGCTATACTTAGAAGGTTATCTGGCGATGTCCGAAGGTATTCAACCAGCGATGACACAATTACGCCAACAAGCCGGCATTAATGGCGCAAAAATTGCGGTGAGTTTTGCCGACCCAGCGGTGGTGAAATTTGCTAAAGACGGTCTGATAAATATGCTCGGCAATAAAGTCGCGGTGATATTTTGTAATAGTGAAGAAGCAAAACTATTCACCGATAAAAAGCGACATAAGGCAGCGGCGCGTGCCTTACTTGAGCATTGCCAAACGGCGGTCGTCACCGATGGACCAAATGGTGCCATCATCGCTCATAAGCCAAATGATGAGTCAGAGATTGAGATTCATGAGATTCCGACGCCAGCCGTTGCCAATGTCATTGATACCAATGGCGCCGGTGACAACTATTCTGGCGCGTTTTTATACGCTTTATCGCAGCACTACAGCTTGCCCGAATGCGGGCGACTTGCCAGCGAAATAGCCGCGCAAGTGATTCAGCAGTTTGGTCCACGCCTAGCATCGCAAGAGTATCAAGACATCTCACGCCGCGTACTAACTGTTTAACCATCTAAATGTCTTAGATCAATTTTGCAGCATAAATTGCTTATAAAAAAAGCCCATATACTCAGATATGGGCTTTTTCGTTTGGATTGATAATACCAACGAAATATAAGAAAACTATTACTTTATTAAGCAGCTGCTAGCGCTTGCTCTAAATCGGCTTTAATATCTTCGATGTGCTCAATACCAATCGATAGACGAACCATATCCGTACTGACGCCAGCATTTTCAAGCTCTTGCTCGTTAAGCTGACGATGGGTAGTGGTCGCTGGGTGACACGCCAACGATTTTGCATCACCGATATTGACCAAACGCGTAATCAGTTGCAGTGCATCGATAAAGCGCGCGCCTGCTTCAAGTCCACCTTTTACTCCAAAAGTTAAAATCGCTGATGGCGTCCCTTTCATGTATTTTTTGGCAAGTTCATGCTCAGGATGGTCTGATAAACCCGCGTATTTTACCCAAGCAACTTTATCATGGTCGCGCAGATATTCTGCCACGGCTTGGGCGTTTTGAACATGACGCTCCATACGTAAACCCAGTGTCTGCAAGCCCTGTAAAATACTAAAGGCATTGAGTGGGCTGAGTGCGGCGCCCGTATTACGCAGCGGTGCCACGCGAGCACGAGCAATAAAGGCTGCTGCGCCAACGTCCTTGACAAAGTTTACGCCATGATAGCTTTCATCTGGGGTGTTTAATAGTGGGAAACGCTCAGGATAATCGCCCCAAGGGAAAGTTCCGCTATCAACAATCGCCCCACCAATAGAGGTGCCCGTACCGCTCATGTACTTAGTTAATGAATGAATGACGATATCAGCGCCAAACTCAAATGGACGGCAGAGCGCAGGAGTCGCAACCGTACTATCAATCACCACTGGCACGCCATATTCATGCGCGATATCACTGAGTGCTTGGATATCAATGATGTTGCCCAGTGGATTACCGATACTTTCCGCAAAGACCATCTTGGTTTTATCATCAATTAAATCACGAATCGCTTCAGGATTTTTATGATCGAAAAAGCGCACTTCGATACCTTGGCGCGGCAAAGCATGGGCAAATAAATTATAAGTGCCACCATATAGCGTCGATACCGCAACGATATTATCGCCCGCTTCACAAATGGTTTGAATCGCATAAGTGATAGCAGCCATACCAGAAGCAACAGCAAGCGCACCGATACCGCCCTCAAGTGCAGCAACGCGCTCTTCTAAGACCGCATTGGTCGGGTTCATGATACGAGTATAAATGTTGCCAGCGACTTTTAGATCGAACAAATCTGCGCCATGCTGGGTATTATCAAACGCATACGAGCTGGTATGATAAATGGGTACAGCGACCGCTTTTGTGGTCGGCTCTACAATATATCCAGCATGAATCGCCAAGGTCTCAAGGCGTTGATTATTTTGCTTAGCTGGTTGTCCGTCACTCATGTTGCGCTCCTATATATTTATTCGCTATCAAAAAATATGTGATGATTAAAAAAGCTATCGCTAAACGATAGGCATAAAAAAAGCTGAGTTAATCATAACTCAACTTCTTTATGAAAAGAATAGCAAATTTTTCATCTCTTAATGACAAATGTGCACAAGCGACAAAACAATCAGTATACTCATCAAAGTTATAACAATGATTTAGCCTTTATTTGTAATAAGCGTTTTCTGTACGAGTATGATCGGTCTCATCAATCACTTGCGTCAGCTCTGGTATTTGCTGTTTCAGCTGCACTTCAACGCCTTGACGTAAGGTCATATCAACTGCTGAACAGCCTTGGCAACCGCCACCAAATTTTAATACGGCAGTCAGACCAATGCCTTCTTCATCAATCAACTCAAGCAGCTGTACATCACCGCCATGAGCGGCCAAGCTTGGGTTAATTTCAGACTGCAACACATAGTTGATACGCTCTTCGACACTCGCATCGGCACCGACCTTTGGCACTTTCGAGTTTGGCGCACGGAACGTCAGCTGACCACCAAAGCGGTCTTTATTATAATCAATCACCGCATCTTCTAAATAAGGGACTGACGCCGCCTCGATAAAGGCCGAAAAATTATCATAGGTAAATTTTAAATCAGCGCTGTCTTCTTCGCCCGGCTGATTGTAAGCCATGCAGCACTCGGCACGTGGCGTACCTGGATGTTCAACGAAAATACGCACGCCGATACCATCGGTATCTTGTTTCGCTAGTAAATCTGCCAAATAACCTTGAGCGGCTTCAGTGATGGTGATGTTACTTTTGGCTTGCGTTTGCTCAGTATCGAGCGCTGATTCGTAATCGGCAGCGGGTTCTACTTGAGTATCAGTTGGATTGTGTTCACTCATAATGCTTCCTATGTGTTATGACACAAGCGTTATATTGGTCACGTCTACTGTGTCGTCAATGTCATGTGAGGTTGGGATAAATGAAATTATCCATCATTTTGGCTTATCGTTTTATTGCTTTAACCTTAATGACGGTTTTATCTATTGGCCGTTATTGGCTCTATTATAGCGCACTTAAGGCATAATTCCGACCGTGCTACTGCGCTTTAAATATCCTTAGTAAATAGTAATGGTTCACACTGCTATTGATATCAGTTATTAGGAGCAACTATTCACTTCACTTCAGCCTGCCCTACTTATAACTCAATTTCACTCATTTACCTTTACTGTTCGTTCTATATTAAGACCATAAGTTAACTTATCAAGTTTATAGCGCTTATTTAATGATAAGCAGCGTTTTGCGCTCTATGGGCACAATCAATACGCTTGGGCTTGGTAAGCAAAAACAATAGGCGAATTGTCAAAATCATAATGTAATGAACGCATCAGTTCAATTCTGGAGCAATCAAACCGAATAAGCATATTGATTTAATATATAATTTTATATATTATAATTAAATATAACAAATACCTTTAATTGCTTATCTTCTATTGAATTAGATGTTCAAGCAAATGTAGCTGCTTTCATCTAAAACTACGTTTGCTTCAAACTCACATTCAATAAATCACATTTTAAATCTATCAGCGTTTTATTTTTTCTTAACGAGGAGCATTCCATGAGCAAATCATTTAAAGACATAACCAAACACGTCTCGACCAATATGGCAAAATTACACAAGCACATCCCTGAAACCACTAAAGCCTTCTCGCAGCTCGGTGCAGCAGCAACGGCTGATGGGGTTCTGGATAAAAAGACCAAAGAGCTTATTGCCCTCGCTTTAGCGGTTGGCTCACGTTGCGATGCCTGTATTGGTTTTCATACCAAAGCCTTGGTACAGCTTGGTGCAACAGAACAAGAAGTCGCTGAAACCTTGGGCATGTGTGTCTATATGGGTGGCGGTCCGTCAATGATGTACGCCGCCGAAGCCATTGCTTCATTTAATGAATTTAGTAAAGACGCTTAGCCTCTACTCTTAATTAGACCCTACTCTTAATTAGTTGAAACATAAAAAAACTGCCCATGATTGAATTCATTACGGGCAGTTTTTTTGTCTATACGATGATGATAAAGCGCACGTCATAGATTCATGAGCGTAGATTCTTGCATTATGCTATAACCTATCCATCGCTATATTTATACATTAATAAGCATTACCTGAGTTTAAGAGAATATTTTTATGATGACTGAGAATCTCAAGTTAGTGACGACCAAAGATAATGTAAAAATCGCTGTTTGGGAGATATTCGATAGCGAAAAAACCCATCAATTCTCTGAGGATACTACTAATAAAGGGCAAAATATTTTCTTAACTCATGGCACTTTTTCGGATAAAAAAACCTGCTTAAGAATCGCTGAATACTTAGCGGGACTTGGTCATCATTGCTATATCATGGAATGGCGCGGGCATGGGGCAAGCTCAATACCAAAAGACAAATTTAACTTTGAAACCGTCGCAACCTATGATTTTGCCGCTACCTTTGATTATTTATTGAACGAATTAACTCTTACTCATTTACACTGTGTCACTCACAGCGGCGGCGGTGCTTGCTTAACTATGTTTCTCATTCAAAATCCACATTATATCGATAAAATTAATAGCGTCAGTATGTTTGCCTGCCAAGTTTACGGCGCGATAGTAACCCCGAAAAACTATTTTAAAATTATAGCCGCTAAACTATTTACGCGTATATTCGGCTATATACCTGCCAAAAAACTCAATATGGGCCCCATCAACGAAAGCCATCACACCATGAGCCAATGGTACGAATGGAACTTGCGTAAAAACTTTCACAGTCATTTTATTAAGCAAAGTGATATAGATGTCAATGGTGTCAAAGAAAGTGCTTTTGATAAGCATAATCAGCAGAAAAAAATGACTGGCGTCGAAAGCAATAATTATTTGGATTATCAACAGTATATGCCAACCATTAGCGTACCCACTTATGCCATCAGCGCCAAGGGCGACAAATTTATCTCGCCCACTAAAGGTTGTCAGTCGCTTTTTAATGACTTTGATAATTCTACGAACGTTTTTCGCGAATACTCACTCAGTAATGGCGACTTAGACGATTATAGTCATAGTCGTATCCTGAATAGCCGCCCTGCCGCCAAAGAGATTTGGCCAACAGTCGCCGCGTGGATTGATAAGCATGCCAATTAAAAGAGTCGTATACTTCTTTGTCTGAACAAACTTGAATACAGATAAATAGCCAATGATGATACACCCTTAAACATCTTTACACTTGTCAGTAACTCCTATGCTGTGTCAGTATTGGCGGCATTACTTTTTTAACCAATGAAATATGAGCAGTAGGAAAGTGGCGTATATGAGTGATTCATCAGAGCAGAATGCAGATAAAAACAAACACTATCGTTATCTGGTATTTATCGGTCGTTTCCAGCCGTTTCATTGTGGTCATAAAGCAGTGGTCGATGAAGCGTTAAAACGAGCAGATAACGTCATTATGCTGATCGGTTCTGCCAATTTACCACGTAGTTTGCGTAATCCATTTAGCGTCGATGAGCGCGCGACGATGATAAAGAATGCCTACTCGCCAGCAGAAGCAGCACGTATTCACTGCGTTGGGCTTGATGATGCACTTTACAATGACACGCGCTGGCTTCAATATGTGCAAGCAGGCGTCAAATCCGTCACCGGCGACTTGCAAACTGACATTGGGCTAATTGGTCATTCAAAAGACAGCTCTTCGTATTATTTGTCGCTATTCCCGAATTGGGCGTCGGTTTCTGTGCCCAATTATCACAATCTATCCGCCACTCCTATTCGAGACAGTTACCTAATGGGTGCCACACCAACGCCTGAGCGCACCCCTGAATCAACCCGCAACGTCCTCAATGACTTTAAAAAGACTGATATTTATCAAAACCTGCATGAAGAAGCCGATTTCGTCGATAAATATAAAAGACAATGGGAGTCCGCTCCTTACCCACCAACCTTCATGACCGCTGATGCGCTAGTCGTACAATCAGGGCATATTTTATTGGTTGAGCGCCGTAGTATGCCAGGACGCGGACTCTGGGCATTACCGGGTGGCTTTTTGAATCCAAAAGAAACCCTTTTTGATGCCTGTATTCGCGAGCTACGCGAAGAAACTCGCCTTAAAGTGCCTGAACCGGTACTACGCGGCTCTTGTCATAGTCAGCATACCTTTGATGATCCCTATCGCTCGGCACGTGGGCGTACGATTACCCAAGCCTTTTACTTTCAGTTGAAAAATGACCCAAAAGGTTTGCCCAAGGTAAAAGGCGGCGATGATGCAGCCACAGCGTTTTGGTTACCCTTGGCTGAGCTTGATGCCACCATGATGTTCGAAGACCATTATGCGATTATCACCAAAATGGTTGGTTTATAGGTTGTTACTATTTAACTATTCAATTTTTATTGAAAATTTTTCACGCCAGCGCCGATAGACGGCAATGGCTCACCGCCGCAACGGTTATTTAAAAAACAGCTGCGGCATCTAAAAGCAGAGGAGTTCTGTGATGTATACCAGTAATTTAAACAATTTAATCTTAAATAGCGACAGCTATAAGACCTCTCATTGGGTGCAATATCCAAAAGGTAGTGAGTATCTGTCGAGCTATATCGAGGCACGTAAAGGCGACTATGATGTGGTATTTTTTGGACTACAAGCCTTTATTAAAGAATACCTAAGCACTCCGATTACCCATCAAGATATTGATGAAGCCGAAATGCTCATTCAAGCGCATGGCTTGACCTTTAACCGTGCCGGTTGGGAGCTGCTTGTCGATAAGCATGGCGGCTATCTGCCACTACGTATCGAAGCAATTCCTGAGGGCAGCATCGTACCGGTATCGAATGTCGTATGCCAAATTATCAATACTGACCCTGAGTTTTATTGGTTACCAAGCTATATAGAAACAGCGCTACTGCGGGCGATTTGGTATCCGTCAACGGTCGCTAGTGTCTCGCACTATTGCAAAGGTATTATCCGTCAAGCGTTAGATAAATCTGCCGACAATACAGAGTCGCTGACCTTTCGTTTGCATGATTTCGGCTCACGCGGTGCATCAAGCCAAGAGTCGGTTGCCCTCGGTAGTCTTGCGCACTTGGTCAATTTTGCCGGTACCGATTCGATGACGGCTTTGGTCGCTGCCAGTCGCTGGTATCAAATGGATAAAGATATGCCAGCGTTTTCTATTCCTGCCGCTGAGCATAGCACCATGACGGCATGGGGACGCGACGGTGAAACGGCCGCCTTTGCCAATATGATTGAACAGTTTGGCGGCGCAGGTAAAAGCTTTTCTGTGGTCTCTGACAGCTACGACTTATGGAATGCCATTGATAATATTTGGGGTGGTAGCTTAAAAGACGATGTGAAAAATATGGGCGGGACTTTAGTTATCCGACCAGATAGTGGTGATCCAGCTAAAGTGGTACGCGAAGCATTAGAGCGCTTGGCAGTAAAATTTGGTACGACAGTTAATAGTAAAGGCTATAAAGTGCTGCCCGATTATGTCCGCGTTATTCAAGGTGATGGTATCAGCCCGCAAAGCTTGGGGAAAATCATCGATGTGGTCTTGAACGCAGGTTTTAGCGCCGACAATATTACCTTTGGGATGGGTGGCGGATTATTGCAGCAAGTCAATCGTGATACCATGAGTTGGGCGATGAAAGCCAGTGCCATCTCTATCGATGGCGTATGGACTGACATTTATAAAGACCCTGTGACCAGCCGCTCAAAACGCTCAAAAAAAGGTCGTTTGGCACTGATAAAAAATAGCAACGGTTTATTAGCAACCATCAAAGCTGCTGACTTACCTGCACCAGAAGATAACCTATTACGCGATGTGTATATCGACGGAAAATTACTCATTGAAGACAATCTCACCACTATTCGGGAGCGAGCAGGATGGTAGCTACTAAAAAAATGCAGAATAAAATAGCCGCTGTTGCTAAGGATGTGTTCCTTGCTCCTGTCTACCTTTATCAAGGGCATAAAATCAAGCGTGATACGGTGCGCCTGCCTGAGCCAAATGGCGAGAGGCACGGTCAGGTTCAGTTAAACAGCACTATGGATACTCCAAAAGAGCATACGCAGCCAATGCTAAACCTGATGGTCGTTGGTGATTCGGCAGCGGCTGGAGTTGGTAGTGAGACGCAGCAAGAAGCGCTCGTTGGTAACTTGATTCCTATCTTGACGCAGCAACCCGCTATCAATACTCATTTTTCAGTATTGAACTGGTCATTACAAGCAACAACGGGGCACACCAGTTTTGATATTTTACGCAGGCTATATGTTATGCCAGCGCCAAACTTACCTATCGATGTGATGATACTGAGTGTTGGCGTCAATGATACGACATCGAGTGTTTCTGTAGACAAATGGCAACAGCAAATCGAAAATATTATTACTATCGTACAACGAAAATTTGGCGTGCGTGAGCTGATTTTTTTAAGCTTACCACCAATGGCGCAGATGCCGGCGATACCTGCACCGTTGAATAACTTTGTCGGTGCCAAAGCCTCTATCCTTGATAATACCTTGCAGCAAGTCTGTGCTGCTCACGATGGTGTCACCTACATGGCAACCGACTTTGCCCGCATGATAGACGAACATTCTAATGGCACACCAATCGATATCAGAGTGATGTTTGCCAGTGATGGCTTTCACCCAAGTAGCCTTATGTATGGCTATTGGGCCCAGCAGTTGGTAGAGCTGATTGTCGAATTATTAGATTTATCTTCTACTAAATGAAGTTTCTAAGTATAGTAAAACCTGATTTTATAAAAATTGGCTTTCTATTACTTAACGTTAAAATTTAAACAAAAAAAACCGCTGAATAGTCAGCGGTTTTTTTATGTTCTTAATACTATAGCTGTGCATGTTTGAGAAAACACATACTCAGAATAATATCACGCAATAGGTGTGAATTATTCTGCAGCGTCAGTATCAGCAGCTTTCTTACGGCCACCAAACGCACCAAAGCGTTTGTTGAAGCTTGCAACACGACCTTCAGTAGACGTTTTGCGTTGTTCGCCAGTATAGAATGGATGCGACGCACTTGAGATATCAAGTGGGTAGTATGGATATTCTGTACCTTCGTATTCACGAGTGGTTTTGGTTTTAACAGTTGAACGAGTTAAAAAGAACACGTCAGCGTTAGTGTCATGGAACAAAACTTCTTGGTAATTAGGATGGATATCTTTACGCATAATAAACTCTCTATGTCCGATGTATGTACAGCGCTTTTGATTAATGGCGTTTTTGACTATTAATCACACTAACATACGTAACTGAGGCACTAAGGACATCTTCTGGTCTGGCAACTGCGTCACTGGCTTATTCCAGCACCCAACACCACACCGCTGCTCACTTAGCCTTTCCCCAGCGGGAAAATTAAACCGCGATTTTAACGGTTTTTGCCGCTTGATGCAAGTAGCTTCTATGATAAGACCGCGCCTTAAGCTCGTCTTGAAGACATTATACGATGTCAAAAAACTGTACAAATCACCAAAAAAAAGCAGCCACACTGGCTGCCTTTTTATGGAAAACTTATTTTTGTTATGGAAAAATTATTTTTAGCAAATTCAAAAGTTATTTGGTTTTTACGATATGCCAAACGCCAAGTTTGTTATCACCATCTTTATCACCAACCTTGGTGTCATTGGCATAAAAATATAACGGCTTACCATTCATCGCCCACTGATATTTGCCATCTTCGCGTTTAAAGGCGGCAAACTGCCCTGACGCTTTAGCATTACTTGGCGCCAAAAATGCTGGCCAAGCGAGCAGACAGGCAGAGCCACATTCTGACTTATTCATAGCATCTTTATCAAAAGTATAAAGGGTCATATGGTTGCTTGCATCAACCAACATGCCATTCTTACTGACGACTGGGGCAGTATTTTTAGTGGTCGCTTGCACATCATGCATGCCTGAATCGTCATTGCCAAACATGTTGTTAAAAGTAGAACAACCGCTAAGCGCTAATGCACCAGAAATGACAGATAACATAAGTATGTGTTTCATAATAACTTCCTTGTTAATAGTGGAAAATTCTTTAGATTTCTTTTTGTCGTCTGTAGGTCTAAACCTTAATGTATAAAATAGCTTAAGGCTGACTACAAGCGTTTTTAATATAGCATAGACATAAAGTCAGTCTTTTCTATCATTATATAAATTTACAAAAGCGCATAAATATTACAAATTAAATAAAATTCACTCTCTGATTTTGTGCTGCAGTCATCCCTCTCCTTGCTATTCATTGACAAAACTCATGCATCTACTTACGTATTCGCCATGCCATTATTGGTAGTTTATTCGTAGAATAGTCGATTGAAATTAAGAATTACTACACAATAATAAATGTGGCTGTAAACGTGACTATGGCGGCTTAAGATGAATATTGAACTTAGTAGCCGTTGCACACATATCGGTAGTCTTGCATTAGAAAAAAACACGCTATTTAAAATATAAGCGTGGCAGATATAAGAGTTAAGAACTTAGAAATCAAGAAGCTTAGAAACTGACAAACGAATTATTTAACAAAGACGCCGAGCCATTCCTGATGACTGATAATAGGAATGCGATTAAGGATATAACAACGACAATGACTCATTCTGTTACGAACAATCAAGCACCTACCACCAAACGGGTTGGTATTCTCGGTGGCGGTACAGCGGGGGCAACGATTGCGATTCGCCTCGCAGCATTAGGGCTTGAGACTTATGTATTTGAAAAAAATACCTCGCTTATCGATGGTCCACCGATGTGTCACTTGCATGCGGGCGGCAATCTATACCGCGAAATCCCTGACGAAGATTGCGTCGCCCTGCTCAAGCAATGTATCGATATTTTGCGCCTTTATCCTTATACCATCGATGTGCGCCCAACGGTATTTGCCGTCCCAACGCGCGATGAGGGCTTGCCTGAAGATTTGCTACCACGCCTTGATATCTTGACCGCTGCTTATCGTGAGCTTATCGCCCAAGATGCCAATAATAAAGTACTCGGCGAGCTTGAAAATTATTATCAGCTCTACAGCCATGAACAATTAATTGCCTTATCTGAGCGTGAACAAGTCGCAGTACCGCGTACGGTTGACGAATGGATGATACCAGTCGCTAAGTACTTGGATTTAAATAAGGTTAAATTTCCGCTGATTGTCGTGCAAGAATATGGCTGGAATATTTTCCGCTTAGCGGCTTCTGCGCAATTGGCTTTAGAAGGCTATGAGCATGCGCATGTCTTTACCGATACGCAGGTTAAGCAAGTCATGCCTGTCGACTGTGAAAACTGCTCAAACGCTGACCACCATGTCACTAAATGGCGTATTGATTATCAACAAGCGGCGAGCTTTGAAAACGAGCTTGAAACTGACTTTAAAACTAAAACTGAATCTATCGAAGTAGATTACTTAATCAACGCTTGTGGTTTTCGTACTGGCGTCATCGACGATATGGTCGGCGTCAAAGTCACACGCATGGTCGAGTTTAAGTCCTCTTATATTACCCACTGGAATGACACTGGCGGACAAATACCAGAGATTATCGTTTATGGCGAGCGCGGAACCCCTGAAGGCATGGCGCAGCTAACGCCTTATCCCGGGGGCTATTTTCAAATACATGGCATGAGCAAATTTATCACCTTATTTGATGATGGTTTGGTAGCCTCTAATAAAGACAGCGCGCAACCTGAATTGCCGTCGCAATACCTGCACTATATCGAAGATGGCTGGGATAAAGCACCGCTGCAAGCACGTAGCCAGCAAGCGATTGACTATGTCGCTGAGTTTGTGCCGACCTTCCATAGCGCGCGTACGGTCGGTAACGCACTATATGGTGGGCAGCAAATTCCTGGTCAAGACGATACTTTGCGGGTGGCTGATGTGAGCTTGTATTCCAATATTCGCTATGCACGGGCAGAAAACGTCAAAGCCTCATCGACGCTGATTGCTGCTGATCAAATCGTCGATGAATTGACTGAACTTGGTTTGGTTGATAACGACGCAATAGAAAACCGTCAGCGTTATGCACATGAATGGGCGTATTTGGCACAAAACGATAGCGTAGCGATTGATAAAGTTGCGCGTCATTTGGCGCAACAACGCGGCTTCCCATTAGCAATGGCGGGCGTGAATCATGGTATTGATGAAATGGAGTAAGATAATTAAACGCTAATAAAAGGTAATGAATGGCGGCTTTTATTTCCATCAGATACTTATTAGAGTTTGTTACTTTTAATTTGCTTCATCGATAAAATCAAAGCAAAAAAAGGAGAGCAAGGCTAACGATAAGCCCTTCTCTCCTTTTTTATGTAAAGACAGTATATATTAGCGCTTAGTTCGCTTAATTACCGGCCATTTTTTCGGTATTGACTGCATCGTCTATTTTTACGACGGTTTTTAATAGGTCAATCGCTTCATTAATCGTATTACATACCACTAGGCGCTCAAGGTCTTGTTGTTTCATAAATCCTTGGTCAGCGGTATATTTTAAATGCTCAATCATACGATCATAAAAACCATTGATATTCAGAATAATCATTGGTTTTTCGTGCTGATATAACTGACGCCACGTGGCGATTTCCATGATTTCTTCTAATGTTCCAAGCCCACCCGGCAAGGTAATAAAGGCATCGGCATACTCTGCCATCACCGTTTTACGGGTATGCATGGTATCGGTCAAATGCAGACGCGTCAGCTGCTCATGGGCAATCTCGTGCTTGAGCATAAAGGTTGGAATCACACCGACCGCTTGCGCGCCGCCTTGGATGACCTCATCGGCGACTGCGCCCATCAGTCCGATGCTCGCGCCGCCGTAGACCAAACCCATGCCATTATCGGCGAGCTCACGACCAAGCTCACGCGCTGCCTGCTCGTAGACTTCATTATTACCCAAACGCGAACCACAATAAACCGCTACCAACGGCATCGTTAGCACTGATTTATCCACCGCTTTTTCAATATTTGTAATATCTTGACTGGTAATGACTTCATAAGTGTCATTGTTAATTTTCATTTGCATATAGCTTCCTTAGTTTTTATAGCGATTTTTTCTTAAATACATCTTTATTAAATAATGTGCTATTGAATACCTAGCTATTAAAACACGTTTATTCATGCGTGTTGGTTTGTTGATGTGTGTTGATTGGTCAAAATAAATACTGATTAATATTTTTTTGGAAATAGCGCTCAAAATAAACTGCATAGAACTTGTCTATAGAACCTGCTTATAGAACTTAGAAGTCATTTTCGCCTACCTTTCTCACCTAAGATTTATTTTACCATAAGCGGCGCTGTAACTCGGTCATCATGCGGTTATCACAGAGTTATGCCATATATTAAATTAATCGCAGCTTAATGATGACATGCTTAACACTGATTATTAAACCCTCAGCGCATATCAAGGGTTTTTATTTACCCAAAGCACTGAATTATAAAAAAGTACTTACCCATAAAAGACGACAAAAATACATTAAGGTAAAACCATGGAAAATCCGCACAATCAAACAGATATTTATGCCCTAAGCATCATGACTGAGCGCAATCGGGCATTGGCAGCGACCGTTTATCGCCCTAAAGATGAGGTAAAAGCAGCGCTCATGATCGCGCCAGCGACCGGTATCAAACGCCAGTTTTATCACAATTTTGCCACTTATCTAGCAGCAAGTGGCTTTGGTGTACTAACCTTTGATAATGAAGGCATCGGCGAATCGCTTTCCTCTGATTTGGCGAAATGTGACGCCTCTTTAATCAGTTGGGGTCGCCACGACATGCCAGCCGTCCTTGATGCCTTGCAAGATGAATTTGCCGATGCCACTTACCATTTGATTGGTCATAGCGCTGGCGGACAGCTGATAGGTTTGATGCCAAATTATAAGGCGCTTACTTCGGTATTTAATGTCGCATGCTCATCAGGGCAAATTAAAAATATGACCATGCCTTATAAGCTCAAAGCGATGGGTTTTATGGATGCCTTTATTCCGCTCACTAACTTAACGTTTGGTTATACGCCAGCGGATAAAATCGGTATGGGCGAGCCACTACCACGCGGCGTCACTCGTCAATGGCGCGAGTGGTGCAATGGCGCAGGCTATATTAAAACCGCTTTTGGCAAAAGTATTCATACTCATTTTTATGATGAAATTGACATGCCAGCATTGTGGCTCGGCTTTAGCGATGATGAGATTGCTAATAGCAAAAATATCGATGATATGATTCGTGTCTTTAGCAAAATGCCAGTCGAAAAACACTTTTTTGAGCCAAAAGAGTTTGGCTTAAACAGTATCGGTCATATGCGCTATTTTAGTAGCAGAACCAACGCTAAAGCCCCGCAGCTTTGGCAAATGGCAGTGGATTGGCTAGCTAAGCAACAATAAGTTCTGTTTAGTTAATCCATTCAAGTGCAATTCTATTTAGTCTTGCGTATTTTTCGCTGCTTGTTCTGCTTTGACACGCTTGGTTAAAGCAGAATAGAGCGACGGCTGTATATTATGGATGTTACCTAGCATCCATTTTACGTAGCTAATTGGCACGTCTTTAATCGGCATGCCCTTATGTTTACCAAAGGGCATTTTGCTCACTGGATTGGCTTTATTGGCGATAGCATGGGCAGCAGCAAAATCCGTCGATGCAATTTCCAAGCGCTCGCAGCACGCCTGATAAAGCAGATAACACATGCGTGCATCACCGAGCGCATCATGAGCGGCAATCGTCATTCTCCTTGCTTCTCCTTTACCTAATAACTGCTCGATACATTTGGACTGACCATAGGCGCTCCACTCTGGAAAAGCCACACGCGCCAGCCGCACCGTACATATTAGTTTAGTAGAGGGACTGCCAATCACCCGCCAGTCAAAGCGCACATTATGCCCAATCAAATACTGCGGCAGCTCAAACGCATCTAACTCAAAGCGCTCAAGACCAGCGACATCATCATCGGTGATACCATGGATTCTAATGACGACTGGCGATATCGAGCGCCCACTATTAAAGTATTTCATCCACTCAAATCCCGTCGCTACATTAATAGTCGCCACTTGAATCGGACGCGGATCACGACCTTGATCGGTTTCGGTATCAATAATCAGCGCAGTGTCAGTCATAAAGATTTAGCCATAGGTAGCAACATTTGTGTTTTAAGTGAATTTAAAAGCTATGTGAATTTAAAAGCTATGTAAATTTAAAAGCTACGTGATTTTCGAAAACAACGTTATATTTATGGGGATAAAAAGCAGATATAACAATGGCATACAAAGAATGGAGAGCTTCGCTTATATAATACCTATTAGCGTTCATTCAAAAAACTAAAGAGATATCGATGCTAGCAGATGGCAATAACCCGCAGCCAAATTCAAAACCAACCTTTTTACGCCGTGTACTAAGCGTATTAATCAAGGCAGCTGTATTATTGCTACTATTATTTGTATTCGACAAGCTCTTACCGAGTATCAGTCAGCAAACTCAATCGTTTGTACTGGCAAAATGGCAACATCTCAGTTTATTACAACAAGAATTACCCACAGAAAACAGCCTTCCCTCGCCATTACCAGAACAGCATCTAGCCGATACGTGGGGCGGCGCCCGCAGCCAAGGTCGCTCTCATGAAAGCATCGATATATTTGCCGCGCGGGGCACGCCGATGCAGGCAACGACACCAGGCATCGTCAGTAAAGTTGGCGAAAATACGTTAAGCGGTCGCGTGGTGTTCATCATTGGACCAGGCGGCGCAGGACATTATTATGCGCATCTAGAAGATTATGCCGATATTAGCCCGAACGACTGGGTCAATGCCGGCGATATCATCGGTTATGTCGGCGACAGTGGTAATGCCAAAGGTACGCCGCCGCACGTCCATTACGGGATTTATATCAATGGCAGCGCGGTCAACCCTTATCCACTTTTGCAAAAACCTGATAGCTAGCTTTTAAGTTTTTAGCCTTTAAGACTTTAGTGTGAAAACTTTAGCTTCTAAAATATTCAGCTTGTAAAAATCAAGATTCTAAAACGTTAAACCTTTAAACTTCCAATATGAAATTTAACGGTCCATCATTGATACTGGACACTTGCATATCAGCGCCAAACTCACCAGTCGCCACATTAGGATGTTGAGTCTTGGCATAATTTACCAATTGCTCAAATAATACTTGCGCGGCATCGGGTGCCATCGCTTCGCCAAAGTCAGGACGGCGACCTTTATCGGTTTTCGCCATCAAGGTAAATTGTGAGACCAGTAATAAACCACCCTCTACTTGCTGAACATTTTTATCCAATTTACCAAACTTAGCAGGGTCATCATCATTATCAAAAATGCGATAAGTAATGATTTTATCAATCATACGCTGCGCACTTTGCAGATTATCATCATGACCTAAGCCAATATAGGCCAATAGGCCATGCTCAATCTCACCAACGCAGTGCGCATCGACAGTGACACTAGCACGGCGCACTCTTTGTATCAGCGCTCTCATTTACGGCCTTCCTTATGTATAAATAGCTTACAGTTTATGGCCATACAATCATACCCTGACCATGATAAAATACAGCCATTAACTTGCCTAATTAATTATTACATCAAACCCTATTTTGGTAGCCTTATTATGAATTTATTTGCCACCCTTCAACAATTCGTGCCGCAGCAGCAGTTAAGTAAAGTCGCTGGACGTTTGGCTGCCAGCCGCCATCCTTACGTTAAGCGCACCTTTATCCGCAGTTTTGCCAAAGCTTACAATGTCAGCTTAGATGAATACGAGCGCCAAAGTTTTAATGCTTATGAAAGCTTTAATGACTTTTTTACCCGTGAGCTAAAAGACGACGCCCGTATCATAGATAGCAGCGCAAACGGTATTGTCAGTCCTGCTGATGGCGTTATTTCACAATTGGGGCAAATTCGCGACCATAAATTGCTGCAAGCCAAAGGCCGTGACTATGACGTTGGACAATTACTGGCCAATAGCGAAGATGGTAGCTATTTTGCGGATGGTAGCTTTGCGACCGTTTATCTAGCACCGAGCAATTATCACCGCGTGCATATGCCATTTGCTGGCACCTTAACAAAAACCCGTTATGTACCGGGTACGCTATTTTCCGTCAATAATACCACGGCGGCAAACGTGCCTGATTTGTTTGCCCGTAACGAGCGTTTGGTCTGTTTATTTGATACAGAATATGGCAAGGCGGCAGTTGTGATGGTTGGGGCGATGATTGTAGCTGGTATTGAAACGGTAGCGACTGGCAAAATCAGTCGCACTGAGGAAATTCAAGAAGCGGATCATCATATGAGCTTTGAGAAGGGCAATGAGCTTGGACGCTTTTATTTAGGCTCGACCGCGATTGTAATACTACCAAAGGGCGCAAAAGCCGATTGGCAAGATAACATGCAAGCCAATAGTGTAGTACAAATGGGACAGTTATTGGGTGTTGCTAACTCTAAATAAACCATCTGTTTAACGATAAAAACATGAGCCCAATTAAGTATGAATCTTCATGCTTAATTGGGCTTTTTAATGGGAGTTATGATTTCGTCGTAAGATAGCGGCTAATAAGGAAAGTGGCTAATAACGAAAGTGCTTGTGTATAGGATAGGCATAAAGGATATTTTCTTCTTGCGTACCACGGCCGATATTATGAATAATCAACGGCGTACCATCAGCAGCTGCTTTGTCTGATACGATACCTATATGCGGCAAATTACCATTGGGCAAACGCCACGTTACAATATCTCCGACTTGAAAGCTGTCTTTATCAGTCGTAGATAACGACTGCCCATGCCGCGCAAAAAATACCTCAAGATTGGGCACACGGCGATGATCGATATTTTTATCCGTTGACTTTAAGCCCCATATTTTCGGATAGGCAGACCAATTTGACTTCATGTCATGATTGACCAACTGCTGCAAATCTACATTTTGCAAACGATAAGCGCGAATAATCACATCGGTACAGACGCCGGTCTCTATTGCTACATCGCCACGCGGAAATTCCAGCTTACGATAAGTAGGGTCATAGCTCACCGTGATACCGATCTGCTTTTTTGCATCGTGTGCCAATTTATCACCATCGCTGACAGGAGCAAGCGCTTGCGCCATTTGCGCTAATCCCAGCATGCTGACAAAGGCTAGCGATTTGCACAATGTTTTATAGTTTTTAAATAAGTGCATGTAGCCTCTCTGTTATTACTGACCCCACTGTTCAATATAAAGGCTTTAGACGGCGTCAACCATTGCGAATCAGTAACGAGGTGACGCGATCAAACGACAACGCTATTAAATGAAAAGTCTAGCAACCAAATTCGGTATCAATTTACTTATCAACCAACCATCCTTGCTTAGTTGCATAGTCAATCTGTTTTGCTAGCCACTCATGGATACTCGGAAAGCTGTCTTTAATAAAGCCATGTGCGCCAGCTACTTGAGAGCGCGTAACGTTAGCATCAATCCACGTTTTTCCGTTGGTGTTCAGATTAAGCAAAAACGGTAATAAACGATCAACCACTCTAAGCAGTTGGCTCTCTTTACTATTACCTGTTTCCTGCTCCTCCCAAACCTCACTTAAATCAGTAATCCCATTACCGCGCTCGCTTTGCAATCGAGCAATACCGGTACGTTCTTCAACGTGTGCATCACCACGTGTATCGGCGTATAAAAAAGTATCACCCGCATCAATCTCGCCCAAATCATGTATCAATGCCATTTTTAGCAATTTTTCATGATTGATATCCAGTTCAAACAACTCAGCGATTGACCAACATGCCATCGCTAAATGCCAAGAATGCTCAGCAGAGTTTTCTAAACGATTCGTACCCGTCACATAGCTACGTCGATTGACACGTTTAAGCGCATCCAGCTCTAGTAAAAAATGCGTCACGTCATCAATATCGATATTTGCAGTAAGCTTTGGATTGGTTAATAGCTTTTGCTTAGTCGATGGCATGGTTGTTGATAACGTAGCTTTCGAGGGCATCGATTTTGATGACATGGTTTCTAATGGCATGGCTTTCTCTAGTTTGAATGGTAAATGGTTAGCGCTTTGTCTAACTCTAATCTTTATACGAAAGCGCTTATTATAATAGACATTTTCTCACGCTGGTAAGAATGTAAGTTTTTCTAAAGCCATCAATAAAGGCAAATATCTAATTTTATATTGTTTAAGATTCGACTAATGCTCATAATAGGGCAACAGGCAATGCATAAGACTATGGACAAGGTTATGCATAAAATAATGGATAATAACCTGCACCAGACAAGGATATGTCGATGCCACTCACCACTGACGCTGCAACGCGTGCCAATTCATTAACTGCGAGTTCAATGATTTCCAAGCAAAAGCCACCCAATAAATGGCTGATTATCGCCGGCTTCTCTCTTTTACTTGGGGTCAATCAGTTTTTATGGCTGACCTTTGCGACCATCGTAATTAGTACCGAAGCGCATTTTGGCGTGAATGAGTTTTTTGCCAATTTATTAACGTTGATGTTCCCTATTATTTTTGTGCTACTCGCCATCCACTCTGGCAAGGTACTTGATAATATTGGCTATAAAAAAATTGTCAGCTTAGCGGCGTTGCTTATGCTGATAGGCTCAATAATACGCTGGTTAGGCGCTGATCATTATTGGACAGTGTTTGCAGGGCAATTACTGATCGCCATCGCTCAGCCGTATATTACCAATGCTATCAATCAAGTAACCTCGGATTGGTTTGATAAATCGCAAATCGCCACGGTAACGGGCGTTATTATGGGTGGGATGTTTTTGGCGACCGCCCTTGGCGCTTTTGCCCCTGCTCCATTAATCGAGGCGTTTGGCTTCTCTGGCATGCTACTTATCAATGTCGTTATTACGGCGGTGGCAGTAGTAGGATTTTTGTTAGTCGTCGTTGAAAAACCCAAACAACAAGATAGCGCTATCTCACTGCACGAAATCGAATCGCTATTGAAAAATAAACGGCTATGGTTTATCTCATTGGCAGTGTTTATTGCGATGGGTTATTTTAATGGGCTGAGTAACTGGATTGCGCCTATTCTTGCGCCGCGCGGTATTGATGAGGCGACGGCAGGCATAATTACCGCGATGCTGATCGTCGGCGGTATTTTAGGGGCGCTACTGATTCCGCTATTATCTGATTATCTGCAAAAACGGCGGATATTTTTAATATTGGCAACGCTGGTTGGTGCGAGTGCAACCTATCCTTTACTGTACTTAACGACAGGAACCTCAACATTATTGCTGAGTTTTGTACTGGGATTTTTCTTGCTAGCAGGTTATCCGCTACTGATTGCCGCCGCTGAAGACACCGTGCACGCCTCACAAGCGGCCAAAGCAGTTGCCATGCTGATGATGATGGGCAATCTCGGAGGCGTCATCGTGGTGTTGCTGATGCAAGGCGTGAAAGGACTGACTGGCAGTTGGACACCGACTGGTTGGGTACTGATTATTGCCGTCGCTTTAGCCACCCTTTTAGTGTTAAGAATAAAGGATAAGCCAGCGATTAAAGCTACTGTTAAACCAACTTCAAACGTTGTTTAAGAGCCTTATTTCAAAGCGAAAAATTTAGTATTTAACAAAGATAGCGGCTAACTATCAAAGCGCTATCTTTTGTTATTAACCATTAAAGAAACGTTTTATTACCAATCAATCTGCTTAATTGAGCTACTTAATCAAATTACTAATGGTTTTAAATGCAGGGTCTTTACTACTGCGGCACAGCTCAAACAGAATGGTTTCAACCGTGGTAATCACACCTCCAGCGCGGCGGATACGGCGAATCGCTTGCTTTTTATCGTACGGAAAACGCGAGCCAACGGCATCTCCAATAATGACCGGCTGCATGCCATTATCGAGTAAATCCAGTGCCGTTTGTAGCACGCAAACATGAGCTTCCACTCCGAATAATAGAACAATGCTTCGATTCTGCTGTGCTAAATGATTCCATGAATCATCATTGTCGCAAGCACTAAACGTCACTTTCTCAAAGCTTTTGGTATTGTCACTTTCTAGCACATCACGTATTTCAGGCAAAGTCTCACCAAGTCCCTTTTTATACTGCTCATTGAGCATAATAGGGATACCAAGCGCTTGCAGACTTTTGATTAGAGTGACTGTTTTTTTGATGATATTTTCATGGTCATAAATATGCGGCGTCAAGCGTTCTTGGATATCGATAATCATCGCTTGGGTATTTTCACGGTCAATACGGTAGGTACGATCAGTAATCATGGTGGACATAGTACACTCCTTGTACGGCTAAAGCTGACGGTTCTAAACTTATTTAAAATTGGTATCAGGCTTAAAATTATAATGATTAATTCCTCTCTCATTTAGTCATAGTTTAATGAATGCGTCAATGGAGATAAGCGATATAACAATTTATGATGTTTTAATTCTAAGTAAGCCACTTTCACCCATAAATGCAAAAACCCCTAGCCATCATGATGAACTGACCCCCTAAACTTAGACAGTTTAAGTTTGCATCAAGGACTGAGCTTTGTACTTAACAGGGCTCAGTCCTT